>CAMLKA010000066.1 GCA_946480535.1 uncultured Candidatus Saccharibacteria bacterium | reverse complement strand
ACCATCCATTGGTCCATCGCTTCGGAGTTGAGGATGGAAACTTTCACGCCACGAAGCGACGCTGATAGAAGCGCGTTGAGCAGTGATTCGTCCGGAACAAGATACGGGTTTGTAATTGTAACTGATTTCTCGGCACTATGAATAAGCGATACGAAGAATTTAAGATTATTCTCGTAGGCATACCCTGGGCCACTTGGGATAATTTGCGCAATTTGCGCGCCCTTTGCAGACGGGATTGAGTTTGTCATAAAGTCTCGTAAAATTTCGTTTGACTCGCAGTACCAGTCGCTGGCAAATACTGCTGCGGCCTCGTTGACGGTCGGGCCTTGGAAGTGTGCGACGAGCTCAATGTAACTAATGTCGTCTTTTCGGTGGTAGGTTTTATCGATCAGATTGAGGGAGCCAATGTAGGCGTCGGTATTATCAATCACCACAATTTTACGGTGGTTGCGTAGGTCGGGGCGGTTGTACTTTGATAGCCGAAGTGTGAGTGGTAGCATGGGGTGCCAGTGAACACCAATTTCAGTGAGGCGCTTTTTCATACCTTTGTAATTAGGGTATTTTTTTGATCCAAGGTAGTCGAAGAGGACGTACACCTTTACCCCCCTCTTCACGGCGTTTTCCATGGCTTTAAAGAAGGCTTCGGTTGAAGTGTCGAGGGCAATAGCAAAGAACTCCACGTAGACATACTCTTTGGCTTGATGAATGTTCATAGTCATTTTGTGAATGAGGTCATCGTAGCCGCTTAGGATTTTGACGGTATTGCCTACTGTGGGCGCCATATCGGTCAGTGATTCGGCGAGCTTTGCTTTGTAGTTATACGGTTCTTTAATGCGTGCAATCAAGCCGGCATTGCGCAGGTTCTTTGAATATTGCTTGAACATTGCCATGATTTGCTGCTGGTTGTACCGGCGCCGCCGAGAGAGTTTCGTGCTTCCAATTGTAAAGAAGAGCATGGTGCCAAGGAGTGGAATGATATAAATAAGCAACAGCCAAGCGGTTGCTGCGGTCGGTTTACGGTTTTTAGGAATGTAGACGAGGAGCCAAACACGCACAATAAGATCGATGAAAAAAATGAGAAAAACGATTACGGCCGCGATTGTTGTGCTGGCTTCATCCTGTGTCATAGCTTAAAGTGTACCACTTAGTAGATTTTCTGACTATTGAAGAGGAGTATCCATTGGTCGAGTGACAGTCGCGATGGTGATACGCCGGCCGCTTGCCCAATGACGCCAAGAGGCATTTTGGCCAGCTTTTTAGGGTCTGAAAAACATTGAATCGTAAATTGCGAGTATCCACTGAGGCGGTTTTTTGGCACTAATGGCTGAGGGCGTTTAATCATTTCAATACATACGGTATCGACGGCTGGATGCGGCCAGAAGTCGGTTTTGCGAAGGCTTTTAATAATCTTTACTTTATATTCGGCGCCCAGCAGCATACCGAGCTGTCCGGTAAAGTGAGTCGTGTCGGTAGCAATAAGTTTACGTCCAAATTGTTTTTGCACGATAAGATATGCGGCTTCTGGTGACATTGGAGAATTGATGAATCTTTGAACAATTGGTGAGCTGAGATGAAACGGAATGTTCGCAAAAACCTTATAAGGAGTTGTTGGAAAATTCATTTTCATGACATCGCCAATTTTAACTGAGACGTTCGGGTACTCTTTCATGTTGCCAATGAGAATTTTTCCGGCGCGTGGATCAAACTCAATTGCGACAACTTTTGCGACTTTTTTCGCGAGTGCCGATGAAATAACACCACTCCCCGCTCCAATATCATACACAGTGTCATCTTTCTTTAAATTGCTGTTCGCAATAAGCGACTCGACTAATTTAGGCGAACGGAGGAAGTTTTGTGAATAGTCGGCAAGGCGTTTCATAGTATATTCATTTATTATGACACAGATAATAGCTGGAAATTAAAGAGGCGTCCTCGGTCACGGAAAAACCGTGGCCGAGGACGCCTGTTACACGCGAGTCGCCACTATATGCGACAAGTGTGCCTTATCTCGCATGAAGCGAGTGGAGCGCGTCTACTGCTTGTCGCCTGCGGGGCGACGACGAACCATGATCACCGTGGTGGCGGCGACTGCTGCGGCCAGCAGACCCATAAGGGTGAAGCTGAGCGCTGCCGTGTTCCCGGCCGCGATGTCACCCGTCGCACCCGGACGAACGGTGTTCGTCGTGGGCACGACCGGTGCCGGCGGCTTGGTGGCCGGCGGGGTCGTCACCAGAGGCTCCTCTGTCGGGGGCTCGGTCACCGGGCAGGTGGCGAGCTCTTCGTCGGTGAGCGGGCGGGTCTGGTCTTCGAGGAGCGCCGTGATGTTCTCGGTGTCCTCGACGATCTCCCAGGTGGAGCCGCTGACCAGAACGGCCTTGTAGGGGGTGGTGATCTTGGCGCGCTCCTGCGTCACCTCGGTGTCACCACACACCCACTCGCCGTCGACCCATTCGGTGTACTCGACCTTGGGTTCGGGGATCTCGGGCTTGCAGCTCTCGATCTCCTCCTCCGT
>CAMLKA010000065.1 GCA_946480535.1 uncultured Candidatus Saccharibacteria bacterium | reverse complement strand
CTTAGGTATAAACAAGGGTGTACACGCCGTTATAGCTCAGCTGGTAGAGCAACACATTCGTAACGTGTAGGTCTCCGGTTCAATCCCGGATAACGGCTCCATATTCATATGCTAAAGAACAACTTCATTCACTCACTGAAAGAACTGGTTACCAACCGGTATCTTACGACGTTGAGTATAATTCTTGTTCTTCTTTCTATCGCTTTTATTGTCTATATCCTTTTGACGGTCCGTCCAAGCGACCTTCAGTTGGTAACGCACTACACGGCATTTGGAGTGACACACCTCTACCGCGACCAATGGTTCTATCTCTTGAGCTTCGTTGGTTTCGCGGTACTGGTTGCCTTTATGCATGTGGCAATTGCCATTAAGCTCTACATTACAAAGGGGCACCCGCTTGCCATCATGTTTGCGTGGTTCGGTATCGGTATTATCATTTTTGCCTGGATCACTGCGATTTCTATTATCAACGTTTGGTCACCGGTATAGGCACGGCACATGCCAAAGTATATCGACGACCTCGAGTTGCCACTAGGAAAGCGTACTAAATTTTATCGTTTCTTTGAGATGGTCCCGGCAATCATTAGCTACGGGGCTTTTGTTCTTCTTATTGTATTGTCACTCGTATCACCACTCTTGGCGGCGATTTACCTTATGCTCATTATTATTGTACTGTTGGTGCGAGCAGTGGGGATTGTATACCATACGCTTGCCGGGCATGGCCGCCTCGTGAAGGCGCAGCGGGTGAACTGGGCGCACCGTTTGGCTGAACTCGAAACCGCCAAAGAGTCATACGAGCGTCATGTTCACGCGAAGCCAGAAGGGTTTGGTATTCAGCAGCATATCGAGAACCTTCGTCTTGTGGGTGCCGATGAGTCAGGAAGTTATCCAAAGCCTTCTGATATGTACAACGTCGTTATTATTGCTGCCTATAACGAAGCCTACGAGGTGATTGAGCCAACGGTGCGATCTTTGACGCGCACAAGCTACGACCATAAGAAGTTGATTGTGGTGTTGGCCTACGAAGAGCGAGGTGGTGACGATATTGAACACACCGCGAAGCGTCTCGCCGAAGAGTACAAAAATAGCTTTATGACGTTCCAAATTGTGAAACACCCTCGTGACCTTCCAAATGAAGTGGTGGGTAAGGGTGGTAACATTACCTTTGCCGGTAAGTTTATCCAGGGGTGGCTCGACGAAAAGGGGATTGAATACAAAAATGTACTCCTTACGACACTCGACTCCGACAACCGTCCACACCATGCATACTTTGATTATGCAACGTACGAATATATTGTGAACGAAGACCGCAAGCACTTGGCGTACCAACCAATCGCCCTCTTCCTGAACAATATTTGGGACGTCCCAGCACCAATGCGCGTGGTCGCAACGGGTAATACCTTTTGGAACATTATTAGTTCAATGCGCCCTCATATTATGCGTAACTTCGCCTCGCACTCACAGCCAATGGATGCTTTGGTGGAAATGAACTTTTGGAGCACTCGTACGGTAGTAGAAGACGGGCATCAGTTCTGGCGCAGCTACTTCTACTTTAATGGTAAGTACTCGGTGCACCCGCTATATATCCCGATCTATCAAGACGCCGTACTCGATAACACCTACCCGAAGACTTTTAAAGCACAGTTTATTCAACTTCGTCGTTGGATGTACGGCGCCTCGGATGTTCCCTATGTTGCCGAGCGTATCTTTACGAAGAAGCGTACGGTACCGTTTTGGCCAGGGTTCGTGTGGTTTATCCGCGGGCTCGATGGCTATGTCACGGCTGCCTCTGTATCAATTATTGTTGCCGTAGGAGGTTGGATCCCACTTCTTATTAACAGTGAAGCGTACCGGGATGTCGTGGCGCACCAATTGCCTGACACGATTTCGATTTTCCAAAGGATCGCGCTCGTCGGTATTATCGTGATGGTCTATCTATCATTCAAGCTTCTTCCGCCACGCCCAGAGCGCTACAAGCGGAGTCGTAACTTCTGGATGCTCGCACAGTGGCTCCTTATGCCACTTACCGCGATTGGCTTCCTGTCGTTCGCAGCCCTGAACGCCCAGGCACGCCTCTTCTTTGGACGGTATCTGACAAAGTTTGATGTTACCAATAAGGCAACCGTGGCGTCACGCGAAGCACTGAAGCATGCTGCCGACAAGAATGAACCGACTCGTGTGAGCGAGCTTGATATCGAGCACCCTGAATCACAGAAGTAACCATATGTATCAAAAGTAAAACCCCGCGTAAGAGCGGGGTTTTACGTTGTCCAGACTGAACCTACTAGTAGGGGATGGGTGAGGGACTAAATGGTCCTCATCCGTACTTCTCGTTTAATTTCTTGAAGCGTCTTATTGTACTCGAACCCGAGATTGAACCTCTGGAGGGATGTTGTCTTCTGGGGTGCGGTTACATTGGTATTGTTGGTTTTAATCTGTTGAGTGTTACTCATGGTTCTATATTAGCATAAGCATGATATTTTGTCAAGCGAACATACTGCGTGGGGATATACCGTACGTGATATACGA
>CAMLKA010000064.1 GCA_946480535.1 uncultured Candidatus Saccharibacteria bacterium | reverse complement strand
ACAGCAATCGCGCCTGGGCGTGGGGTAGAGCCAGTTGCCTTACCGTCAGCCTTTGCGGCACTCAACCAGCTATAGCCGGCATTACCGTAAATTGGCACGTCTGGGCGCTTCGAGTGAACGTAATCTGTACACCACATACCGTTACCGGTGCTGTAGCTACGTGAACCACCTGATACACTCTTACGCACAACTGATTTGTTTGAAGTAGCTACCGGTGCTGCCGGAGCGAGCTTTGAAAAACGATCTTCAAGCTCTTTATCTTCCGCTGGAATCGTCACTTGGTCACCGACACTAATCGCGTCTGGGTTGGCGATTGAAGGGTTCGCATTAAACAGGCGAACGTAGGTGGTGTTGTTCTCTGCTGCGATTTCTTGAAGCGTGTCACCCTTTTCTACTGTCACAACTTTTTCGACAGGGGGCTGAGGCTCTTCTTTTACTTCTTCTTTAGCTTCGGTTTTTACTTCCGGAGCTTTTACTTCCACTTTTTCAACCGCTTGAGTAGCGGGGGAAGTGATTGCTAGGCCAGTTGCTGGGCTATTTCCAAGCAAAAGCGTAGCTGAGACGCCGAGCGTCGCAAATACTAAATTGGTTTTCATTTATCTCCTTATAAACACATCGGGTATTAATAATTTATTAGTAGGCGATGTGGGTCGTGCCCTCACATAAGTCTCTCACCACTATTTCAAGCACAAGTATCATCATATGTTGATATGCATATAGGGTCAATACAACCGCAGCCTACACTACGCGAAAAACAGAGGCAAAAATCTGATGTATTATATACAATGTATATTGAATATGCTTATATTTTTGGAGTAAAATGGGACGCTTATTTTTATGAATGAATAACCTGTGCGGTATATGAGAATTCTCATATACGCTCCACCTCCATCTACCCTATGATAAATACGTACAGATGGGTATAAGGGGGTATGTATGCACGGTATAGCGGAAGCAAATCGGAAGAAAAAATTGCTCATAGGGGTAGGATTAGCAGTCCTTATTGTTGCAACGCTGATCATTGGTATATACGTGACGAATCGCGCAGGTGCAAATGAGTCTTCGGTAATCGTATCATCCCCAGAGGAGACGGATATGTATATTGACGCACAGGTAGAAAGCATACCTACGGATCTGGAAGCCCTCAACGACTCAGCGGGTTCGGATGGTACTTCAGCGGAGACTACTCAACAAGGCGAGACCAGCTCGACAGATTCCAATGTTCAGGTTCGGGTGAATGGCGCACCGATTGATGTATCGAAGAACGAATCAATACACAAGGAAATTCACACCGAAAATGGCTCAACTCGAATTAATATATCATCGCAGTCCAGTGGATCTTCGAATGATTCCACCCAGTCTTCAATTAATATAAAGATCGATTCTTCAGCGCAGGTACAAAACGAATAAGGTGCGCTCTTAACCTCTGGAAATAGCTCCCTCCACTCGCCCAAGGTGCCCGAAAATGATACAGTAATATACATGAAAACAGTTATAGTCAGTGGATATTTCAACCCCCTGCATGGTGGACACCTCGACATGATCGAGGCTGCGGCAGCACTTGGGGACCAACTCATCGTTATCGTAAACAACGACAAACAGCAATTACTTAAAAAGGGTAAGATCATTCTCGACGAGAAGAACCGCCTTCGCTTGATGCGCGCTTTGAAGGGTGTCGACCAAGTGGTGCTTTCTATCGATGAAGACCCGGCAATCATCAAGACGCTTGAAATGGTTGCCCAGCAGCACCCAGGTGACGAGCTTGTGTTCGCCAACGGTGGCGACCGCGATTCTGCAAAAGCCGTACCAGAAGCCGATGTCTGTAGCCGCTACAATATCGAGATGATTTTTGACGCCGGTGGAACGGAAAAGACCGATTCTTCAACTCGAATTAACCAAGCAATTGGAAACGAAGAAGTTAAATAACCTCTAATAATCTAGGTGAGATAAGACGCGGGCATGCCTGCGTCTTTCTGGTATAATTCGCTTATGATTACGCATTCTTCAAAGCAACAGGGCAGTGCACATGTCGTTATTATCATTATTCTCGTTGTCGCCATCCTTGGCCTTCTCGGCTACATTATTTGGAACAACTACCTTGCTCCAAAAGACGATACTACCCAACAGGCAACCACATCTCAAACAGAAGAAACCGAAGATCAGCCAATCAATAATAAACTTTTCAAAAACGGCACCTACTCATTTGAATATCCAACTGAAGGCTGGCGGGTTGAGCAGCTCTACTACAACGATCAAAACCCAGACGTGTACTATGCCTACGTCAAAACCGATGACTGGGAGCCAGAGATTGGTATGGGCTTGAAGTCCGGTGCGGAGGTATTGGTCCACGAAAACACGACAACCCAAACTCTTGCTGAACTAAAAGATGAAGCCTCGAAGTTTGCCAATGGTGCTGCTAAGAATGTGACCGATACAAAAGTAGCTGGCGTAAACGCGTTTACCTACAACATGTCGTATGAAGGCGAGCGGTACCACACGGTATTTGTGAAGGGCGGAAAATCGTACGACCTCAT
>CAMLKA010000063.1 GCA_946480535.1 uncultured Candidatus Saccharibacteria bacterium | reverse complement strand
TAGTACAATAGGAGGGTTATGCGAGTTACAAAATTATTCACAAAAACGTTGAAAAATGCTCCAGCCGACGAAGTTGCCAAGAATGCGCAGCTCTTGATTCGTGCGGGGTATGTGTATAAAGAAATGGCCGGCGTCTACGCGTACTTACCACTTGGGCTGAAGGTGCTCGAGAATATTAAGCAGATTGTGCGCGAAGAAATGAATGCCATTGATAGCAATGAGCTTATTATGACCGGGTTGCAGCGCAAGGAAGTCTGGGAAAAGACGACACGCTGGAGCGACGATGTGGTTGATGTATGGTTTAAGACCAAGCTCAAGGACGACACTGAGCTCGGGCTCGGATGGAGCCATGAGGAGCCAATCGTTGAGATGGTAAAGAATTACGTCCATAGTTACCGCGACCTGCCGATTAGCTTGTACCAGTTCCAGACAAAGATGCGCAACGAACTTCGTGCCAAAAGCGGTATTATGCGCGGACGTGAGTTTGTTATGAAAGACATGTACTCATTGCACGGTTCTAAGGAAGAACTCGATGCCTACTACGAGAAGACTATTGAGGCATACAAGCGCGTCTATGAACGACTTGGCATTGGCGACGACACCTACGTAACGTTTGCGAGCGGCGGTGCATTCACGAAGTTTAGCCACGAGTTCCAGACAATTTGTGACGCCGGTGAAGATGTTATTTACCTCCACCGTGAAAAGAATATTGCGGTCAACGAAGAGGTGATTGACGATGCTGTTGCTGAGCTCGGTATTTCTCGTGATGAGCTTGAGCAGGTAAAGACGGCTGAAGTAGGAAATATCTTCAACTTCGGCAGCCAGAAGACAGATGAGATGGGCTTGAAGTATACCGACGCCGAAGGCAAGGTGAGCTCAATCTTTATGGGATCATACGGCATTGGTATTACGCGTGTTATGGGCGTGATTGCTGAGAAGCTCAGTGATGAAAAGGGGCTTATTTGGCCAGAGAGCATTGCGCCGTATAAGGTGTATCTTGTGAGTATTGGCAACGTGGCAGAGCAGGCGACCGAGCTGTATGAAAAGCTGCAAGCTGCAGGGGTGACGGTACTGTTTGATGACCGTGATGAACGTCCGGGCGCGAAGTTTGCCGATGCTGAGTTGCTCGGACTTCCATACCGTGTTACCATTAGCGAACGTCTTCTCGAGGAAGGCAGGCTCGAGTTTACCCGCCGTAACGGGGGTGAGACAGAGCTGTTGACACTCGATGAAGTACTTGCTAAAATAGCATAATTAGAGGTTTGATACACGCCCCCTACGCTATATATAGCGTGGGGGGTTCCGCGAATAAGACGGAATTAGTTTTTGTAAAGGATTAATACTATGAAGAAACATTATCAAATTACCGCTGAGGGTAAAAAAGAACTCGAAACTGAATTGGCTGAATTGAAGTCTCGTCGTGGTGAAGTAGCTGACAAGATTTCAAACGCCCGTGACTTCGGTGACCTTAGCGAAAACGCTGAATACGATGCCGCTCGTGAAGAGCAGGGCCTTCTTGAGACTCGTATTGCTGAGATTGAAGAAATCGTTACTAACGCCGAAATTATCAAGGCATCAAAGAAGAGTACGATTGGACTCGGTAGCCGTGTCGAGCTTAAGACCGGTGCAAAGAAAGTTGTTTACACCATCGTTGGTCCCGTTGAAGCTGACCCACTTGAAGGTAAAGTGAGCAACGAATCTCCAATCGGTATGGCGCTGTACGGCAAGAAGGTTGATGACAAGGTAACAATCACCACACCTAAGGGCGACATCAACTATACTGTTGTTTCTGTCGGTTAAACACTACCGTTCATTGTTCTGAAAATTCTACAGGCCTCGGAGTAATCCGAGGCCTGTAGCTCTTCAGTTGTGGTTGAATCGGTGCGACGGCACTTCGCTGAGAACTTCAAGGAAGGTCTCACTCCACGTCAGCGGCATTTGTGCGAAGCCGCAGTGGGGCGAGGGGACGGCGAGCCACGAGAAGTGGCTGCCTTTCCCTCGAGTGTACAGCTGCACCTTGCGCATTGCGGCGGGTTGAACCACCGTGATGTTGTGGTAGGCGCACCAGAGGTACACGATCTCCAGCTCGGCAAGCCCCATTGTCCACTGGACACTGTTGTCTGCCAGGTACCGCTGCTGGTCACAGATGCCCGACAGGCGGAACTTCGCCATACGCTCGACCGTCTTACGCTTGGTCTCGGCGAAGTCAACCTCGGGGTCCATATCGACCTCGTAAGGGGGTACGAGCCCCCGCTTGAGCAGAGGTGCGACCGCTAGGCTTACGAGCGGTCCGATGTAGACACGCCGCAGGATGAGCGACAGGGTGAGGCCCGGCGTCTGGAACGAGTTGTTCTCGCAGGGGGTATCGACCATGATCAGCTTGATCTCCGAAGGCTTCCAGCCGTACTGCGTCTGCAGCACAACGGAGAGGTCGGCTGCGAGCCGGCCACCGAACGACGCGCCAACGATCACGATCGAGCGATAGCGCTGGGCAGGGTCATCTGGAGGAGCATGTCCAATCGCCTGAGCCGTGCGGTCCAGGACACGATTGGGCATGAACCGCCAGAAGCCGTA
>CAMLKA010000062.1 GCA_946480535.1 uncultured Candidatus Saccharibacteria bacterium | reverse complement strand
GTGTTGCTCTACCAGCTGAGCTATAACGGCGTGTACACCCTTGTTTATACCTAAGCAATTATACCATGAGGAACTGAGCAAAGAGTAGACTTGTTTAAAGTGTTGTCGCAGGGCCAACCGACGATGAGGCATTCTCTGTGCCCGTCCATACCCACCCAGTCTCGCCTTGAGCTCCGTAGGTGTAGCCCGTCGACCCCTCTACAAGCACTGCACCGTCAATATAAAATGTCGCCGTACCGCTCTGTCCACCCTGACGAAGTGCATAAAAAGCCACCGCTCCGCTAGCGCTTGGCGTCCAGGTATAACGGAAGGTCGCTTCCTCCCCCGCTGATAGAACCTGCGTATACCTCGAAGAGGAGCCGGCAGTGTTCTGAACTGACAACGAATAACTCCCCGCGGTAACAGCTTTAATCCTAAAGCTTGCAGTGTACGCCGTACCCGCCGTCAGTGTGCCCGATACAGGAATCTGCACCCCCGAATCTGATGCACTCGAGGTTGTGCTCGTAATCCCCTGTGTCCCCACGAGCGCAGCAGCCGCTGAACGTGAAGATGTAGAGCTGTTCACAGAAAGTCCCCATCCCGTTGAAGCCGTCTCTACGCTTGGGTTTGCGACGCGATTCGTAATACATGTTCCGCTCGTCGTCCCTCCCGTACTACTGGTAAATGCAACTGCAGTAGCCGGTGCGTTTGGAGTTTGCGCAGATACGCAGTACTCCTTGGAGCTGCCGTTTGTTACTCCGAAATAGGCATATTGCGTTGATGGTGTGTCGGTTATGCCGATAGCACCAAGCGATGCTGGCAATGTATCGGCGTTCAAAGTCTTTTCTTGAGCAACCTTTTTCGCCGCCTGACTGACCGCCGATTGAAGGGCGCTCGCCTTTGCGCGATTCTGAATACCGTTATAGGCAACGATAGTAATAGCAGCAAGAATTGCGATCACCACTACCACTATAAGGAGCTCAACAATAGTAAAGCCTGTTTGTTTTTGCACCCACCTTTTCATAAGCACAGTATAGCATAAGCACTCAGCGATTTCTTGGCAGGATATACGCCCTAAGGGGTATTGCCTATCCCCTTTAAAAATGCTATTATCATTTGAGCTTATAGGCCGTAAGCCGCAGCGAAAGTTGCACTCATCTACGTGGGCTCGTAGTGAAGCTGGCCTATCACGCCTCCCTGTCACGGAGGAGATCGCCGGTTCGAATCCGGTCGGGCCCGCCAAGAAAGTAGTTCACCTTGTGGTGGACTTTTTTCTTGGATAAGGATTCGACGTAACATTGACTTTTTTACAATTTTTTGGTATAATATACATGGTTTTTTCTCTCGCTTAACCAGCTGAGCGCACTTTCCTTTTTCGACTACGGCCCACACCTAAGGGAGCATTTCATGGAATATCTGCTTGCAGTGACGATCATGTACATCAAGCGTGTCCTGATCATGCTCGCTCTCTTGGGCGGGCTCTGGATCTTCTGGGGAGAGTACGCGCTCTTCACTATCGGTGACCTCTGGATCGTCAACGACAACCTCGTCGAAGGCCTCGCCTCGGTCTGGTTCATCTTCGCCTGGGCGATTGCAGCCACGCTGGTTATCTGCGTCATTTACACCGTCAAGGGTGAGATGCGCTATCAGAAAGACATGGTGGGCGGCATCTTTCTGCTGGGTGGCTGGATCAGCTTGAACGCTGGTGTGTTCGAAGAACTCGAGTATCGCTGGCTGCGCTTCTCAGTTCTGATGATCACACTTCCGTTCATCAACTGGTTGCTGTTTGGGTTCATCCCCGGGCAGATGGGATTGCTTCACTGGCTCTACGAGTACTGGCTGCTTCCCATCGCGGACCTCATGACTCTCGGCGCACTGCACGACTTCCTCTTCTACCCAGCAAGTTGGGTTGTGGGGGCTGCTATCGTCAGCGCCAATGGTAAGTTCCGCGAGGCTCACCAAGGCGGCACCTTCAACATGATCAACGCCTGGTTCATCGGCATGGTCATGTTCTGCCTGATGTTCACCTACGGCCTGCTGGCCGCAATCATCGCACACGCGCTGTACGACATGCTCATCTTCGCGACCATCGCACTCGTGCAGTCTTTGCAGAAGAAGCCCTTCTATGGCGCGAAGAAGAAGCCCGCGTTCCGCGCGTAGCTCCCGCTGGCATACCAGCACCCGCCTCGGCGGACCCCCCCCTCGAAAGAGCTGGGAGCGTCCGCCGAGGCTGCTTTATTTTTAGGGACCCGCGCACAGCTTATGATTGCTCTCTCGCTTATATTTCTTTATAGTAAGTCCGTTGCTTCAGGGTGGAGCAATTCGGGCAGTGCCTGACGAACCTTGAAAGGAAGGACGATGAGTCTCTCCACTTCTGATGCTGAGACCCTCGAAGACCTTCTTCGAGAGTGCCAGCCTGTCGTGTTCGGCCGCGCGCCGGGCCAAACCGATACGGTCAGCCTGACCACGAAGTTCTCGCTCGAAGCATTCGAGCGCATCCGCGACCCATTCATGGCGAAACTCGAAGAGTACGTCAGCAACGGTGACAAGAGCGTTCACGGCCTGCGCGTCGTCGACGCTGACGTGGTCGCCGCTGGGAATGGACTACGGGGTGCACTGTACT
>CAMLKA010000061.1 GCA_946480535.1 uncultured Candidatus Saccharibacteria bacterium | reverse complement strand
ATTGTCTTGCGGCTTCGTTCAATGATTTGATAGTCGATGTAAAGGGTTGAGACGGGAATTGGGATGTATTGCTCGGCTTCGAGCATGACTGCTTCGTCGAGTGTCTTTTCGGCCGAAGAGGGAAGGGTAAAAGTTCGGGTATAGCTTCGAGCTGTCGGCACGGTAATCGCGACGCGGTTACTCGAGATAGAACCGATAATCTTTTCAGCAAGAAGAGATTTGATGTTATCAGTGAGGAAAGTGCTTTCTTCAAGCTCCATACCTTCTTTCATCTTCAAAGGGTCAAGGTCGGCAGAGCCATAGCCGCTGACGAGCCATTTTTTAGAATCAATAGACATTAATTTGATACCAGTGCTACTGATATCAAGTCCAATAATCGGTTTGTCTTTGTAGAAGAATTTTGACATATGCCCACTGATGTAATTACTAGACGTATTATAGCATAAGCAGGACTACTATTTAATGTTCTGAGAAAGCCCAGCAATCGGTGTCATCACACTGGCGGCGATCAGTCCAACCATACCACCCATCACCACAATCATGACGGGCTCAATAATCGAGCTAATACCGTCGATTGCGAGGTCGACTTCTTCTTCATAGAAGTCGGCAACCTTAATAAGCACCGTATCGGTTTGTCCGGTCTCTTCACCGACAGCGAGCATTTGCGCGACGATTGAAGGGAAGAGTTCATTCTTTTCAATGACCGATGAAAGTGATTTTCCGTTCTTAACCTCAATAGCTGCCTGCTGAAGGCTCTCTTCAAAAAGGACGTTACCCACGGCGCGTGATGTCACGTCGAGTGCCTCAAGGACTGCCACACCGGCACCCATGAGGGCCGAGAAGGTGCGGGCGAAGCGGGCCACACAGACTTTTCGAACAATCGTGCTGACTGCTGGGATTTTCAGGGCGATGGTATCAAACTGGCGGCGACCCTTCGGTGATTTCCGAACGTACATAACAAGCCCAACGATACCACCAATCAGAACAGGGAAGACAATAAACCAAAAGTTCACAATAAAGCCACTAATACCAAGCATGATTTGGGTAATCAATGGTAGCTCGGCGTCCGGACCGCCAAGGTCTTGAAGAATTTTACCAATTTGCGGCACCACAAAGAGCATCAGTCCGAAGAAGGCGAGGACGGTAATGCCAAGCAGCACCATTGGGTAGGTCATGGCACTTTTAATTTTCTTACGCATTGCCGACGCCTTTTCGAGCTGCCCCGCAAGACGCTTCAAGATTTCATCAAGAATACCAGCAGCTTCACCGGCGCGCACCATGTTTACGTAAATGTCGTTAAAGGTGTCGGGGTGCTTTGCCAGCGCGTCACCCATTGGCATACCACCTTCGACATCTTTCACGATGTCGGCCAGGATTTTTTGGAGCGCTTTGTCTTCGGCGTGCTTTTGAATAGAGGTGAGTGAGCGAAGCAGTGGAACGCCGGCGCTAATCATGGCGCTGAGCTGACGAGTAAAGGCAACCAGTTGGTCTTGTTTGACGTGTGTCGATTCGAACAAGTGGTCAAAGTCGAATGAAGACTTTGATTCCTTTAGCTTTTTAATGCTGACTGGACGCAGACCCTGCTTAGCGAGGGCGGTAATCACGCTTGCGCGATCGGGGAGGTCGGTTTTGCCTTTTACAACGTTATTTTGTGTGTCAGCAGCAACATAAGAAAATCGTGCCATGCCTTATTCCCTACTTACCCTTAGCACTTCTTCAATCGTTGTTTCGCCGCGGAGTGCTTTAATGAGGCCGTCGATTTGCATAGTAATCATGCCTTCGCGTACCGCTTGGGTTTGGATTTCTTCACTCGTAGCGTGAGCCATAATGAGCTTCTGAATAGGCAGTGAGTTGTACAGCACTTCGTAAATACCAATACGGCCGCGGTAGCCTTCGCGTACGTCATCGTCGGTGAAGTTACTGTCGGCACGCCAGAGCGTCTTAATGCCGTTCTCGTCGGTACTGAGTGGTGTGTCGCCACCAAGCCCATTCGACTTAGCTTGCTTTTCGAGTTCGTGAATGGAACGCCATGCCTCGGGGCTCGTAAGGCCGAACATTTTTGCAACCTCGTTGAGTTCATCTTCGGTTGGCGTGTAGCTTTGGCGTGAATCTTTGTGAAGGCGACGGATCAGGCGCTGTCCAACAACGGCACGGATGGTACTTGAAATAAGGAAGGGCTCAATACCCATATCAAGCAGACGCGGAAGGGTAGTTGCGGCGTTATTGGTGTGAAGGGTACTAAACACCATGTGTCCGGTAAGAGCAGCCTGAATAGCCAGCCCGGCGGTTTCACCGTCACGGACCTCACCAACCATGATGATGTTCGGGTCTTGACGGAGGAGGGCGCGGAGTCCGTTGGCGTAGGTCATACCGGCTTTTACATTTGTTTGCGTTTGGTTAACACCGGGGATTTTATATTCAACCGGGTCTTCAAGAGTGGAGATGTTAACGTTCGGGCTATTAAGAATGGTCAAGATACTAAAGAGACTGGTCGACTTACCAGAACCGGTTGGTCCGGTCATAAGAACAATACCGTTTGGTTCGTGCATCTCACGGGTAATATCTTCCAGCGCCTTACCCCAATAGCCGAGCTGCTCGAGCGTGACGGCCTGGTTTGACTCGTCGAGAATACGCATAACAATCTTCTCACCATCGGCGATTGGCAGGGTACTGACACGAAGTGCGTACTGGCGACCGTTGACGAGTGTCTTGAAGCGACCGTCTTGTGGGACGCGTCGTTCGTC
>CAMLKA010000060.1 GCA_946480535.1 uncultured Candidatus Saccharibacteria bacterium | reverse complement strand
ACTCGACCTTGGGTTCGGGGATCTCGGGCTTGCAGCTCTCGATCTCCTCCTCCGTCAGCGGACGAGTCTGGGTCTCCGTCACGGTGACGGCGTTCTCCGTGTCCTCGACGATCTTCCAGGTGGAGCCGCTGACCAGAACGGCCTTGTAGGGGGTGGTGATCTTGGCGCGCTCCTGCGTCACCTCGGTGTCACCACACACCCACTCGCCGTCGACCCATTCGGTGTACTCGACCTTGGGTTCGGGGATCTCGGGCTTGCAGCTCTCGATCTCCTCCTCCGTGAGGTCACGGGTCTTCGTCTTCTCCTCGCTGGTGCGGGAGATCTCGACCTCTTCGCCGTTCTTCACGTAGAACGTGACGGTCCAGATGGTGCGAGTCGAGGTGACGGTGCCAGCAGTGCAGTCGGGCGCCCCTTCTTCCCACTCGCCCTTCTCGAGGCGGGTCTGGATCAGGTAGCACTTCTCGCCGACGCCGATGTAGCCATCGGGCACGGTGTCCTGGTTGCCGTCGATGTTCTTGCAGACATCGGTCGGCGGCTGCTCGGGGGTCTCCCCCTTGCAGACGATGTAGTGACTGATCTCCTTGTTGTCGTACGCGGCGTATGGAACGCCGGCCGAAGGAGTGAGGGTCACTGCATCCCAGGTGCTCGCCTTGACGATGAGCGCGGCCCAGTGGTCACCGGGCCAGTCCGCGCCGTAGGGCTTCAGAATGACGGTCTTGCCGTCGTTCGTCAGGTAGGCGTGTGCGTTGTTCTGCATCGCCGCGCCCTCGTACTTGTAGCACTCGATGGCGTTCGGGATACGCGTCACCCAGTACGACGCCTTGTTCGCGTCGCTGGAGCTGGGCTGCAGCGTGCCGATTGTCCCGTAGTTGACCGGGGCGTTCTGCTGCTGCGGCGCGACCCGCTGGGTCGAAACCGACGGGCTGGACTCGACCGGCGGAGACTGCTGGGTCGGCGCGGCCTGCTCGGGCTCCGGCTGTTCGGCCGGTTCCGCGGGCTCGGGCTCGTTGACCGTGGTCTCGTCGGGGGTCGTGACCGGCTCCGACTCGGGGGTTGCGGCGTCGGGCTGCTCCGCGGGTGCGGAGTCGTCCTCGGCTGCTGCCCCCTCGTCGACAGTGGTCTCGGTCGGGGCCGTGGTGGTGGCGACGGTGTCGTCGACGACCTCCTCGGACGCCGACGCGATGGCGGTACCGCTCAGGGTGAGAATTCCTGCCAGGGTGAGTGCGAGAAGGCCCTTGCCTCCACGCTCCAGGTTCTGGCGGAACCTCTCCTTCTTGCGGCGACCTCGCCGCGTTTCGGGTGCGGACATGGACATGCTGATCCTCATTTCTGTGTAGGGACAGGATCAAGACTGTCGAGGGTTCGACAGGTTCGTGTAGACTGTATTGTTAATGTAGCGCGAGGCTTCATTAACAGACAGCACACACGCGTTCAGCAATTATAGCATAAAATAAGTTAAAAGTAAAGGGTTATGCTTACTTTCTACCCCTGTTGCGAATATTAGGTATTGACGCCTCAACTAATACCCGCGCTATACTAAGTACAGTCATGTGAGTACTTCCCCACCCCTGAAATTTTAGAAGGGAAAGGATTTCCACCCACAGGCTTAATCGAACGGCGAGTTTTCTCGATCTTTTCAAGGAAATAGCCATAGAAGCCACCAAACGATGACATGCACACTGGCCTGCGAGACCATCACGGTAATACGCCAAGCGCCCCTGTCAATCGACACAATTCTAACGTGATATTTGGTAAAAAGGATGCCCGGTCGAACGGTCCAAGCTCCCTCTCCAAATCACTCTCCTAAAATCCGTTTGCTGACCAATCTAATTTGTTCAGCCTTTTTGCGTTCACCACACGCTCGCACAAAAGTCTAACTCTAGGAGAATACTATGAATCGTGTAAACATTAATGAGCAAGTAGCAATCACTCAAATGGGCTTTAAGAAGAACCTTGCGGCATATCCTCGCCGTATGGAATTTCGCGGTACTATTTACGAGTTCCTCGACGCCGGTCTTCGTTGCCTGGTGCGCTCAGGGAGTCATGTCGCTGAAATCATCACTATGACAGACGGCATGCGTCAGTTCCAGCTGAGGAGCGACAACAATGGCGGTAACTGGACTTTGCTGAGTATCGTATCATGAGCAAGAAGCATATCTTAGACGACGTCGTACTCACCTACGAGCTGGCTGCAAAACAGCGGCTGACGCTGAGGCAACGATTCGCGCTCATATTTAAATAGCCCCATAAAAAAGCACCGACTGCGAGCGGTGCTTTTTCTTTTGCTTGAATCTAGCGAGTGTTCTTGCCTTTTCGAAGGAGACGGCGTCCAATCCACTTGTGAATCTCTACAGGGATGACCGCTACAGCGAATGCAATGAGGGTTGCGAAGAAGATGTCCCCAATTGCAACTGGGTTAACGTGAAGCGCGGTTTGGAGCGGGCCAAAGAGCGCGAGGGCCTGCATGGTAACGGCAATGCTGATGCCAATCCAAAACGGCGCGTGCCATACCTTGAGCCTTGTAAAGAGCGAATCGTAGGTACTGCGGGCGTTGAAGGCGTTTGCCCACTGTACGGCAACAAGTGCGACGAATACGATAGTCTGACCATAGGCGGTGCCGTATTGCTGGCTGTAGACCGAGTAAAGTACGAGTGCGAGTGTCGCCATCGAGACGGCCATGAGGATGATTCGGCTAATCATGTATTTACCAAGGATTGGCGCCTGTGGGTCGATTGGCTTTCGTTTCATGACTGACTTCTCGCCCGGTTCTAGACCCAGTGGAATCACCATGGTCGTGTCGGT
>CAMLKA010000059.1 GCA_946480535.1 uncultured Candidatus Saccharibacteria bacterium | reverse complement strand
TGATATTTTGTCAAGCGAACATACTGCGTGGGGATATACCGTACGTGATATACGATATTCATTTGATGCGATAAGCACCTAGTGGAAAAGTGCTGCAGACATGTGGGTAAACAAAAAGAACCCCTGTAAAAGGGGTTCAGTAGTGTCTATTTGGTGGGTCCTAGAGGGCTCGAACCTCTCACCTCCACAACGTCAATGTGGCGCTCTAGCCAAATGAGCTAAGGACCCGTACGGGGTTTCGCTGGATTTCTCTCGCGAAGGCTTTATTTATGGTAGCAGAATAGGGGTCGATAGACAAGGTATTAGGGGCGGTGGTATAATACCTTTGAACGTTGACGTGGCCTAACCAACCACTGAGCTCCGCGGAGGTCTCCTGTGCGATAACGGGATTCACAAGTAAAACGTCCGGTGGAACCGTCTGCACACAAACCATAGCAGACCCGAGACATGCAATCGAAGGCTTTAAGTATTTTAAACCCGACATTGCATGTTTCTTTTTATTAATTATTTGGCCCGACGAGCCAAGAAAAGGAGCCCTTATGAGCGACAACAACGAACACCTTCACGCTATGCGACACAGCCTTGCACACATTACTGCAAGTGCAGTGAAGAAGCTTTGGCCAACTGCAAAGTTTGGCGTTGGTCCAGTAGTGGAGAATGGTTTTTATTACGATATCGACCTTGGCGAACTGAAAATTTCCGAATCAGATTTCAAAAAGATTGAAAAAGAGATGCGTACAATCATTAACCAGGGGCAGGACTTCGAGCGTTTCGAAATGCCGGTTGATGAAGCAATCGAATGGGCGAGGGTAAACGGGCAGCCGTACAAGGAAGAGTTACTGAATGACCTAAAGCGCTCAGGTACTACTGTCGCAAAAGATCTCGACGCCGACGAGCTTGGCCTTGCCGGTGACGGCGACGCGGCAGTCGAGAAGGTATCGTTCTACAAGAATGGTGAGTTTGTGGACCTCTGTCGCGGTCCTCACGTCGCAAACACCAAAGAGGTTGGCGCGTTTAAACTCATGCGTGTCGCCGGTGCGTACTGGCGTGGAAACGAAAAGAATGCCCAGATGCAGCGCCTTTACGGAGTGGCATTTGAAACGCCAGAAGAGCTCGAGCAACACCTTGCAATGCTCGAAGAGGCGAAAACTCGTGACCACCGCAAGCTTGGAAAAGAGCTTGACCTTTATACCGTATCACCGCTCGTTGGTGCGGGGCTTCCGCTTTTTACTCCTCGTGGTACAGTGCTGCGCGATGTTATGTCACAGTATTCTAACCAGCTTCGTCAGAAGTACGGATTCCAGAAGGTATGGACGCCACACATTACCAAGAAAGATCTTTACGAAGCGTCTGGGCACTGGGCTAAGTTTGGCGACGAGTTGTTCCTCGTTACTAGCCAAGAGACCAGCGAT
The DNA here is from genome assembly GCA_946480535.1 of uncultured Candidatus Saccharibacteria bacterium. Next base: position 1,679 of record CAMLKA010000059.1, on the reverse strand, counting down.
GAGTTCGCATTAAAGCCAATGAACTGTCCGCACCACACACAGATTTTTGCGTCATCGCCACGGAGCTATAAGGACATGCCAGTACGCTTCCTTGAAACAACAACCGACTACCGTGATGAAAAGACCGGTGAACTCGGTGGTCTTAACCGCGTTCGCTCACTGACTCAAGATGACAGCCACGTCTTTGCGCGGCCTGATCAAATCGAACAAGAAATTAACAATCTTCTTGCATCAGCTCGTGAGCTGTATGGTTCAATTGGCATGAAGCTCCGTGTACGCCTTTCGTACCGCGATGAAGGTGAGGGGTACCTTGGTGATCTTGAGCTTTGGGAATCTGCCCAAGCGCAACTCAAGCAAGCAGTCATTACGAACGAACTTGAATACTTCGAGCAAGACGGTGAGGCGGCGTTCTATGGTCCAAAGATCGACTTTATGGCAACCGACGCAATTGGTCGTGAGCACCAAGTGGCAACGGTTCAGCTCGACTTTGTGCAGCCACAGCGTTTTGGCCTTAGCTACACCGATAGCGAAGGAAATGCCGCGCAACCAGTGATGATTCACTGTGCACTCCTTGGTTCAATTGAGCGCTTCCTGAGCGTGTTTATTGAGCACACTGCGGGCTGGTTCCCATTCTGGGCAGCCCCAGAGCAAATTCGTATCCTTACTATCAACGACACGGTGCTTGATTATGTGGGTGAGATTACGGCGCTTTTGAATGATACGGTGCTTATGACGCCGGTCCGCTACAATGAGCTTCGTCTCACGGTTGATGACCGCAACGAAAGCCTTGGAAAGAAGATTCGCGAGGCGACAACAAGCAAGATTCCAGTCCAGCTGATTATTGGTGGCAAGGACAAGGAAGCCCGTGAAGTAAGCGTGCGTACACGCGAGGGTGAGGTGAAGGTTGCGTTCGACGAACTGCAGCTGTACCTAGTGGAGCTTGCAGAGAGCGGGAAGTAACCCTATGACTGCGCCTATCCAAAAGAGTACCGTCGCAATTGATATCGATGAGGTACTGGCGAATATCTTGGAGTATATTCGCTTGTGGGCGAACGATTTGACTGGAAGTTCTTTGAGCCCTGAGGACTATCATACTGACGATGAGTTCTGGAGTTATTACAACACCATATGGGAGCGCCATGGCCTGGCGGATCAGGTAAACTTTGATATGGTCCTGCAGAAGATGACTGATGACCAGTCGGACATTGCGGTGATTGAAGGGGCGAGGTCGGCTATTGAGCGACTCAAAGCGCGCTACGACATCGTGTTTATTACCTCGCGTCCGGCGTATCAGGAGGGTGCAACGAGGAAGTGGCTCGATGAACATATTGACCCAGCAATCCCGCTTTATATCTCATTCCATCCAGGTATTAATGACACTGCTCGCTCAAAAGGCGAGATTTGCGCCGAGCTTGGAGCGACGTATTTAATCGATGATAATATTGGGAACTGCCAAAGCGCAATTGAATATGGCGTTGAGGCAGTCTTGTTTGGATCGTATGGCTGGAACGAAAAAGCGCCGGCTCATATGCAGCGATGTGTGACGTGGCAGGACGTAGAGGAGTACTTGTTTCATGACGACAGGTCGAAATAACAACGAGTTTCGCGCGCAGGTTGAGTTATATATGGCTCAAGTTCCAGCTGGAAAAGTAACAACCTACGGCGACCTAGCAGCGCTT
>CAMLKA010000058.1 GCA_946480535.1 uncultured Candidatus Saccharibacteria bacterium | reverse complement strand
ATCGACTACGTTGAAATGCTCGAATACGGTATGCCACCAGCGTGTGGATGGGGCTTTAGTGAGCGCGTCTTCTGGATCTTTGAAGGGGTGACGGCTCGAGAAGGGGTGCCATTCCCGCAACTCCGCCAAGAGTACGATGAAGTCACAAAAGCGCTCTACCCAGAAGTAAAGTTTGAAGAACCTATTGCAGAAGAATAGACGTGTTGCTATACTATGTATAGTAAATAACGTTTATTAGATATGGGGAGAAATACAAACATGTCTCAGATTTTAGTTGTGACCGGAAGCGTCCGTCCGAACAGTGTGAATGAAAAGATTGTGCCGCTTGTTGCTGCGGAAGTAGAGAAGCAGGGTGCGACGGCAACAATCGTGAACCTTAAAGAGTTGAACTTGCCATTTTATGATGCGCCGTACTCACCAACAGCACCTGAATTTGAACCGTCAAACGAACCTGCACGCCAATGGACACAGCTTGTTGACCAGGCGGATGGCGTATTGTTTGTAACTCCTGAATATAACCACACTATGAGCCCAGTGCAGATGAATGCCATCGACTGGATTGGTAAGGAATGGGAAGGCAAGCACGTTGGCCTTGTGGGCTACGGCTGGACAAGTGGTGCACATCAGGCACACGCAACGGCACGCGAAGCACTTGCCGGCGTACTAAAGGCGGTTGTTGGCGACGAGCAGACGAATCTCTTCTTTACTCGTGAGATTAGCCCCGATGGTACCGTGCTCGATGAAGCGGCGGTCAGCGGGCAGATTGCCTCTACTGTCTCAGAGCTACTTGGCAACATTGCTGCCTAAGTTTTTCCTGAGAACAAATGCTATGATAAGTACATGAAACGATGGTTGCGTGTACTTATTATTTTTGCCGGGGTAGTTGCTTCTACTGCAGTTGTCGGGGTTGGTGTATCGAGTTCCTTCGCGGCGAATACGAATAACTTTTCCATTAGTTCGTATGATATTGCCTATACCGTAGGGCGCGATAGCGAGAACCACTCAACACTAAAGACAGTCGAAACAATTACTGCCGAGTTTCCGAGCTACGATCAGAATCACGGACTCGAGCGTGCCATTCCTACAACCTACGAGGGTCACCCGACGAGTCTGGAAATTACTTCCGTTACCGATGGCAATGGTGCTGCGCGCGAGTACTCAACCGACACTCGTAGTGGCGTGAAAGTGCTTCGTATTGGTGATCCAGACGAATACGTGCATGGGACGCAGGTGTATACGATTACGTACACACAGCGCGACGTGACGAAGTTTTTTGAAAATACCGGTCGCGACGAATGGTACTGGGATACAAATGGCACCGAGTGGCAGGTTCCTATTGAAGAGCTCACCATTACAGCAACGATTGATAGTGCGCTTATTGAACACCAAGCCGGAACGCCGTCATGTTACGTGGGCGTGGCGTCTGCGACAGACCAGTGCGAGCTCTCTTCGACAGGTGGCGGTGTCTATACAACAAGTGCTCAAGATTTAGGCGCAGGTGAGAATGTGACGGTTGCCTTTGGTTTTGAGCCGGGAACGTTCGCGCGTTATACGATGTCGCCTTGGGAAGTGCTTGTGGCGGTGTGGATGGTTATTCAGTTCATAGCAATTCCACTTTCGCTCGCGCTTATTATCATTTTTGGCGTTGTGTATTTTTACAAGTCAAACCGCAGCAAAGAACTTCAGCCAATTCCTGTTGAGTACATCCCTCCAAAGGGAGCGAGCGTTATGGTAGCGGCACAAATTTCAGGGCATGTGAGCTATGCCTTTAGCGCCCAGCTTATCGACTTAGCGGTGCGACGTTTCATTTCTATTATTGAAACAAAGGAAAAGTCGACCTGGCGTGCCGCAGAATACGACCTTGTGATTACGAGCGATTTAAATCCGCTCCTGGCCGAAGAAAAAGAAATTTTAAGTGATATGTTTGATGGGCTTCCGAAAGTGGGGGATCGTTTAGCGCTATCTTCATTGAAGAATAATATGTCCTACAGCGCGCGAACACTCGATAATGATCCGAAGCTGAAAGCGCTTACCAACAACGAATATCAGCTCCGCGAGAAAGTACCAGAAGTGAGTAGGTTCTTTAAGCGCTGGGCGGTTGTCGTAACAATCCTGACAGTTCTGACGCTTTCGTTCGCGCTTGTCATTGCAACGATATTCCTTTGGATATATGCCGTTTCAATCCGACCATTAACCGATACCGGACTACGGCTTCGTCGCTATGTACTCGGCCTCGACAAGTATATTAAAGCCGCTGAAGCGGAGCGTTTGAAGTTCCTGCAAGGCCCTGATACGGCAGAGAAGATTGGCTACCAACTTGATACAAGCAACCCTGGTGAGCTCGTGAAGTTATATGAACGAACACTCCCATATGCAGTGCTGTTTGGTAGAGAACAAGACTGGGCAAAGCGGTTAGGGGACTATTACCAGCAAACCGGAACATCCCCAGATTGGTATTCAGGAACACATGCATTCAACGCGGCATTATTTGCGACGTCTCTTTCGAGTTTCTCTCAGGCTTCAGTCTATTCTGCTGGCGTAAGTTCGAGCTCGGGTGGCTCAAGTGGGGGAGGGTCTTCAGGTGGCGGCGGCGGTGGTGGAGGCGGTGGCGGCTGGTAGAGCCGCCACTTATTTTTTTGTAAGCAAAGCGTTATGATTTGACTTTTTATAGTACCTTGTATAACATAGAACTATGACACAAGAAAATACTTCAAGTACCGAGTACGCAGAGCAACTCGCCACCCAACTTCGTAAAGGGTTTTTAGCGTACTGCGTATTAAAGACGTGCTCACATCAGCCAAAGTATACGAGCGACATTATTACGCAGCTTCGCGATGCCGAGCTGGTCGTCGTGGAGGGAACAATTTATCCGCTTCTGAGCCGCCTGCAAAAAGACGGCCTTTTGTCGCACGAATGGCAAGAAAGTGAGCAGGGTCCGCCTCGCAAGTATTACAAAACCACTGAGTACGGCGACGAAGTGGTTGAAAAGGTGGGGGCAAAGATTGCCGAATTAACCGCAACATTAAAGAAATTATAAGGAGAGTACGATGAACGAGATTACCCGAATCCACATTGCAAAAACCGCGTACGATATTGAGATTGCGGCGAAGAAGCA
>CAMLKA010000057.1 GCA_946480535.1 uncultured Candidatus Saccharibacteria bacterium | reverse complement strand
GTCGCTTCAGAAGAAAAAGTGGGGCATATACCGGCATCGAGGCACGAAGCGTACCGTCAGGAGCGACGCGAAGGCGCACCTGGGTTGCGCGTGCACTTCTTCGTACGGTGATAGCGCCAAACTCTTCGTCTTTAATCGTTGGCATGATGTACCCCTCTAGCGAAGGAAGGTTCCTCGGTTACGAGCGTGGTTACGCACAGTGACCTTCGTTACTTGCTCTTTCGGGCTCAAAGGAACTTTGGGCTGTGTGTGGTCGGGTGTTGCAAGTTGTTTCAGAATAATCTTTAGCTGAGAAGCGTAGGTATGCTTTCCACTAATCACCACCATCTTCTCTTTTTCACTAGGGGCGTCAAAATGGTCAAGGAGGTAATCAAAGTCGTCACTTTGGAGCCCAGAACCATGTGGGTATGGCTTTGTTGCACGACGATGCGCTTCATTCGTATCGGTCTGTACCCACACAATGAGCGGTCGATACCCTGCCTTAACAAGCTTTCGCACCATGTCTTCTCGCTTAGGACGTTCGTCAAGCCCGCCATCAATCACAAGAGTACGGGTTGTTTTCATAAATTCAGCGAGCATGCCGTCACGTAGTCGTTCGGCATTTTCACGGTTCAATCCATACTCACGCTGTAGCTTTGTCTGGCTCACAATAAGGGCCTGAAATGTATCAGCGAAACGATCCGCAAAGGTGCTCTTTCCGGAACCAGGGATGCCAATCATGATGATAGCGTGCGGACTCGCAGCAGTAAGAGGCTTCATATAGGACAGTATACCAAAAGAGTGATGACGGGACGAGTGTTACTGGGTAGGGCTTTGTGTGTCGACGTCAGCTCCATCGCCGCCAGGTAAATCACCGCCTGTTTGCTCGGTAGAAGTTGTCGTTTCAGTCGTTTGTGTCGTTGAGTCTGTAGTATTCATTGACTGCCATACAAAGTATCCAGCAGCGACAGCGGCGACGACCAGGACGACGATAAGCACGATAAGAACAATCTTATTTGAAGACTTCTTCTCGGGAGCTTGCACAGGCGCTATGACTGAAGCTGCAGACTGCTCAGGTGGAGCGATAGGCTGACTTTGTTTAGGTTCGGATACAGGAGGAGCGGCCACAGGAGCGACAGGTGCCAGTGGAGCAGGCTCCCCCGCAGTAGGAGTGACTGGGGCTACAAGATTCTCCGACTCCACGGCGCTAACCGCCTGATTCGTCACGTCTGCCTCTGAAGCAACAGCCGCACTGGCTACGGGTGTATCAGGAGTATCAATAACGCGCTGCGCTGCCTCGGGAAAGCTATTTGGAGCATCAGGCGTTGGTACTGGAGTATTTGGATCTTGATCTTGTGGATTCATGCCTTTGAGTATAGCACCATTCCGGTTAAGCTTCAAAAGCCTTGGTGAGCTTCACGACGAAGAAGGCTTCGACAGGTGCGCTCGGTGCAAGACGAATAGCATTCTTCAATGCATCACTGTATGCCTTATCATTCCACCTCAGTACGGGCGACACAGCATTATCTAATTGCATATTGAGATACTCGAGACTTTCAATACGAACGTCGGTGTTGTGACGCAGTAGGTAGTCGACAACCGCTTCGTTTTCCTCCGGCGCCATCGTGCACGTACTGTACACCAACGTTCCGCCCGGCTTAAGAAGTTGCCAGGCCTGCACAATAAGTTTTTTCTGAAGCTGTTGCAAGCGTTTAATATGCGCCACTGACCATGATTCAAAATCTTTCTTTGTATCAAGGGTCATCATTCCCTCCCCACTGCATGGGGCATCGAGAAGGATTTTATCGAACGATTCGCCTTTCATGTGGCGCGCAAGCCGAGTGGCATCGTGAAGTGTGAATGTAACATTTTCAACATTGAGTCGTTCGAGATTACGCTGCAGTTTATGAAGGCGAGGGCGAGAGTTATCATTTGCAGTTATAAGTGCCTTATTACCTGCATATTGCGCAATATGACTTGTCTTTCCACCAGGCGCAGCACAAACATCCAGGACAGTATCACCCTCTCGAACATCAAGTGCAAGAACAGGCAGCCAACTGGCGGCATTTTGAATATAGACCGCGCCGCTCTTTGCCATATCACCGTCTCTTACAATATCGAGACCATCGAGTACTTCGTATCCCTCGACTATCCAGGAAATAGGCTGAACAGTTACACCGGCATCTCTCAGCTGGGCAACCGTTGTCTCTTGTGGAGCCTTAAGCGTATTAATGCGAAGACTCTGCTGTCGTTTGATACGAAGGAGCTTTCGTGCCTCGTCGGGCGAAATAGCGAGCGCCCTAGTCGTTCGTTCAATCAGCTGCGCTTGCTTTTGCTGTAGCTTATCTTCGGTGAGTGCCATATATCAGTTCTTATATAGTTTTCAATGCGGAAATAAGTTCGGGGAATTCAGCGCGAACATAATGGTCTGGGGCTGATACTTCATGTACTTCTGCGCTCGGCAGTTCATGCTGGTACCTTTCAAAGTCTGATGCGGCAATGACCGGATCGTCATGAGCGCCAAATAGAATCACCCTGCCCGCTTGCTGCTTGAAAAGCTCAGATAGTGTTTCTAGCTTAAACTGGCCTAAATCTTCCGATGTTTCATCGCTAAACGGCGCGGCAATAAGCACTGTCGCCCCTACGCGAACAGGCAGTGTATTCTCTGAAAGATATTTTGCGAGGAAAATACCACCCATAGAGTGGCCAACCAAAATACAATCATCCTCTAGTACTTCAACAACCCTGTCAAAGTAGAGCTTCCACTCAGAATATTTTGCGTTGGCCGTGTTTGGCATAGAGGGAATCAGTACCAAATATTCTGACCCGAGCCGCTCCTGAAGAGACTGCTTCCAACTTGGGGTGTAGGCAATGCGGTCGATTCGGACAGCTTTTGTTCGGAGTGACTCTAGGTAGTCCTCATACCGTGCAAAAGTAGTGCCACCTCCAATAACAACAACGTGTTTCATAGCTTCAGTATAGAGCACTTGCTACAGTAAGTTAACCCGAGCAGCAAGCTCGAATAATTCTGGTTTGCTGAGGTTCTGCATACCTTTGTTGTGAGGGAAAACAGTTTCAGTAAAAGTACGGGAGTCTTTTTTGTCGCTTATATATCCAATAAGTACTGCAGTACCAATCATTGCCGAAAGTGTAATGCCGTAGGCAATCGCCTCCTCAGTATAAATATTCATGCCTGTGTCGTTATATGAATCGACCGCCATAATTGCCATCGGACTTGGGAATATATGGACGCTCGCGACAGAACCCCAATGCAGTGCCACATGGAATGCTTCGTGCAAAAGAATACTTAAGATAACACCCATAA
>CAMLKA010000056.1 GCA_946480535.1 uncultured Candidatus Saccharibacteria bacterium | reverse complement strand
TCACTAATGGCTGATTTTGTTACCGCCAACGTGTCATCAAGGTCAAATGCTAAAAGTTTCTTCATTGCTTCCCTATTATATAGTCTTTCAAGTTAGGGTACTATAAATAGGTAATTTGAACGGAGTCTTTTCATGCTTACTGAGCCACTTACCAGCAAAGTCTATTTAACGTCGGGAAGCGTCCACAAAACCCTCGCCCGCGCTATTGCAGAAAAAATGGGAGTGCAGCTTCACGAAGACGAAATCAAAGTCTTTCCAAGTGGCGAACGCTACTTTCGCTATGCCGATTCTGTCCGCGGCAAGCACGTCCTTATCGTACAATCACTCGTCGCGAGTGACACCGGAAGTGTAAACGACGCACTCCTCGAACTCGTCCTAATGATCGACGCAGCTCGCCGTGCCTCAGCCAGGGAAATCACCGTGGCTATGCCCTACATGGCCTACATGCGCCAAGACCGCAAAGCAATTGGCCGCGAACCAATCTCTGCCGCAGCGGTGATTAATATGCTGCAAGCAACTGGTGCTGACCGCCTCGTAAGTGTGGACATGCACTCGGCGCAAACGCAAGCCGTGTTTGATGGACCATTCGATCACCTTACGGCCGAAGGTATTATTCGCAGCGCACTGCAAGAGCGTGTCAGTGCTGACCCAGATAGTTATATCGTCGTCTCGCCCGACGGAGGCCGCGCTAAAACCTCTGAAATTTACGCCGAGGCGCTTGGTATCGACGTTGTGCACATGCCAAAAAAGCGCGATAAGCAAAACGGCGGCGTCACTCACCCAGACTTTATCGAAGACGTGAAGGACAAAAACTGTATTTTGATCGACGACATGATTGATACAGCCGGAACAATCGTCAGCGCAACCAATACACTTAGCCAATCTGGCGCGAAAAGTATTGTTGTTGCTGCGACTCATGGGGTGCTTTCCGACCCAGCGCTCGAGCGTATTGGCGGCTCAACTATTACTGAGCTTATTTTGACCGACACAATTCCGATGGAGCGCTTCAAAGAAGTACTGGGTGACAAACTTTCAGTCGTTCCTACTGCACCTATCTTGGCCACCTCGCTTGAAGCGATTGTAACGCGCGATTCGTTGCTGCAGATTTTTGAAGGTAGGAACTATTCTTGAATAAGCTCAAAAGCTTTCTAAAAACAGACGTCTTCGCGACACTGCTTGTCAGTGTGGTCTGGCAAGTCCTCCTCCTCTTCTTGGGCGTATTGTTCGACCGTGGGCAAGGGCTACTTGGGCATATGAACCATTGGGACGCGGGTTGGTATCTTCATATTGTCCAGTTCTCGTACGGGCTTGATGGGAGCCCGGCTGCACCAGCGTTTTACCCGCTGTTCCCGCTTGTCATTAGCGCTCTTTCAACACTTACCTTTGGGCTTATTCCCGAAATGGCGCTGGCGCTTTTCGTCAACACCATCGCTCTATGGGCGGGTATTCTTGCGCTTATACGAATTTTGAAACACTTTAATATTCCGGCGGCGGGTATAAAGGTTGGTGTGCTTGCGTTTCTCGCGTTTCCTTCGGCTTTCTTTTTGCATGTTTTTTACAGCGAGGCGCTGTTCATTGCCCTCGCCTTCTGGGCCTATTACTTTGCACTTACGAAAAAATGGTGGGCAGTGGGGCTCCTCCTTGCCATATTGACGGCAGCAAGACTCCCTTCTCTGCTTTTCGTTGCGCTGTGTGGACTCGAGTATCTTCGTGCGTACAAATGGAATAGTAAAAAGGCGCTCAATAAGAACATTCTTTGGTTCTTATTGGCACCAATAGGCCTTATTTGTTACGGCCTCTATCTGTTATTTGAACGAGGCAACTTTTTTGCCATGTTCGAAGCCTACTCCACTACCTCCGATTGGACCTACCAGGTATTCAACCCAAATATTTTCGCCACCTTATTTGAGACCATCGCCACAATTTTCAACGCAGTCATCCAGCAGCGACTCAATTACGAGATTTTCATTAATTACGCCCTACCCCTCGCGAGTATCGCGCTGATTATCGCCGCCGGCTCATATCTGCTCTACAAGCTCAAAAAAGACGGCGTTCCACTTTTCGTATTCAGTATTTTGGCTGTTATCTTATTTACCCTTAACAGCAATGTCGTCTCCGTTCATCGCTACACACTTGCTTGTATCGTCCTCTTCATCGCTGTCGGATTTTTGAGCAAGAAACAGGCCCTCCGCATAGCCCTGATTCTATGCTGCGTTTTGAGTGCATGTATTCAGTTGTTCTTATATTCGCGTTTCATCGCAAACGTTTTTGCTGGATAATCTTTTACCTCTGTTAAAATTTACTACTTCTTAAAAATATGTTAAAATATAGTCTCAGCTTCCTGCTCTTAGCTTTATGCTGATGAGCGAGAAGACTCCGCACGTTTTTACCCCCACAGACCCTCTAGGATCCAGGAGAAAACCCATGACACAAGATGTATTGATTATCCTCGCAGCCGGTAACGGCACGAGGCTCGGTCCTATCACGGCGGGCGGCTACCCCAAGCCCCTGGTCGATGTGTACGACAAGCCGTGTATCTACTACTCGATTGCTGCGGCAGTCGCGGCCGGATACACCCGCATCGGCATCATCATCCAGCCGGGCAAGAAGGAGCTGTTCGTAGCGCACTTCGGCTACGGCGCGAAGTTCGGCATCACCATCGAGTACATCGAGCAGCCCGTTCAGCGCGGCATTGCCGATGCCTTCATCGTTGCCAAGGACTTCATCGGTGCTGGTCGTGTTGCCCTCATGCTGGGTGACAACATCTTCATCAGTGACAGCTTCAAGGATTCGATGATCGAAGCCCGCAACAACGGCGGCAGTGCGACAGTGTTCGCGCTGCAGGTTCCGCTGAAGGAAGCGTCGAGCTTCGGTGTCGTGGAGATTCGGAATGGAAAGGCAATCTCCATCGAGGAGAAGCCCGAAAAGCCGAAGTCCCCATTCATCATTCCGGGCGTGTACTTCTACGACAACTCCGTCGTCGAGGCCGCACGCACGCTGGAGCCGTCGGCTCGAGGCGAGTACGAGATCTCCGATCTCAACCAGCTCTACCTCGAGCGCGGTGACCTTCAGGTCGTGAAACTCTCGAACGATGTCGACTGGCACGACACCGGCACCCCCGACACTCAGCTCGAAGCGTCTATCGCCGTTCAGACCTGGTACCGCCAGCACGGCACCATCTTCGGAAGCCCCGAAGTGGAGGCCCTGAAGGCTGGGCTCATCAATGTCGATCAGTTCACCGCGAACGTCGAGCTACCCGGCATCGTGAAGTCCGACTACGCCATGTACCTGCGACAGGAGCTCGAGGCGTACCTGAGTGCATAGGAG
>CAMLKA010000055.1 GCA_946480535.1 uncultured Candidatus Saccharibacteria bacterium | reverse complement strand
GTTCCCACTTCGGTTTCGACAACTTCTGGGGCAAGGAGTTTTTCCATAGAAAGCTTCGCGTCATCAAGCAGCTCGTAAATCACCCGGTAAATACGCACTTCAGCACGCTCGCGCGTTGCGAGTTGCTTCACTGCCGGTGGAAGGTCAACGTTAAATCCGTAAATCACCGTCTTGCCATCACTCGCGAGACGAACGTCGTTTTCGGTAATGTTACCAACACCACTGCTGACGATATGCAGCGACACCTCGCCACCGGTTTCAATCAACTTGAGGCTATCGATAACAGAGGTCAATGAACCCTGCACGTCGGCCTTAATAATCACGTTAAAGTCTTCTGCTTCGTGCTTTTGCGTCATAAGCTTCAAGAGGTCAGCACCGGTTACGTTCGTACTTGCCGCACTTGCTTCGCGCTCGATACGTACCGCATTGGCACGTGCACGAGCTTCTTTTTCGCTCTTCACAACTTCAAAGATGTCACCAAATTGTGGAATCTCTTTAAATCCAGTCACCGTGACAGGAGTCGCAGGGCCAGCTTCTTTAATAGCCTTGCCCGCAAAGTCTTGAAGCGTACGAACCTTACCGTAGGCAGTTCCAGCTACGAGGAATGAACCCGGCTTCAGCATACCCTGCTCAACCAGTAGCCCAACCACTGCACCGCGGCCCGTTTCCATGTGTGCCTCAATAACAAGACCCTCTGATGGCACGTCGGCCTCAGCCTTCAACTCTTCGATATCAGCAACAAGCAGCACCATGTCGAGGAGCTTGTCGATACCTTGACCGGTCTTTGCACTGACTTCAACCATGACGGTGTCACCACCCCATTCTTCTGGGTTCAAATTGTGTTCAGTTGCAAGCTGCGTCTTCACGAGTTGTGGATTTGCCGCCTCTTTGTCGATCTTGTTGATTGCCACAACAATTTTTGCATTTGCCGTACGAGCAAAACGAATCGCCTCGATAGTTTGTGGCTTCACGCCGTCATCGGCGGCAACAACGATAATCACGACATCAGTAAGGGTTGCACCGTGCTGACGAAGCGCCGCAAAAGCTTCGTGACCAGGAGTGTCGAGCAATGTAATTGAACGGTCCTTACGCACCGTTTGGTAGGCGCTAATGTGCTGGGTAATACCACCCGCTTCGCCTTCAACCACCTTCTGCCCCAAAATTGAGTCGAGGAGGCTCGTTTTACCGTGGTCAACGTGACCCATCACCGCAACGATTGGTGGGCGGTCAACGGCCTTGTCTGACATTTCACGCTTTACGCGCTCTGTACCGGCAGTTGCTTCTTTCTTCTGAAGTTCGACATCGAGCCCAAGCTCTTCAACGATAATCGTCGCCGTCTCGAAGTCGATACGCTGGTTAATGGTCGCCGCGATACCGTTCTTGAACAACTCACCAATAAGGGTTGTCACCGGTAAGTTAAGCACCTCAGCAAGCTCGCCTACTGTGATTGAATTGGCAATCGATAAGACTTTCTCGGCCATGATGCGTTCCTTTCCACCTCGGTGGTTTGTTAGTAGTTAGTGTCTGGTACTTGGCAGCGAAATGCCGCCAAGTACCATTTACTAAATACCAACGTACTATTTAGTTTTCTTTGAACCAGGAAGACCAAGTGAGATCTTACGGTTCTCTTTTTCGATGTCGAGGACAACGAATGACTTGCGCTCGTTGAGGGTGAATACCTTTTCAGGGTCAGCACCATCACCGTCGCCAAGTTCAGATACGTGAACAAGAGCTTCAACCGCTGGGCTAATCTGTACGAATGCACCAAATGGTGTAATACGAGTAACCGTACCTTCAACTGTTTCACCAGCCTTAAATTGATCAACTTCACCGAGCCATGGGTCTTCAGTGAGCTGCTTCATGCTGAGTGAGAGGCGGTCCTTGTCGATAGCGATGATCTTCGCTTCGATAGTTTGACCAACCTTTACGTAGTCAGATGGGTTGTTTACACGTTCCCAGCTAATTTCTGAGATGTGTACGAGACCTTCAATACCTTCAACGTTTACGAAGATACCGTAGTCGACAACACCAGTAGCGACACCCTTTACAGCATCACCAACCTTGAGCTTCTCGAAACGAGCAGCGAGGCCTTCCTTAACCGCTTCCTTCTCAGAGAAGATAAGCTTGTTTGCCTTGCGGTCTGCATCGAGGATGCGAACCTTGAGGGTTTGGTTGATAAGGGCGTTAAGACGTTGAAGAATTTCGTCCTTATCGTTGCTGCCTACGCGTGGGTAGTGTTCAGCAGAAAGTTGTGAAACTGGGAGGAACCCACGAACACCTTCGTATTCCACCAAGAGACCACCACGGTTGGCGTCGTATGGGGTAACGTCGATGATTTCACCGCTTTCGAGCTTCGCGATAACTTCGTCCCAACCCTTGTCCTTCGCAGCTTTGCGAAGTGAGAGGAGAACGTAGCCGTTTTCAAGTTCAGGATCAACAATACTTGCTGATACTTCATCACCCTCGTTAAGAGCGCGTGAGAACCCTACCTCGCGGCGTGGTACAAGGCCGATACCTTGTGGGCCGAGGTCGATAAGGATTTCGTGCTTACGAACTGTAAGAACCTTTCCGTCGATTACCTCGCCTTGTGTTACTTGCTTGAGAGTCGCTTCTTCGAGTGCGAGAAGCTCGTCCATTGTTAGTGTGGCTTTTGCCATAGTCTTTTCAGACTCCTTCCTTAATTGTATTGCTTGAAGAATTCCCCGAGGAGTCTCTCGTACACATCACACTTTACTGGATAGTATCGCTTGAATGCATACGGAAGAAAGGGTTTCCCTCTAGACTACCCCTATTATACCTCAGATTAACAGATACGTCCAGTTGACGAATTTAGAGCGAATCGCGTAGTTTTTGGCGCGATACAAGGTAAGCGGTGACGGCAAAGGAGAGGCCGCCAAGTGCAAGTAATGAGCCGAGTGTTTCGGCTGGACCGGTTTGTGGGAGTTCGCTCACAGAGTCACTTTCGTTCACATCACTTCCAGTCGATGGAATCGTGCCCTCAGACTCAGATGAAGTGCCGTTTTCAGACCCATTTGTCGATGACTGACCTTGGTTTTCATCCTTATTTTCGTCACCTTCATTCAAAGCAACCTCATCGTTACTTTGCTCGTTGAGTTGTTCTTCAGCAATCTTTACCGCTTCATCGCGACGCGCCTGATCGGCTGTCTGTCGTGCCCAGAAAAAGCCTCCGACAATTAGACCTGTTACAACAATAATTCCCACCGTGAGCGCCACCCCTGCTCCTGTAATACGTACCGCCATGGTTTCTCTCCCGATTTAGTACTTTCATTGTACCCCAGTAGCACGGTGGTGCCAAGAGAAGGAATTCGGAGGT
>CAMLKA010000054.1 GCA_946480535.1 uncultured Candidatus Saccharibacteria bacterium | reverse complement strand
TTTTCCACTATATATTGCATATTCATAAGCACTTTTCTAAAGTGTATCGCTTCCCGGAGGCTAACGCAAGCGAGCCTCCCTTGACAATCCTGCATATGCTTCTAAAATGGGACGTATACATGATAAAAACCAACATAGCGCAATTACTCGAAAAAGAAATGGACCGCAAGGATTTCTTGAAGCTGCTCGGACTCGGTGCCGTTGCCGCGACCGGTGTGACCCAGATTCTTAAAGCTATGTCTCAACAGCCTCCGCGCACACCTGTAGCGAAGGCTCAAAGCTACGGCGGCTCGCTGTACGGCGGCGTCGTTAAGAAGTAGCCACCTCTTGCAATTATCATTTCCTCACGCTACGATAGTAGTAACTTATTTATAGGGAGTAGAAATTACAGTCATGTTTGGACTAGGTGCACCAGAGCTCATTATTATCTTGATCATCATCCTCGTTATCTTCGGTGGATCTCAGCTTCCAAAGCTCGCGCGCAGCCTTGGTACTTCAGCAAAAGAACTCCGCAAGGGCCTCAAGGACGACGAACCTGAAAAGAAGACTTCTGAGAAGAAAGAAGACAAGAAGAGCAAGTAATCCTGCCTTCAAGCAAAACCGGCGATCTCTCGCCGGTTTTTTGTTAGTCGGTTACTTCCATGCTTTTTGTTGCGTCAAAACTATCTTCATAGCCACGTTGAATAAGTTCGCGGAGTTTCGATTGATCTACTTGGTCAAACTTGTGAATGTAGATACAGCCCTTGCCGATACTATTCTTGCCGCCAAGCTCTTCAATGAGCGACAGGTATTCTTCCGCTTCAAACGTAATGTACAAAGAAATCTTTCCTTTACGTGGACTAAAGCCAATACGCGGCCACGTACCCTCGGAGCCTGATTTACTTCGGTAATGAAATGGGTCAAAGCCAACAATGCTTGAACCCCACATGACGGGTGGCTTGCCGGAAACATCTTCCATAATATCAATCAGAATGTCAGCCTCTTCTTGCCGCTTGGCATCGAGCCCTTCAAGGAAGTGCTCGACCTCTACCTCACCCGGTTTCGTCTTAATTTCGGCCATAGTGTTCTCCTAAAAATCGTCAATGACGAGCTTTTTCATTTCCATCATCTTCGCAAACGCATTTGGGCGTTGCATCAGCTCACCCATATTCTTTGGCACCACTTGCCAGCTGAGGCCAAACTGATCCTTACACCAGCCGCATTGTTCGGCTTCTGGCACCTTTGAGAGCTTCTCCCAGTAGTAATCAATCTCCTCTTGGTCTTCGCAGTCGATTGAGAAAGAAACCGCCTCAGAGAGCTTAAATTCAGGCCCTGCGTTGATTCCTACGAACTTCATGCCGAGGATTTCAAACTCAACGGTAAGTGGCTGGCCCGCAAGGTGAAGCTGGAAGTCAGCCAGCCCTTCTTCGGGGCTATTTGGATAATTTTCAATGCTTAAAATTTTACCGTCCGGAAAGACGGATACATAATACTCGGCAGCCTCTTTTGCGTTGCCATTGAACCATAAGTTTGGTGTTATTTTCTGTTGCATGACACCTCCTTGTTTACCCTTTTAGTATACTCCCCTTGCAAGACGAGAGCGAGCTCGTAGGATGTACGAGCTCGCTTATCTATATATGCCTTATTTAGCGGCGACGGCCAGCACGGCGGCGGATTGCGCGCTTGCGGCGACCTTTGAGCCAGAAGATGAGGAAGACGATGCCGGCGATGAGGAGAGCGAGGAGGGCGATTGCTGCAATAATCATGTAAGTTGGGATGACCCAGAAAGAACGCTCTACCTCGATGGTTTGGTTTTTTGAACCGTAGGTAAATGTACCGTGAACCGTGTAATACCCAAATTCACCGATATTCTTGAGGGGAACTTCCCACTTGCGCGCACCGTCGGGAAGTACCACTTCGCGTGGAGTTTCTAGATTAAAGTCGTAATCGTATACGAGGTTTTTACCTTGAGTTACCGAAATCTTACCAAATGGCCCAAGTTGGATATTGCCCTTGTTCTCAAAACGAAACATTACCGAAAGGTCATTAGCGGTACGGAAATCAGTACCCGACTTGCCGCCTTGCTGAAGGACAAAATCGGTAAGGTTTAATTGTTCAGTAACTGGGCCCGGCACGGTAAGCAGAATGAGAGAAGCAACACTCGCACTTAGGTTAACTTGTCCGCCGCTATCTGGAGTGGTTGGCGCGAAACGAAGGGCTCCGAAATAACCACCAGCTTGAGCGTCGGCTGGTACGTTAATCTTTACCTCTACGACCGTAGAGCCGTTCGCGGGAACCGTAACATCGCTCAGAGGCTCCATGAAACGCTTAAGACTGTGTGTTGGTGCATACTCATTGGCATCGAGAATGATCGACGGGGTTCCGCTTTCATCGCCTTGAATGAAGTCGTTCTCGATTGCAGCCACGAGAACATCAGAGCCCGTAAGGTTCGTTACGGTAACCGGCACAACCCCACTCTCGCCAGCCTTAATTGTAATGTCTGTTCGAACCGGAGAAACCTTAAGGGTGTTAGCGGTCTGCGCGTTTGCAGAAGCGGCCAATACGCTCATCACCAATACCATCGCTAACGCGATGCCGACCACCATTCGGACGCCCATCAAAATTTGTCGATTCACCAACATTTTCTATTTCCCTTATACCTAATTACTCTCCATTCTAACAGATGTACTTATGTTTGTGAACGACGTTTACAAACAAAACAGCACCCCGGTTCCCAAGGGGTGCTGTTTGTATAAAATTCAATCGATTGTTTAGAACTTACCGGTTGCGATAAGGCTAAAGTCGGCTGAGTAACGACCGGCTGGAGTATTGTTAGCAATACTTGCGCCAAAGGTGATTTGTGCGTTCTTGTTGTTTGCTGGAGCACCCGCAGTATCCAGCACTGGGTCGCCGTAAGGGCTTGTTACACCAGTAGCTTCGGTTGGATCATCGAAGTTCATCAAGAACATTGAGCTTGTGTAACCAGATGCGGCGACGATGTTAAATGCACCGTTTCCGTCTGATAGGTCAGCAGAGCCAGTGACCTTAATGCCAAAGAGTGCTTGTCCGTCAAAGTCTGCGTCTGCGACGGTACCATCAGCAGGTTCAATGTCACATGTGCCTGGAGCAGCGCCAGCTCGGATTAGACCGCCACAGCCATCTGCATTGCTGCGAAGATTCACGACTGCACCACTCGCTGCGTTTGTTGAAATCTGAGTGTAAATGTCACCGGTACTGATTGCGCTTGAGCTAAGAGCCGTAACGCCACCGTTATCTTCACCAAGCTCAATTGCTGGGGCGGTAAGTTCACCACCGTTTGAAGTAGGCACACAGCTTTCACCATCGATAACTGCACCTGATACACAGAAAGTCATGGTTTCAAGTACGGCAGCAGAAACACCAAC
>CAMLKA010000053.1 GCA_946480535.1 uncultured Candidatus Saccharibacteria bacterium | reverse complement strand
CGAGGAATTGTGGGAAATTAAGGTGCCAGTTTTCCATGTACATTGCGGCCGCACCAGCCTTCTTACCCTTGCGGCTCACTGCGAAGAGTGCCGTGTCGATCATCTTCATGAACGGAATAGGGCCGGTACTCTCGGTGTTTGTGGTTTTAACAGGACTCCCCGCTGCACGCAGTTTGGTAAAACCAATACCAATACCGCCAGTCCCCTTTGCAATCCACATCGTGTTACGTACGCTTTGTGCAATCGACTCCATGTCGTCGTCAACGTTAATCAGGAAACAGTTTGAAAGCTGTGGGAATGCACCACCAGCGTTCACGCGAGTTGAGCCCCCAGGAACGTAGTCGAGGTTCGCCATGTGCTCGTAGAAATCGAGGGCGCTTTCGGTTGGGTTTTCAGCATTAATTGAAAGCCCCATCGCAATACGCATGTGGGTAAATTGTGGAACCTCGATTGGCTCGCCGCTTCCCTTGCGCAGCGCGTAGCGGTTTTTGTTAGTAATGACGCCAAGATACTTCGAAAGGTCGTCCTTGCTTGGGTCGAGTGCCTTTGCAAGCTTTGCAAGGTCAAAACGACCGTCAGCCAAACGCTTGTCGAGAAGGCCGTCCTTCACGCCGTCTTTCACGTATGGCGCAAAGCTCTTTTCGTGAATCTTCTTAAGGTCGGCTGCTGATTCGTAGTCGCCAAGAATCTTCTTATATAATGTCTTCAAAAGAAGGCGGGCTGCAATTTTGTCGTAGTCAGGATCATCTTTAACATTTTGGAGCGCTGTCTGAATCACCGCTTCGTCAAGCTGTTCGCTCGTGATGCCATCAAAAAGTGTGAGTTGAAGCTGTGAAGCCACCTCTACAACCTTTGCAACTTGGTCGTTAAGCCCTTCGCTCGCCTTCACAAGTGCCAAGTTAATCTTGTTTGCGTCAAACGTTTCGCGTGTTCCATCACGTTTAACCACTGAGATGTTTGTCATTTCCCCTATTTCCCCTACTCCATGTTATTTATAATTGTCACCTCCCCAGGTGTCTCTCTCCCTCTATTTTCGAGGGGTGCAAGAAAAACGCTACTGGAGCGTATAGACGTTCCTCCTTGCAAACTGTTTGTGTTTCACTCACTACGCTATGTAGTGCTTAGTGATGACTATATGCCCCTACATATGGTTTTTCAAGCATTTTCGTGGGTTTTTTTGTCAACATCGTCATACCGCTTACGTTCACCCCTGTAAACATAAAAATAGCGTTGTAAAAAACAAACATTACACTATATATAGCGTATTACCGCTTTACTTGTAGCTTGCTTAAAAAATAACCCAGAACTATAATTTAGACACATCTAAACATAGGAGAGAGTATGAGCGAAGGAGCATCAAAACAATCTAATGGCTTGGGTACAGCCGCACTTGCACTCGGTATTATCGGACTTATATTAGCTTTCATTCCTTTTGTGAACTTTGCGACGGGTATCATCCCACTTATTGGGCTCATACTGGGACTCGTAGGGCTCGGTAAGTTGCCGAAGGGACGCGCCATTGCAGGCGTCATTACGTCAGGTGTAGCACTTGTGATGACAATTATTATGATTACGGTGTATATGGGCATTTTCTTCGTTGCAGTTGGGTCAGCGGTTGAAGAGCAAAACACTCCCGTATCAGTTGAATATAGTGTAACCGGAGCCGCGACCGATGCAACGGTCACCTACTCTACCTACACCAACAGTCAATCCGGTACCGAACAGGCGACAGGACAGACACTTCCATTCTCGAAGACCGTTACAGGAACAAAGGGCTGGAGTAGTTACTCCCTCACCGCCACAAACGGCGCAGACGATAAGTCGGACATTAGCTGTAAGATTACAGTAGACGGAGAAGTGGTAGCAGAGCAGACTAGTACTGGTAGCTTTGCAACAGTCAACTGTACCGCAAACTAGTTAACAATTAAATAATCCCCGAATGGTTCCTCGGGGATTTTTGTTTGTCATTTTTTTTGGCGGAGGAGATGGGATTCGAACCCACGGTACACATTGCTGCATACACACGCTTTCCAAGCGTGCGCCTTCAACCACTCGGCCACCCCTCCAGGCTTATTTATTGTAAGAAAAATGCCGTATCACGCCAACTATAGATTCGTCTATTGTTATTTCCACTTCGAACAATCTGTTGCCTAAACGTCAAATAGCTAACATACTATATAGAATATGGCGAAGTCTGCGAGTCCTCCACCAGTTATTGTTCTGAAAGACCTTCACAAGCGGTTCGGGCTTGGCGACGCCGAGCATTTCGCAATCGACGGCATCGATCTGACGATTCAACCAGGTGAATTTATTGCCATTATGGGTCCGAGTGGCTGCGGCAAAACAACACTTCTTAATATCTTAGGGCTTCTCGATAACGCCATCGAAGGTGAATACGAACTCAACGGCAAGCCCATCGCCTCGTTAAGTCAGCGCCGCAAAGCGCGTATTCGCAGCGAAGAGATTGGATTTGTCTTCCAGAGCTTTAATCTTGTATCACGTTTGAATGTCATTGATAACGTTGCGCTACCACTCATATATAAAGGCATGCCAAAGCTCGCACGTATTAAAAAGGCGAGTAAAATCCTTCACGACTTCCATCTTGGGGAACGCGAATTTTATATGCCCCACCAACTATCCGGTGGACAAATGCAGCGCGTCGCAATTGCTCGCGCACTGGTCAATGAGCCGTCAATCATTTTGGCAGACGAACCAACCGGAAACCTCGACTCACACGCCAGTCATATCATCATGGAAGAACTCTCCGACCTTCACCAGAAGGGTAATACGATCATTATGGTGACGCACAACCCGAACCTCACCACCTATGCCAGCCGCGTTATTACCATGCTCGATGGCAAAATCGACACCGACACATTCAAACTTCCCCTCTCTTCGGACGATTCTGCCAAAAAGACCCTCGGGGTATGGGTGCCGAAGAAAAAAGTTGAAAAGAAAAAAAGGAAGAAATCATAATGCGCACCCTTCTTTTTATTCATCTTCAAAATGCACGGCAATCCATTAAGAGCAATCGCCTACGCAGCTTCCTTACCATGCTTGGAATTACGATAGGTGTTGCGAGCATTACAACGATACTGGCCCTCAGTGCCGGTGCAAATCAGATTGTCAGCTCACAGGTTGATGCTCTTGGCGGTAATATTGCTGTCGTACGGCCCGGAGCCCCAGCCGAAGACACCCTCGATGAACTTTCGCAGGTAACAAACGACTATCGTTTTGCTGCCAGCACCCTCACTGACGCAGACATTAAAACAATCCGTGAAATCCCGCACGTAGAGGCAGTCGCCCCTATCATGGTGCTCAATGGCGCCGTTACTGGCACATCACAAACACAATCCGCCGCGGCAATTGTTGCAACAACCCCAGAGCTTGAAACGGTCAGCGGCCTTAAGATAGCCGATGGCCAGTTCCTTGATCCTAGCCTGAACGCCTCTACCGCAGTTATTGGTCCGCAACTTTCTATCGATATTTTTGGCACCGAGCACTCTATTGGACAAACCGTTCGAGTGAAGGGACGGCCGTTTACCGTTATCGGCGTATTAAAGCGGGAAAATAACCCTATCAACTACAATAATG
>CAMLKA010000052.1 GCA_946480535.1 uncultured Candidatus Saccharibacteria bacterium | reverse complement strand
TACTCCCAGCGGAATACCCTAAAGGCAATGACGTAAATCACCACCATCCAAGCAGCAATCAGCCCAACTTGTGGCAGAATCTGCACCAAGTGAAGCCCTTCGGTAGTAATAAGGCGGATACCATCGATGACGGGGGTGAGCGGCAAGAACGCCGATACATTTTGCAGCCATTCTGGCATAAGGAAGCGTGGGAAGAAAGTACCTGAGAGGAACATCATTGGGAAGACGACAATATTCGCCAGTGGTGCCACTTGCCGTTCATTCTTCGCCCACCCACCAAGCGCGAGGCCAATACCAAGAATCATGGCGATACTAAAGATGATAAATATCGCGAGTTCTATCCAACTACCGACGACTTGAAGGTCAAAGAGCCAAATAGCCACGGCGAACATAATAGCGATTGCCAGAAGGCCAATAATCGCCTGCCCAATCATGGTGGAAACGAAATACTGCCACACGCGCAGTGGTGTGGTGCTGAGGCGGCGCAGTATTCCCATCTTCTTAAGTTCAGGGAAGACATTAATTGGCCCAAAGATACCCATACCAATAATGGCAAACCCAAGGAGGCCGGCGAAGGTGTAATCGAAGGCCGAGAGGCTGTTCTCGTTAATCTCTTCACTCGCTACCGTAAACGGCGTGACGGTTGGCACGATTTTCTGGTTAATCTGTTGGAACTGGCTCTGCAAGATAGAGGTCAATGCCACGCCTGATTGCGTGTTGTTTTGGGTGTACATCACCTTCACCTCTCCGGTTGGATAGGTGTTTCCAGCTTGTACGGCACCGAACTCTTCGGGCAAAATAATCGCTGCGTCGAGTTCGGATCGGCTCATTTTCTCCTTGGCTTCATCGAGGCTTGTGACCTCTTCATTCACCTTCACCGTTTCGCTTTCCTTCAGATTCTTTTCGAAATCTTGAGCAAACGATGTACTTGACTCGTTGATCAGCGCAACATTAAACGAAACACTTGAGCCGCCATTATTCAGGCTTCCAAAAACGAATAGGAAAATAAGCGGGAATCCAATGGTGAAAAAGATTGCCGTGCGGTCGCGGAAGAAACGCTTCGTATTAATACGGACAAACGTCCAAACGGTAAACCAACTTCGTGAAAACTTACTCATTACGAACCGTCCCTTAAGGCCTTGCCCGTTAAGTCGATGAATACATCCTCAAGGCTCGCCTGCTGGACGTGTTGCTTTTTCTTGAAGCCGCGGTCGAGAAGCTGTTGAATAAGGTTGCGTGGCGTGTCGATGGCGACAATCTTACCGTTATCCATCACGGCAATACGGTCACAGAGCACCTCTGCTTCGTCCATGTAGTGGGTCGTCATAATAACGCTAATTCCCTTGTCGCGGACTTGTTCGATAAGATCCCATAGGTGACGACGCGCTTGTGGGTCGAGACCAGTCGTTGGTTCGTCGAGGAAGAATACCTTAGGACCGTGCACAAGTGCCGTGGTAATGCTTAGGCGCTGCTTCTGACCACCCGATAAATCTTCGACGTAGTTTTTAGCTTTTTCTTCAAGGTCAACGTCTTTTAAGAATTTCATCGCGTCGACTTTCTCGCCGTATGCTGCTGCAAACATTTCAATTACCTCTGTGAGGCGTGTTTTGTCTTGAAAAGCCGGCGTTTGTGGCTGCACCCCAATGAGGTACTTAATTGCTTGAGGGTTTTTCTTTACGTCAATGCCGTCAATTGTAACGGTGCCGCTGTCGATTGGGCGAAGGGTCTCCATCATTTCCAAGGTTGTGGTTTTTCCGGCGCCATTTGGCCCTAGAATGCCAAAGATCTCCCCCTTCTTTACCGTAAAACTAACCCCGTTGACCGCTTGCTTATCGCCGTAGCGCTTCTTTAAGTTCTTCACTTCTACCATGTGAGTCATAGGTCTATTCTACCCCTGTTTTACCCCGAGGGCAAGGAAAAGGTTTTCCACTACATGTAGCGTATTTTTTACACCAAAAAGCACTAGCATTAGCGCCTCGTAAGGTCTAAAATAACTTTTATGTTCGCGCCCGCTTTGGAGGGTAGAGTACACCTGTAGGGGGTAGTATTCCTTGACCAAGGCGCGTAACAGCTCTTGGACAAGGTACCTTCGCATTCCATCCCGGCAAGTGCCAATCTCTGGCCTGCTGGGTCAGACTAAACGAAGGAAAAACAAACATGGCAATCACGGTTTACACCAAGCCCGCCTGCGTGCAGTGCACGGCGACGTACCGCGCGCTCGACGCAGCAGGCATCGAATACGAGGTCTACGACCTCTCGCAGGACCCCGCGGCCCTCGAGCAGGTCAAGGCCCTCGGCTACCTGCAGGCTCCGGTCGTCATCACCGACGAGGATCACTGGTCGGGCTTCCGCCCGGACAAGATCGACGAACTCGCCCTGCGCCTCAAGAACCCTTCGCTCGCGAAGGTCACCGAGGCCGTCGAAGCCGCCGCCTGACCTGGTGCGCCAGAAACCCAAAATCCGTCCATCCAAGAGCTTAGAGCCCCATCGGCATGTCCGATTGGGGCTCTGCTCACGTCTCGAGATAGGTATGTCCCCATAAACAAGAAACACCCCCGGGGAAGGGGGGTGTTCTGGCACCTGTTTGTTTGACCTAAGTATAGATTCAAACTGCTTATGGTGCAATAGTCTTTTGTAGTAAAAAACTACTTCTTCTTTGAAACAGTAAGGAAACCGTTACGTGGGTTTTCCTTAACAACGCGGTCTGCTGGTAGGTCTACTGGAGTACCCTTGTCGTTCTTTGCAACCTTAGCAAAGAAGAAAATGGTTTGTGGCTTGCCACCACGAAGTGTAACTTCGGTGCTGTGCAAGTAGTAAGTAACGCCCTTTGAGTTAGTGTGACTGTAAGACATGTTGAGTATATACCTCCTATTAGTGCTATACAGGTGTAAGCGTACAACCACTCTAGGGGTGATGTCAACATTAAATTTGCTTATAGTGTCGGCGGAGCATAAGCTGAAGCACCGCAAGGCTGATCATACGAATAATAATCAGAAGCAGAATCACCCCAAATACGAGCACTGCCCACCCGGCGAAATCAGGGCTCCATACTGGTGCGGCGAACGAGTGAATGTATGCCTCTTGGCGAGGCTTGCTCGTATCAGTTGCGGGGTCTTTTGCAGCGGGGTATTTCTCGAGCTCACTAGTGGTACATTGCAAATATGCATACGAATAACGGCTAAACTTCGGTGCACACACCTGTTGTGCTTTTTCGTAGATATTCCCGTTCGGATTTGAGGCACCGTACTGCGACTCTTGCCACGTCTGGAGGTCGCGGTTATAACTTTGTTCGAGGTACACTCCCCGCCCCAAGTCGGTGTTCATATGAGCGGCGACATATCGTTGTAAGTCGTACAACCTATTGATGAGAAGCTCTTCATCACCCTTTTGATCGGCGGCAATAACGGCATCACGACGCTGGTCCATACCGATACTGTTAATTCGCAGGAAGGTCGCAGCAATAAAGCCAATAATAATCAGTAAAACAACAAGCTGCCACGTTTTAATACGTTGCAAATCTTTAATATTCTTCTGGATTCGACCCTTGTCAGCCACGTGTCCCCTGAGTGTTCCCACCTATATAAACTTCCTATATTGTATAGCATGAGCGCTATTTTTTATAGAGAGGGAAACGTGCGGTCAGCACGAGCAGTGCGAAGGCAGCAGCAACGAAGAAGAAGCTTTGCAGCGCGAATTGCTCCGTTGCAAAGTACGCCACGGTTGTCAGTAGGACCGCCCCAAGCATCGCCCCGAAGTTCGATTGCAGCTCAAC
>CAMLKA010000051.1 GCA_946480535.1 uncultured Candidatus Saccharibacteria bacterium | reverse complement strand
TCGAAACGTAACCAGGTCGACACGCGCCTTAAGGAATCATTGGCTGGTCTCAAGAAAATTCGCGCCGGAGGAGTATCGTAATGAGCGAACAAACGCAAACAATCTACAAAAAAGGTATCGTCCGCACGCTGAAGGGCTTGGTGATTAAGGTTCAGTTTGATGAAGACATTCCAAACTTGAACGAAATGCTCTACGTTGATAACGAGAAAAAGTCACCACTGCTGGTGAGTAGTATTACGGGTGGCGATATGGCGCTGTGCCTCAACATCGGTGGAGATTATAGCATTCAGAAGGGCGACTCGGTGACGCGAAGTGGCAATAGCCTCGAGATTCCAGTGGGTGAAGAAATGATTGGCCGCGTGTGGGACACTATGGGCCGTCCAATCGATGGTAAGCCACAGCTTCCGCAAGAGACGCTCGATAAAATGATCAAGCGTCCAATTTTCTCGCCAAACTTCCAAGAGACGAGCCTTGAAAACCGCAAAGACGAAGTGCTTGCAACCGGCTTAAAGGTGCTCGACTTCTTCACTCCATTTGTGAAGGGTCGCAAGATCGGTATCGTTGGTGGTGCCGGTGTGGGCAAGACCGTCCTTACCATGGAGATTATTAACAACGTCGCCGAAGGCTCGGGCGCAATTAGTATGTTCGCCGGTATTGGTGAGCGTATTCGTGAGGGTCACGAACTGTACAAGACGCTTGGCGACAACGACCTTCTGAAGACCACCGCCATGTTCTTCGGTCAGATGAATGAAAACCCAGTCCAGCGTAGTTTCATTGGCCTTGCGGCGATTACTTTGGCTGAATATTTCCGTGACGACCTGAAAAAGGACGTACTCCTCTTCGCCGACAACATGTATCGCTACATTCAGGCAAAGAACGAAGTCTCGACTATTATTGACCAGACGCCGGCCGAAGGTGGCTACCAGCCAACGGTGTTTAGCGACGTAAAGACCTTCCAGGACCGCCTGGCTTCAAATGCCAACGGTTCCATTACGGCACTGCAAACTATTTACGTCCCGGCCGACGACTTGAGTGACCCGGCCGTGCAGATGATTCAGCACGAGCTCGACAGTACGATTGTGCTTGACCGTGCTGTAGCTGCGCAGGGTATTCGCCCGGCGGTGAATATCCTTGCTTCAAAGTCGAGCCTCCTCACCCCAGAAGTGGTGGGTGAGCGTCACTATGAACTCGCGACCCGCGCGACAGCAATCCTTCAGAAGTATGAATCGTTGAAGGGTATTATTGCGATTATTGGTGAGTCTGAACTTTCTACGGAAGACCGCGACGATTACAACAAGGCGAAGGCGCTGATTGAATTCTTCAAGCAGCGTTTCAACGTGATGGAAAAAGTAACCGGTGTTCCTGGTGAGCACATGACTCGTGAAGACACATTGAATGGTGTTGAGGAAATTATTGGCAAGGCCGAGGTGAAGGCCGAAGAAGCGCCTGAAGAGAAGAAGGCCGATGCACCAGCTGAAGGTTCTGAGGAGAAACCAGCGGAAGACAAGTCGGCTGAATCTAAAGAAGACGACAAAGAAAAATCAGAAGAGAAGTAATGACCGACGAAACCGGCAAGCCAACCATGGAAGTGAAGGTCTACGCACCGTTTAAGGTGTACTTCGAGGGTGAAGCGTATAGTGTGAGTGCCGTGAATGCTACGGGGCCGTTTGATATTCTGCCGCGTCACCACAACTTCCTTTGTATGCTCGTTCCCTGCACTATTAAAGTCGTAGGGGTCCAAGGGCCAATGCTTATTAAGGCACACCGCGCACTCATGCATGTGAAAGCCGACCGAGTGGTCGTCTTCATGGATGTATAAAAAGAATCCGGCGCTTAAGCCGGATTTTAGTAGGTGACGAAGTAGTCGAAACCGAACGACTGGTTTGCGGCCGGTGCGTTTGCCGAGCAGACGCTAAAGCCGGTCGTGCTGCGCTCGGTGTAGAACTGCATTTGTCCTGCGGCTTGGCCGGCAGGGCTGACGATGACGCGTGGTTGACGTGGGAATGATTGATTAAAGCGGACGCTGATGAAACAGCCAGATGTTGGGTTGTTGCCGCTGTTCACGTTAATAGTACCAGCAGTGTCTGATCCGCTAATATTCGCGCTTCCACCATTTCCAAGCACACCACCGTTAGTGGTGCGACTTGGTGTCGAGCCGGTAAAGCTAATGTGGTTTGGCACTTCAAGTGAGGCGTTACCGCTGAGAATGAGGCGAGTAACGGTAATTTGTGAGGCGGTGAGTGGTCCGCTCAGTGACGTCGCCCCAGAGACATTAAGATCACGAAGGGTTGTGGTGCCTTGAATGGCAGTGTTGCCGGCAACTTGAAGGCCGTTAATTTGCGTATCGTTAAGGTTGGTTGCACCAGAAACGGTAAGGCTAGGGGTAGTAATGCTCCCACCAGTCTGAAGGTTACCTGCGACATTAAGGTTACCGCGGGCAAGTGTTTGGCCGTTAATAACGGCGCTACCTTGAATTGTAAGGGTCTGCGCAGTGTTACCAACAGTTGCGTCGGTATTGGCGAGTGACTTCAAGGCTTCAGTGGTAAGTGATTGGCTTTCGATCGCCGCTTCTTCGGGCGCCTTTTGGCTGTTGAGGTAGCTCACGAGTGCAATTGCGCCCGCAACAACAGCGAGAACAATAAAGATAAGAAGGTAGACGTTAATTTTACGAAGGAATTTTTTGAAAGGAGAGACTTTCTTTTCTGGCAGTTCATCATCGAGACCGCTAAGATCGGTATCAGCGGCAGCCTGGGCGGCTTTTTCTTCTTCGAGTTCGTCGGGCGTTTTACTTAAAGCGTCTGCTGGCGCTTTTTGTACGTCTGCCGTTGTCTGTTCGTCTTTCGGCAAATCTTTCTCGTCGTCTTTTTTGTCTGAGTCCATACCCTATTTTTTTGATTATGCTTACGCCTAAGCTTATCATATTTACCTTTCATGCGATACAATATAGCTTATGCAAACACGACGTTCGTGGGGATTAAGTGGGATGGCGCTGGCGGCAGCGTTGTTTGTTGTTGCCGTGTTGGTAAGTGGAACCGCCCTTGCGCAAACGTCTTCTTCTAATAATTACCAAATGGTTGAATCGCAGTTTGGAAACGCTTCTTCAAATGAGAGTTGTTCGGCTGGGTATTGTGCGAGCGTATCGATTGGTAATGATAACGCCGGCAGTAGCGCAACGGCGCCAGAATTTGGCGAGGCAAATTATAGCGAGCCACTGCTTGAGATGATTGTGATTCCAGGTGAGTCGAGCTTGGGGGACCTTACTACCGAAACTACGGGAGCGAAAACGATGCAGGTGAAGATACGTAACTATTTGACAGGCGGGTACCGACTCCAAATTATCGGTGATGCACCTACTTATGAAGGCCACACGCTTGCGACTTCAACCAATCCTGCGACTTCACAGCCAGGTACTGAGCAGTTTGGTATAAATGTTGTTGGCAACACAACGCCATCGGTTGGGGCGAACCCTATCTTGCAGCCAGGAGGTGGTGACGGAACGGCACTCATTGTTGATGGATATAAGACGCCGAACCAGTTTAAGTATGTAAGCGGCCAGACGATTGCAGAGACTGCTACGAATACTGGTGGGGCTGACCTTACGATTTCAATGATTGTGAACATTTCGAACGCAACACCAGCAGGGAAGTATACGAGTGATTTTGCTGCGGTGGTGATGCCGTATTTCTAAAAACCTGTGCATAAAACAGACAGCTTAAACAATGCTGTGGATAACTCAACAAATCCTATTGCAAAGCGCTTGTGCCTAATGGTAAAATTCGGTCATACCCCCTGTATTGAAGGGTAGAAATATAAAACAAACAAGGAGATATATGAAAACATATAACCTCAAGTCGGT
>CAMLKA010000050.1 GCA_946480535.1 uncultured Candidatus Saccharibacteria bacterium | reverse complement strand
CCGGCGACCGTACCAGCCATTTTCAACTTTTGCTTTTGCTCTGCTGCGAAGCGCGCAGCAACGGCTTGACCCTTGTCTTTACTAAAACGCGCGAGGGTAATGAAATAATCTTTCTTTTTCTCGCGAAATGGAAAGTCGCTCACATCAACGGCATTGTGTACTGCTTCAAGAAGGTGGGAGCGAATATTTTTCGGGGCAGTTTCTGCCATCGCTTTAGAAATACACACCATATACATTCGTCCCATATCTTCCATTTGCTCTAAGTGGGCTCGGTTATTGACGATGTCACCAGAGCGTTCAATATTGTCGGTGAACGGAGGGCCATGGAATGTGTGGAGCACTGGCGGGACGTCGGTAAGCTGTGAGGCGGCTGCAAAAAACGATGGGCCAAGAAGTGTATTATGGTCGTGAATAATATCGAAGTGCCCGTCTTCACGAATTTTATTTAATGCGAAAGTAATATGCGCTTGTACAATAGGTGCACTTTCGTAATAGGGCTGGTGAATGTGACTAAACTGCTCAGTACTATATAGTGAGTGCGTCTTCACGCCACGAATCTTATGCTCGCCGTTGCTGAACACTTCAACTTCAACACCCTGACGGCGCAATCCCTTGATCAATCCCTCAAGTACAAGTTCAATACCGCCATACCCTTTAACGGGAAGAGCGAGCCATGGTGGAGCGATGATAGCGACTCTCATAGTGTCTCTTTAGTCCTCCTCTTACGCGAACTCGTTGTGTTTACACACAGTATTTTTATTGTATCATATGCTTTACAATGGATATATGGCCCTCGAAGCGTTTGAACAACAACCCGAGTCGGAACTACCAGAAAACTTTTGGTTACTTGAAGGCGAGGAATTGATTGCCTCCACCTACGCGCAGCCTCGCCGCTCTTTAAAAAAGCTCTCAAGCCTTCATGAAATGACCCGCCTTACCGGTGCCCCAAACAGCGAGGGTATTGGTGATTTTGGGCCAGCCGTTGCATCACTTGCACTTGAAACGGACACGCCCGCACCAAGCTACCAAGAGCTGTATAGTGTTGTGTTTGGCCGAGACTCGCTGCGCGTCGCCTTTGACCTTATCGAGCATTATCCGCGCCTTGCGCTGACGACTATTAAAAAACTTGCCGAAACCCAAGGCACAAGCTACAACGCCGCTCGCGAAGAAGAGTTCGGCCGCATTGCCCATGAGATTCGCGACCCTAACGACCCGATTGCCCAACGAATAACCGCTGAGGACGGCTGGGGTTGGCCGTATTACGGAACTGTTGATGCAACACCTGAATTTATTCGTACTATGGCTGCATATAGTACCTATCACGACCCGCAGGGGCATTTCCTTGCCCAAGAATATATCGATAGGAACAATGAGCCACAAACCCTCGGCATTGCACTCAAAAGGGCCTTGGAATGGCTTAAAATGCGTATAAACGATAGTGCACTCGGTCTTCTTGAGTTTCAATCAAGTATCCCAAGAGGCCTCGACAACCAAGCCTGGAAAGATTCCTGGGATAGTTACCATCACGCCGACGGCGAACTCGCCAATCACTCACAGGGCATTGCTTCAATCGAGGTGCAAGCAACGGCACACGACGCCCTGCTCGATGCCGCCGATTTATATGAACGACTATTCGATAAAGTCGACGAAGCCCAAGACATGCGCAGCATGGCCGAGAACATTAAGCGCACAGTGAAAGAAAAATTCTGGACAAATGACAAGGGTGGCTTCTTTGTATTGGGGCTCGACAAGGACGACGACAATAACTACCGCCAACTCCGTATTCGCACCTCGAACATGGGGCACCTTCTTATGTCTCGTATCCTCGATGGTACCGATGAAGAAACGGTGCATATGCGCAGCGCCCTGTTACGCCAGCTTCGATCCCCTGAAATGCTCAATGTTAGCGGCATTCGCACCCTTGCAAGCGACGAGGTTCGCTTTCGTGAAGGCGCGTACCATAATGGCAGTGTGTGGATTTGGGACACGCACTACATTGCAAAGGGTGCACGACGACACAGTGAAGACCCGGCCTTTGTTGAATTTGCAGATCACCTTGACGCAAAAATCCTCACCGCTGTCGACGCACTCGGAAGCTTTCCTGAGTATGTACGCGGTGGAAACTCGTTCGCAATTAACAGCTATATCATCGATGTGCTTGATACAAAGACGAATCGCACCAACCGCGTAGAACAGCCTCCACAGGAAATACAAGCCTGGACGGTCGCGGCAATTCTTGCAACAAAAAAACGACACGGTGATGCACTCGTAAAAATAAAAGCCCCACACATTGTGTGAGACTATCATCATGTTGGTGGCTCCTCCCAGACTCGAACTGGGGACACGCGGCTCTTCAGGCCGCTGCTCTACCAACTGAGCTAAAGAGCCATATCAGTTTTAGAACTTTCCTATTTTACTAGAGGTGAGCGAATATGGCAAGGGTGCTTCAAGAGCGCGCCCTTGCCATGGAAGTGTTTCGCTATTTCTTGTTTAAACCTTCGCCAATTTTTTGTACCGCATCGATAAGTTCGATTGGGAACAAAAGCGTTGTTTTTTGACTTGGCTCGGTACTAATACGCTCGATGGTGTTCAGGGTACGAAGG
This sequence comes from uncultured Candidatus Saccharibacteria bacterium, assembly GCA_946480535.1. The sequence goes on along the minus strand of CAMLKA010000050.1, from coordinate 1,310 downwards.
TTTAATGCCCCAGGTGTTGAAGCAATGATTGCCGCCGCTTCAGCAAGTGTCGTTGCAGCAGCCTTTTCGCCATCGGCATTAATAATGTTACTACGACGTTCACGCTCGGCCTCCGCCTGCTTCGCCATCGCACGCTTCATGTCAGCTGGAAGCTCAATGTTTTGAATCTTCACGTTCTCAACATCAATTCCCCACTCTGAGGTTTGCGTATCAACAATTTCTTTAATCTTGTTGCTGATTTCTTCACGCTTCGAAAGCAGTTCGTCAAGCTCGAAGTTACCAGTAATGTCGCGGAGTGCAGCCTGAGCGAATTGGCTCGTTGCATATACGTAGTTAGTCGTTTCAAGTACAGCCTTTGCAGGGTCGAGCACGCGGAAGTACACAACAGCGTCAACACCGGCGGTTACGTTATCGCGAGTAATAACTTCTTGCTTCGGTACATCGATTGGTGTTGAACGCACGTCGACACGAATCAATTGCTGGAAGATAGGAATAACGATACGGAGCCCTGGCTGTCGAACTCCGGTAAACTTACCGAGTGTCAACACAACTCCACGTTGATATTGGTTAATAACTTTTAGTCCGCTCAGAATAAATAGAGCCACGGCAATGATAATTGCCCACATCCAGAAATCCATACTTCCTCCTTAATTTTCTCTTACAAGTATAGCAGGAGCGGTCACGTGTCTCAAACTGCGGCATGAAAAGAGCGCCTCGCTCGGGCTGCAGCAAACGCTACAGCCCGAGCGATTTGGCGCTCGTGAAGACCGAGTGCCTATGTGAGGAATTCGACAATCGTGCCGAAATTTTCACTCAAATAGGTGTCCCAGATCCACCACACTCCAGCTGCTCCTGCTGCGATCACGAGAAGTACGAACAGCACTCCCCCAACGACCGCCTTGCCATTACCACGGGCACGTCCAAATTCCATTTCGGCTCCCTCGTGGGCTGATCACTGTTGAGTTGGCTCCGATTCACCCATGGGTGCTTCGGTCTTGTCATTACATCATATTCTCAAATAAGCGTAAAGAGAGGCTTTTTCCTACTTCAGCACACGACAGGTATAATAAGGGTATGTCCCGTATCCCTCTTGCCGAACGTATGCGTCCCCAAACACTCGATGAAGTGATTGGCCAAGCGCACCTTTTGGGTGATAAAGAAATTCTTCGTCAGATTGTTAAGAATCGCGAACCGGTAAGCTTAATCCTTTGGGGCCCTCCCGGTAGTGGTAAAACTACCCTCGCTCGCGTTATCGCAAAAGAAGTCGACGCTGAATTCATTGAGCTTTCAGCCGTCACGAGCGGTAAAAA
>CAMLKA010000049.1 GCA_946480535.1 uncultured Candidatus Saccharibacteria bacterium | reverse complement strand
GGACGTTACTATGCATCACACTGTGAACGATTGGGCCCGAGCACACACGCACTATGCAAAAAAAGCTATTCACGACGATACCTCATGGGTAGAGGAGCAAGAACAGCTTTGGAGTATTCGTCAGTCTGCTATGCCGCACGGCAACCTTATTGAAAATAATGCGTTCTTCAAGTCTCTTAATGATGACAAATTGTACGTTATTCACGGAACACGTAATTACGAACAAATTACCAACTCGGGCCTTTTGTACGCAAGCGCCGGCTGTTTAGTAGGGTCAATTTATTGTGCTCAGGTGTATAAAGAAGGCGACTACTTCCGTATGCATAACCTTGGTGACTACATTCTTCACCAAGAAGTTCCAAACGTACTGAAAAGCCACCATCTTCAGCGTAAAGATGGCACTATTTTGCTTTTCGAAATCGATCTTCCAAAGACGACCAACAAACAGAAGGCGGGCATCGATTACCTCCGCATGGGGTCGATTCACTACGGCCTGTACGACTCGTTGCGCTACCTTTTGACCGACGATGAGCGCAAATCAATTGAAGATACGATTGTTTCGATCCTTTTGAAGTCGAAGGACTTTCTGCTGTACAGTAACCGCCTATTCTTGGGTGGTACGACGTTTTCACCTGAAACCGCTCGCAGTTACCTTGATAAGGTCAGTGAAGAGGCGGCGCACCTCAATATGCTCGGTTACCTCTACTTTGAGGCAACGTCTGAATATCTCATGCTTAATTCGATCGACGAAAAAACAAACGCGCTGGCAGAGAAGGGCGAGTTTAACAACTGGCTTTATAAACACATGATGTATCACATCTACGAAAACTTGAAAGGTGACTTTAATATTCACCGTTTCCGTCCATCGGTTGAACGACTCTTGCATTATTTCCAGCAAGAAACTGAAGCGGGGCGCCTTGCGATCGATGTCGATGACGCAGTCGTCTATATTGCTGAGCGTATTCTTTTCTGGATTAATACACGTTTCTTCTCGGAGCCGGGAAGTGCGCTACGGTGGCCTCGCAACGAGAACTCTTTTGAAGCGTATATCGATGCTTTTCGCCCACTTATTGGGCACTCAATTCACCGCCAGCTTCGTACGCACCACCGCTACCGTGAATTCTACTTCTACTTCGACCAAAGTAAGGCGCTGGAAATCTGGAACTATTGGAACAAAGAAGATGTTGCTATTTCATTTAATGGAGTATTTCCAAAAGGCGAAATTGGGATTAATCCTGCTTTCCATAACCTTTCTTATAAGGTTTTTAAGGCTGAGCCTTGTGAAGACGATATAAACAACCTCCGTATTGTTGAAGAGGTCGATTTGCATGTGGTACCACGACTGGTTGACCTGAACGAGTCATTCCTTCGCGCCGGTGGTCATTATTCATTGAAAAACCAAAAGGATAGGGTGGCATGAATCACGAATTAGAACTTCGAGGAAGGCTTACGGAAGAGGCATATCGTAGCGCTAAGCAACAACTTGAACAAGATTGCACTCCAGTTGGAAACAATAAAACGAGTCAGTTCTTTGTTTTCCCAAGGGGTATTTTGAAGGTTTCCGAACATGAAAATCCAGCAAAGTCGGTACTGAGCGTGAAGATTGGCGATGAAGCGGCTTCGAACCTCGAAGAACATGAATCTGAGTTTAAGGCTGGTTCATACGAACAGCTTGTCTCGTTTTTACGAGGACTTGGGTATGAACCGAAAGAAGAAGTCATTCAAAAGCGCACCGACTACAAAGTTGATGGTTGTACTATCTCATTGAAGTATACCGATAGTTGGGGCTTCCATTTTGAAGCCGAAAAAATGGTCGATGATTCAGAAGATGATTCACAAGCTCGTGAAGAGCTACTTGCGCTCTGCACACGATATGGGCTTACGCCAATGTCCGCTGAAGAACTTGCCGCCTTTTTGAAGACGCTTTAAGCTTGTCGCCGAGCGTTGATTTGAGACAGGAATGTACCCGTTGAGTGGTTGATTGCTTGGCTGTTGTCAATTTCGTAGGCAGGAATGTCATTATCCTCGCAAAACGCGCGAACATAGCGGCGATTCATCTCCATGTAGCCCGCAAGAAGCGCCGTAGCGAGCATTGGGTCATCTTGGGCACCGTGTGGGAAGATAGAGCGCTCACGGACGTTAGAGGCGCTATCCTGCGTAATGCGGTCGAATGTGATAGACGGATCGGCTGAAACGGCAACAATACCATCTGCGGTCGCGTACCAGTCGGTTGTTGACGAGGTAATAGTTCCACGGTCAAAGAACAACATGTGTGCGTCAATCAATAGGTGAGGAGATGCTTCGTCTTCTTTGGCTCGTCGAATAACGGCAGAGATGGCAATTTCGGCAGCTTCATTCTTGTAGTCTTTATCGAACTGTTCAAGTTCCTCGTAAGTGGTGACGCCGAGGTATTCTTTAAGGACACTCGAGCCTTGTACGTGCCTAAACTGTGCTGGGTCCTGTTCGACAATCGAACGGATGAGCGTCGTTTTTCCAACGCCATTTGGACCAGTGAACAGATATACTTCCGCACTCATTAAATGTATTTTACTATATTTCTATAAAATTGTATAATATTCTTTATGCAAAACAACGCAGAGGTGTTTACAAACATTTATACCCAAAATCGCTGGGGTTCAACCGAGAGTGTTTCGGGCCGTGGTTCTGAGATGGTTCAGACGGTTGAGGTACGCGCAGTGCTGGCGTCCGTCTTATCGCGCTATGCCGTTTCTTCCATGGTGGACGCACCATGTGGCGACTTCAACTGGATGCGTCACGTCATGGCTGATTTTCCGCATGTTGCGTATACAGGTATCGATATCGTCGAACCTATTATTCAGAAACTTCAGAACGAATATACCGACAACGATCAACTGACATTTGAACGCCGAGACATTACAACTGACCCGCTGCCTGAGGCGGATCTGATTCTCTCACGTGATTGTCTTGTTCATCTTGGGCTTGAAGATGGAGTAAATGCCCTTGCTAATTTCAAGCGCTCAGGTGCACGCTTCCTGCTTGCAACGCAGTATCCTGCAATTGAAACGAATAGTGACACCGAAAACGGGCACTGGCGCCCGATTAATATGGAGCTCTCGCCCTACTCACTTCCTGTGCCCATTGAGGTGTTCGATACTGATTATCGTGATAATGGGCGTAATTACCCAGGTAACCATCTGGCGCTTTGGGATTTACAGGCTATACCTGAGGTTCGTCCCAGCCAAAAGTAGCAAACTGTTTGTCACTGAGAATGTGCTTTGCTGAAGCGCCGATAAAATCCATGAAAGGCTCAGAAGAGTCTGATGGCGAAAGCCAGCGCGCGTCGTCATGAATGGCTGGTTCGGCATTGTGCGGCGTGCCTTTCCACGAGCTTGCTTTAAAATAGAAATCAACGCGATCATCGATACTTTCGGTAACTTTGTTGCGCTGCATCACAAACACCAGTTTAATGTCGTCGGGGTCAACTTCCACGCCAACTTCTTCCAGCGCTTCGCGAGCCGCTGCAATGTGCATCGGTTCGTTTTCTTTAACATGCCCCCCAGGAAGACCCCATTTGCCGTCTTGGTAGCCGGTGTTTGCGCGGTGCACGAAAAACCACTCTCCAGCCTCGTTTTCGAGGATTAAGTAGCAGCTTTGTCCGGTAAGGTAGACGACATCTCCGAGTGCCATAGTACCTCTAGTATACGCCTGTATTCGTAATGAGCAAATTGCTATGATAGATATATGGAGAACGCAAAGCCAAAGCGACCAAAAAGACAGCGCCCCGTCCATCATGCGATCGATTTCGATTTAGATGTTATGAGCGGTGACGATGATCTTTTTCGCTGGTTTCTTCTTACTTTCTTATTGGGAAAACCGATCCTATCTACCGTCGCGGTGAAGACGTGGCAATTATTTATTGACCGAAAGCTTGATGTGCCGTGGGCGATTCTTGAAATGCCCGACAGGCAGTTAGTGAGTCTTTTGCGACAGGGTGGGTATACTCGATATCAGCACGTGATGACGAAGGCGCTTAAAACCTGTATGCAGCAATTGGTGAATGGCTACGAAGGTTCCTTTACTCTTATGATCGAACTGAGTGAGGATGAGGACCAACTCTCTAAGCGGCTGCAGCAACTCTACGGTGTCGGCCCTAAGACGGCCGAGATTTTTATGCGCGAAACAGAAGAATATTTTGCGCGTAGGGTAGAGTA
>CAMLKA010000048.1 GCA_946480535.1 uncultured Candidatus Saccharibacteria bacterium | reverse complement strand
GGGATGATCTCTACTACTGGAAGCGGTTGCTCGTTTAAGATGCCGACGGTAATTTCACTACCTTCAATAAGCTCCTCTAAAAGCATCGTGCCGTAACGCTTAAGGGCCTCCTTGAGAGGGGTCGCGTCGGCTTCTATATCGCGAACGATGAAGGTGTCGATGCTTGAGCCGCCAGTGATAGGCTTTAGTACATACGGATGCAAGGTGAGCGGTTCGGTATCGAAACTCTGTGCGCTCACTACAGCCCACCTGGGTGTGGGGAGTTGGTTTGCCTCGAGGAGCTTTTTAAAGGTCACTTTGTTAAAGGTGTGCTCGCAGGAGATAGGGTCAGGTCCGAAATAGGGTACCCCGGCAGACGCAAGATGCTGTTGCAAGGTTCCATCTTCGCCACCCTCTCCGTGTAGAATGGGGAACACTGCATCGACACGGTGGGCATGCGAAAGAAGATCTTCATTGCTCATGGTCGAAGGGTCAATAAAAGTAACGGTATGGTTAAGAGTTTCGAGTGCATCGCGTACTGCCTCTGCGGATCGTAATGAAACATCTTTTTCGGGTGACGTGCCGCCGCCAAGAACTAGGTAGTGCATACCATTAGTGTACGGTGATATGAGGGTTCGCGCAACGTATGCTATACTCAATATCAATGAGCGTGTGGGCACAAAAACAAAAAGGCTTTACGATTGTTGAACTCTTGATTGTCGTCGTGGTAATCGCTATTCTAGCCGCCATTACCATCGTTGCATATAATGGTATTTCCCAGCGATCGCGCTACTCAATCATGCAGCAAGACATTGCAACTATGAATAAGGCCATTCTCATGTACCATTCCGAGAAGGGGCACTATCCGTACTCCGGCGCTACGAATGGAAATGTCACCGGGCCGACGATTACGATCCCGGGTCTCTCTGAATACTTGTCGAAAGCGCCAACCATGCCAAATGATGGATTGAGTGGATATTATGCCTATATATGGTCGGCAAATGGCGCAAACTACAAGCTCGTCCGGCTCGTGCCAACGGGTACGCCGCTTCCTGGCGTAGAGCAGTCGCACCCGCAACCAGACCCAACGCGGTCGGGAAGGGGATGGGGCATTTGGTCTCCTGGCGGAAGTGCACTGTAATTTAGGGTTTCTAACCTCTTGCAGAAACTCGTCTTTTACGCTAGAATAATACGAGTTCTGCGATCGAATGGGGCAATAGCTCAGTTGGCTAGAGCACCTGCTTTGCAAGCAGGGGGTCCAGGGTTCGAGTCCCTGTTGCTCCACCACATTTTGAATGCATGGGGTGAATCCGGCGAAAGTCTGAATCACTCCACCAGAACTGATTAACATCAAAGATCTTCTGCAACGTATAGGGTTATCCTGTATGGGCGATTAGCTCAGCTGGTTAGAGCGCGTCACTGATAATGACGAGGTCGGAGGTTCAAGTCCCTCATCGCCCACCAAATACACCTTGATTGCAGAAGGTCTTTTTTGTTTATCAAAGATTTATAAAAAAGAGTAGGACCCCGCAGTGTCGCGGGGCCCTACGGGTAGGGCCTCAAGCGGCGGCGGGGTCCGGTTAGTCCCGGTTCAGGATGAGGCGGGTGACGGAGTAGGCGGCGATCATGGGGGCAGCGATGAGCAGGATGATCCAGAAGATCGCGTCACCCGAGGTCGACGTACCTTCCGGGGCCTTGCTCCAGACGAACATGATCAGCATGATGATGATCGACAGTCCTGCCGACGCCAGCCATGCACCTGCGATGGCGATACCAGCTCCTGCCGATACGCCATCAGAGTATTCCGTACGTGCCATGGCACGCTCCAATCTGTCTTTGAACGGGTCATTGATACTATACCATATTGCCTTAAAAGCACAATATTATCTCTTATGGGGCGAAATAAGTGCAAGAATTCGCGTAAAACCCCTTGAAAAACTCCGATAAAAGGAGTATAGTGAGTATCAATAAGCCACGTTACGCGAGAAACCTCTGGCACCAACCCAATCGTATCTATAGCGAGGGTTCAACTGCGGCGGACAAATGCGAGGTCCAAGTAAGCCGAAAAATTAGAGAAAAAAGTTCGAAAAACCACTTGAACATAACGATTCAGAGTGATATTATCGAAAAGCTGTCTTGAGCGCAGACGACATACACCACGGTGTCTGGAAATGTGCTCTCAAGTAGTGAGAGTTCGGGACGTTAACAATTAAACTGATGTAAGAAACGAAAATTAGTTTCATAAGAGTAATCTTATGAAGCGATTAATTTTATAAATTGATGGCTCGAGTAGCTGGTTATTACCAATTACTCGTTAAGTCAATGCATAAAAAGGTACTCAAGGGCACAAAATGGATGCCTAGACGTATATTACCGATGAAGGACGTGGAAGACTGCGATAAGCTTCGGGTAGCTGTCAACAAGCGACAATCCGGAGATTTCCGAATGGGGAAACCCAATACGAGTCATGTCGTATTACTCATATCTGAATAAAATAGGATATGAAGAGGGAACCAACTGAACTGAAACATCTTAGTAGGTTGAGGAAAAGAAAGTAAATAACGATGGCGGGAGTAGTGGCGAGCGAAACCGTTAGAGCCCAAACCTTATAATCTTTCTTCTTTTAGAAGAATAAGCTGATAGGCGAATGATTATAAAGGGGTTGTGATATTACACGAGACCAAGCTAGAGTACTTAAGTAATTGAGTAATCTAGTTTGCGACCAGCAACTATCATTGTCTGGATAAAGTAAGAAAACTGCTTGGTTAGCAGAATAGTTTGAATGACTATCCAAAGAGCGTGAAAGACGCGTACGCGAAAACCGAGCTGACTTTATACGTGTTTTATCGAGTAGGGCGGGGCACGAGAAACCCTGTCTGAATCCGGCTGGACCACCAGCCAAGGCTAAATATAATATACGATCGATAGTGAACTAGTACAGTGATGGAAAGGTGAAAAGAACCCCGGGAGGGGAGTGAAATAGATCCTGAAATTTTGTGCCTACAAGGAGTCGGAGCCCCCTCGGGGGTGACGGCGTGCTTTTTGTAGAACGATCCAGCGAGTTAATTTCGTGCGCAAGGTTAAGTCAAGTGACGGAGCCATAGTGAAAGCGAGCCTGAATAGGGCGATTAAGTGCACGGGATTAGACCCGAAACCGGGTGACCTAACCATGAGCAGGTTGAAGCGACAGTAACATGTCGTGAAGGACCGAACCGTAGTCCGCAGCAAAGGGCCCGGATGACTTGTGGTTAGAGGTGAAATGCCAATCGAACTCGGAGATAGCTGGTTCTCCTCGAAATAGCTTTAGGGCTAGCGTCATGTAGTAGCATATGGGGGTAGAGCTCTGAAAAGGACTGGGGCTGGCAACGGTACCCACCCTTATCAAACTACGAATACCGTATGTGTAATCATGGCAGTTAGAACGTCGGGGCTAAGCTCGACGCTCGAAAGGGAAACAGCCCAGACCATCGTCTAAGGTCCCTAAATTATCACTCAGTGGGAAACAAGGTGAGATTTCTTAAACAGCTAGGATGTTGGCTTAGAAGCAGCCATTCATTTAAAGAGTGCGTAACAGCTCACTAGTCAAGAGATCTTGCGTGGAAAATGTAACGGGGCTAAAGTGATATACCGAAGACATGGATTTGCAATTTATTGCAAGTGGTAGAGGAGCGTTCCTATCAGCGGTGAAGCGAGACTGTAAAGTACTCGTGGAGCGTTAGGAAGTGAGAATGCTGGAATGAGTAACCATAAGACAGGTGAGAATCCTGTCGGCCGTAAGAGCAAGGTTTCCTGAGCCATGGTAATCATCTCAGGGTTAGTCGGGCCTAAGCCGAGGCGCATAGCGTAGGCGATGGACACCAGGTTAATATTCCTGGACCGGTTATAATTTGTACACTGTTCACGGTGAGATAGTCAGAGCGGATTCATGGTATGTATCCGTCCAACCTAGGGGGAACCCGATGGGAGTGAAAGTTGATCTTCGGATTAACGATTCTGGTGAAAGCACTGGCGAGAAAAGCAGGTGTACGCGTGATTATAGCCGCCCGTACCGCAAACCAACACAGGTGCTCGAGTCGAGTAGACTCAGGCTTACGAGAGAACCTTCGCTAAGGAACTCGGCAATACAGCGACCGTAACTTCGGGATAAGGTCTGCCCCCTCTTCTTTGAATAGGAAGTAGGAATTGCCGCGTACACTCAGCAAGGTGGTTAAATCGTGCAAGTGTAATGACTTGCACATGAGTACGCAAAGTATTGTCAGGTTGTATATTCAATACAACCCTTTGGATGCTTTGTGGATAAATCCTTTTTAATCACAATTATTCTTACTGAGATAGAGCAAAATGATTCAATCATGCACACGCATGGAGTTAAAATGTTCTTTTGTACGCGACTTCTCTTCGTATTTAACGATGAGGGGGCCGCAGCAAAAGAGCCCACGGAACTGTTTACCAAAAACACAGGTCTCTGC
>CAMLKA010000047.1 GCA_946480535.1 uncultured Candidatus Saccharibacteria bacterium | reverse complement strand
TCCTTCTCTTGGCTTCTCCCCCATGCTACACTGGGAACATGATTGTAGCGGTGGACACTGGGGGAACAAAAACGTTAATTGCTGGGTATTCCGAGGATGGTAAAATCACCTCTGAATTTCAATTCCCCACCCCTACAAAAAAGTCAGAGTATATCGATACGCTGACAACTCATTTGACGGCACTGTTTGACCCTAAAAAGGTCGACGCAATTGTCATCGCTATGCCCGGTATTGTGAAGAACGGCGTTGCCATCTGGTGCAATAACCTTCACTGGAAAAACTTTAACGTTGCCGATGAACTCAAGGGTGTCCTTGGCGGCGCGCCACTGTTTGTTGAGAATGACGCCAACCTCGCAGGCCTCGCCGAAACTCGCCAGCGCTCTCCTATTCCTACCTCAAGTCTTTACGTGACCGTCAGTACCGGTATCGGAAGTGGTGTCATTACCAACGGTAAAATCGACCCCGGCCTTCGCTACAGCGAAGCTGGTCGCGCCCTCGTAGAATTTGACGGCACTGTTCGCGAATGGGAAACCTTCGCCTCTGGAAAAGCTATCTATAACACCTATGGTAAGTATGCGCGCGACATCAAAAGCAAGCGTATCTGGAACAAGATTGCCGACCGTATTTCCCGAGGCTTCCTGGCCGTCATTCCGATTATTCAACCTGATGTGATTATTATTGGTGGGAGCATTGGCACCTACTTTAAGCAGTACGAGGCGCAGCTCAAGGGCATCTTAAAAGAGAAGCTGCCACCTCATATTCCACTTCCAAAGCTTGTCCAGGCGAAACACCCTGAACAAGCCGTCATTTACGGATGTTATTACTATGCGCTCGATGTCCTCGCTGATTCATAAACTCAAAGAAACCTACCCTGAAATCGCCTTTGTAAAAGCCGAACAATTTTCTTGGTCACCTTCTTCACGAACGGTCTTTTATAACCCCGATCAATCGCACGCCACCCACCTTCTCCTCCACGAGCTCTCTCATGCACTCCTTGACCATCGCGAATATAAGCGAGATATTGAACTCGTTGCCATGGAGACCGCAGCCTGGGAAGAGGCAAAAACGTATGCCGAAACGTTTAATGTGCGTTTCAATGAGGATGTCATTCAAGATCATCTCGATACCTACCGCGATTGGCTCCATGCCCGCAGTACCTGCCCACACTGTTCTGCCAATGGGTACCAGACCGAGGCTTTTCACTACGAGTGCCCTGCTTGTTCCCACAAATGGCGCGTGAATGAAGCCCGCCTCTGTGCTCTTCGGCGCTATAGTGTCACGACACACTAAAATACCCCTCATACTGAGGGGTATTTTTTGCGTAGGACCTAAGAGTTAGGCTTCTACTTTACGGCGACGTGAGATACGGCCACCCTTTGCACCCGCAATACGTGCGAGCTCTGGGTTAGCAGCGAATCCACCAGTACGGCCATTTTGGCCACCCTTGCGACCGATCTTCGCGTAGAAGTCTGGGTCACGTTGTAGGTTCTTTTGTGCAGCCTTTTGACCGCCGAGCTTTGTTCCAGCCATGTGAATAAATCCTCCCTTATCGCCTCTCTGGCGATGGTTTCCACATAATTAAAAAGATTTCCACTAGCCTCTCGGCGTGGAAACCCTCGTTTATACCTCACATGCGATATAGCTACCGCTCTGTGTATGTTCCTATATTAGCATAGCTTATGCTTTTTGTCAAGTTTTACGTAAGCACTTTTTTATGATGTAGTATTTATTGGCAAAATGGCATTATTATGGTTATGGTACTGTTGCATATATGCTCATCATGCGATACTATAAGTACGCACCTGTTTGAATCTTATCCAAAAACAGACAAGATTCACGCCGAGAGCGATCCGCAGTTACGATCCCCCACCACGGCTCGTAAGCAGCCACCACGATCTCGGCAACGCAAATATAAAACGACCTGATCTGCGAGACAGGTCGTTTCTTTTATATATTACTTAGATAGCCCGGTGCCTGGATGGCTCCATGAAAGCACCAGCAAACGCTTTAGATTGCGAGCATTTTCTTTAAAGCATTCATCTGAGCATTCAAATAGTTGCCCGAGTGCGTAGGGAGTTCAATCAGGATAGCAGGAATATTCATCTCCTCGCCCATCCAATCCTCCATTTCACCGGTCATTGCATACCCCATGACATCTTCGGCGTTGTAATACATCGTCTTATATCCAACCGTTTTGGCATAGATATCACCGATAGCAACCGAATCGGCAAACTTATTCGCCCCCACCAGACGCCCTTGTGCATGGTATGAAATAGCGAGACGAGGCTTTAACTGCCGTACAAGCTTAATAAGTGCAGCCGCTTCAGGTTCAGAGCCTGGCGCAGAACCACCTCCATTAGGGAGCACGCCACTTGAGGTTTCAATAGAGGCGTTCCAGTTCTTCGTTGGGAAATTACGGCCCAAGTTTACGTTGTTGGCGTTATAGCGTGAGCCAGCCGCAATGCCATCGGGGTTCGTGTTTGGCACAACAACAACCCTTTTATCGGCTGGGATAAGATCGCCTGCGTACGCCTGCAGATGCTTCACCCAGGCCTGCATTGTCGTCGTAGAACTTGGCTCGGAACCATGGATTCCTCCCGTAAAGAGAATCGTTTTAGAACCACTTCCAAATGAGTACGCCGTAATTGCACGCCCCTTCACGGAGGTGCCAATATTCCATGAGTAGCCGCAAATAGTACGCGACGCAAACTTCCAGTCGTCTTTTGAAACCTCGTCGTTCGAACCGCTCTTTACCCCCTTGGCAATGAACAATGTAAAGCCAGTGCAGTCGCCGCCTTGAATCGAGAAGTGTAACTGCGTCGCACTCGCTTTGCGAACAGACCCCGTCACCCCTTCAATGCGTGCGAACTTTATAATATCAACGTCTTCAGCAATTGGCTGATCGAACGTCACGGTAATCGTAGCGTTGCGAGCAACGCTATTGCTTCCTACCGACACAGAAGCCACCTTTGGGCCCCCGGAGGTCTGGAAGTTTACGATAATCGGCTCGGGAAGAGAGCTGCCGCTCTCGGCAACGGCTTGAGCAACATTCAGGCGGTACGCTGCTTCGCGGTCGAGTTTTGGTACTGCGAGCTTCAGCACGGCGCCCTCGGTTGATGATGTCGTCTTCACCTCTGCAGTGGTCTCGCCCGTAATCTTTACAAGAGTGACATCTGCCCTTTCAACCGATTGATCGAAGGTAAATGAGAGTACCTCTGGTGCGTCATACACAATCTGCCCTTCTTTCACGCTCGAATCGGTCAGTCGAAGTGGCTGGAGCGTCTCGACTTTTCCCTCGGCGAGCTTACGCTCTACCTCTTTGAAACTTTGGTACAAAGAAGCAGTGTAGGTCGTTCCGTGGGCAAGGTCTAGCTTTGCCACGTCACATGATAACTGGCCTTTCGCCTGCGTACAGGTCGCCGCCTTGTCGGCAATCGCCAAACTATAATGATGAATAACATCGGCACTACTTAAGGCGATCTCGAGTGGCTCGGCAGTTGAAATGGTTTTCCCGGAGAGGTCACTTACCTGCGCCACCGGTGTTGTTGGCACTTTAATAGCAAAGTTTTTCTGAGCGACCCAGCCTCCAAATGGCGAAACGGTTGCACCTACCGTGCCCTCCTGAAGTGTCTTTTTTGGCGTTATGCAAAGCTGCGTGCTAACGAGCGATACGCCGCCTATCTTAATACTGTCTTCGAGTTCAATAGTAAAGTCTTCAGAGTTCACCTTGTGAAGTTGCGGCGCAAGTGTAAGCTGACCAACACATGTCTGCTGCGCATAAGAAAATGTAATGGTCTTCGGAATGAAAAAAATAAGACTATAGCTTATAGCTACAGCCAAAATGCCCCCTGCGATCCACCCCCACAAAGGGATATTCGAGAGCAATGTTTTCATTTGAGTGATAAGGCTCTGTCTTGTCACCTTTCTATTTTACCACGAGCGGAATGAGATAAAGATAAAGCCCCAGGTATTACCTGGGGCTCTATATAATTCGGCACCGTGCTAGTTTCCCACTTGTGGCAGTATAATCGCCGCTAACGAGCTTAACTTCTGTGTTCGGAATGGGAACAGGTGTCTCCTCGTCGCCATGGGCACCGAAGTAAGGTTTTCGACACTTTGCGCTGATATACATAGATCAGTGGGTCAAAACCTTGCTTCGATGCCTATTAAGGGTCATCCTTTCGGACTAGTCTTATAGTATCGATGCTTGCTGTAAGAACGCTTAAATTGACGCTCTTTGGTGTGATTCACACCAATTACTCGTTAAGTCTACTTTTTCACCTCTGTAAATCTAATCTTGTAACGGAAAGGATTTACGTTGATGAAAAAGACATAAAAAGGCGATGGGACTATTAGTATGCTTCAGCTGCACGTATTACTACGCTTCTACCTTGCACCTATCAAACAGATAATCTTTCTGTGTCCTCATAGGGAAATCTAATCTTGAGGTCAGTTTCGCGCTTAATATGCTTTCAGCGCTTATCTAGAACCGTACATAGCTACTCGACAATGCAGCAGGTGGCCACAATCGATACACCAGAGGTACGTCCACCCCGGTCCTCTCGTACTAGGGGCAGATCCTCTCAAATTTCCTGACGTCCGTACCGGATATAAACCGAACTGTCTCACGACGTTCTGAACCCAGCTCGCGTACCACTTTAATCGGCGAACAGCCGAACCCTTGGAAGGTGCTCCCCCTCCAGGATGTGATGAGCCGACATCGAGGTGCCAAACAGCGCCGTCTATGTGAACTATTGGGCGCT
>CAMLKA010000046.1 GCA_946480535.1 uncultured Candidatus Saccharibacteria bacterium | reverse complement strand
AATGGCGATATCGAATGGTTCCCAGAGCACGTCAAGAACGGCCGCTTTGCAAAGACGGTTGAACAAGCCCCAGACTGGAATATCTCACGTGACCGTTTCTGGGCAACCGCGATGCCGGTTTGGAAATCTGAATCAGGCAAAGTAAAGGTGATTGGCAGTTATGCAGAGTTGAAAGAACTCAGCGGCGTTGAACTCGAAGACTACCACCGACCTTGGATCGACGACGTGAAGTTTACCATCGACGGTGAAGAATACACTCGTATCGACAAGGTAATGGACAGTTGGTTTGAGGCGGGGAGCATGCCGTTTGCACAGTTCCACTATCCGTTTGAAAACAAGGAAAAGTTCGAAGCCAACTTCCCGGGCGACTTCATTGTTGAATACATTGGCCAGGTCCGTGCTTGGTTCTACTACATGCACGCCATGAGCGTTGCATTGTTTGGCGAAAACTCATTTAAGAATGTTGTGGTAACCGGAAACGTTGCCGGAAACGACGGCCGCAAGATGAGTAAGAGCTACGGCAACTACACCGACCCGAACGAGCTCATGGACAAGTTTAGCGCCGACTCGCTCCGCTTCTTATTGCTTTCAAGCCCACTTATGAACGGTGAAGACTTCGCGCTGCAAGATAAGGAAGTAGGGGACGTTGCGCGCAAGCTCAGCATGGTCTGGAACATGTACGACTTCTTTACCATGTATGCCGACGTTGACGGTTGGGAATTCAACGGCGAACTCGTTGACCCGTCTGACGAAGTCACCAACCCACTCGATCAATGGATTATCGGCCGTATCCACCAGCTCATTCAAGAAATCGAGCATCACATGGACGCTTATGACATTCCAAACGCGACTGCGCCAATTCTGCCGTTCCTCGACGACGCGTCGAACTGGTATGTCCGCCGTTCACGTCGCCGTTTCTGGAAGTCAGAAGATGACACCGACAAGAACAATGCCTACAAGACACTTCATTACGTACTTGTTCGCTTAAGCCAGGCGATTGCGCCATTCGTACCATTTATGGCCGAAGAGCTCTACCAGAAGCTTACCGGTGGCGAAAGTGTGCACCTTACTGACTGGCCAGAAGTGGGCCATGCCAACGAACTCGTGCTCGACCGCATGGCGCGAACGCGCGAGATCATCGAACAAGGCCTCGGCCTGCGTATGCAGAAGAGCGACACCGAAGCGCAAATTAAGGTGCGTCAGCCACTTTCAAAGCTTACCTATGGCGGCGAGAAGCTCGATGAGTTCTACGAATCAATCATTGCTGAAGAAGTGAACGTGAAAGAAGTTGTATTCGAAGGTGCTGAAGGTGTCGTACTTGATAAGACCATTACTCCAGAACTTCAGCGCGAGGGCTTTGCTCGTGAGATTATTCGTCACGTTCAAGCGGCTCGTAAGAACGCCGGATTGAATGTTGATGATCGCATTGCACTGAGCCTCGTTGCTGAAAATAGTGACCTGAAGCGGGCGATTGAAGAATACGGAGAGAGCATTGTGAATGAAACGCTCGCCGCGGAGATTACGGACGCGAACTATGCTCACGTCGCAAATGTGGCTATCGATGGCGCTCCGCTTACCGTTACCCTTGAAAAGGCTTCTTAATACTTTTTTAAAAATGGAAAACCCCTCTAGGTTTTCCGTTTCAACCACGACACAAGGTCGGGGGATACGAAAAACCCGAGGGGTCAGTCGGTAGAAACCAGAATGCGTGCGGGCTGGAACTCCCGCTCGTCTGGCTTGCCGATAACGACACTGACCTCACGACCGGAGTCGGTAAGGCAGTGGAGGATCTCGCTTTTGTCGGCGAGGGTTGTCTTTCCGCCCGGCTCGTCCAGTCGAACGAATAGGGCGGGGTGAACATGCTCTGCTCCGCTCTCGTAGCTGACCATCTCCAGGGCCAGGAACTCATTGGGGCTCCGGCGTGCGAAAGTAATCAGGGCATCGAGAACGTCCTGGGCGGTCGTGGCGCTGTAGAGCGCAGCCGCTTCGGCCGTCATCATACACATCCTCTCTGTTCCGTGTTGATACGTGCATGATTATAATACAATTTATTATAAGAAAAAGCAAGGAACGGAGAAGCTGACCTCTTGACTTATTATCATGTTTATGCTAATGTATGAACCATACACAACTAAAAACAAAAACGAAAGCACCTTACATCATGGCATACACCAGCGAAGCAGCACCAAGTACCGCGACCAAAGAAGTTCTTACAAGTGAAAGTGAGGCGCTGGGAGCAATGCTTTCTACCGATAGGGCGAGTGGTGAGCTCTCACCTGAAGATAACGCGGCATACAAAGAGCTTATTGCTGAAAACCGTGATCAATTCGTTGCATTAAACAAAGAAGGCCAGGCTACTTCTGTAGAATCTGTTGGCCAAATTCCCGCACCAACGAGCGAGCGCAGTCGCGAGAGTGCTCTGTCCGGTAATGAGAATGAACTTGAAAAGGCACGCGAGGCCGTCATGCGTCAATTTGGTAACGTTGAAGATAACTGGCGTAACACTGGTCGCTAGACTCGTATTAATTGACATAATAAATAAAAAGTAGTATAATATACAAACTATGAACTCATTTCGCTTAAACGGTCGTTCAGAAAGCTTTGGTCCAGTTGCTGTGTCAGATGAATTTTTGACATGGGAAATTCCCGATAGGGAATCTTCGGGCCGTATGCGTGGACTTATAAGTGATATGGGTCGTGCTTCATTGGTGCTCGATACCGCAAAATATGGCGGAATCTCTTTTGATAAGAAGGCGAAAGCTACGTTTATTGAAAAGGATGAATTCTCAGGCGGTCGCAACGAAAGTGCTCACCAGGTTCGATTTGGTCAGCTTATACTAAACGGAAGTGACTTTCATGAACTTCCTGAGCTTGTAGCAGTAAAACCTTTTGAGGATCGATCTGCACTGTACCGTGAATGGGCTGCCCACGAGTATCTTAATAGCCTTGCCGACCGTCAAATCGGATATATTAACCTTGGTATTCATAATGATGACGAAGGTACAGAATCGATTGTTTCTCAATATGATCACGATGTCGTAACGTTTGATAGCAGCTTCTGGGCTGACTCATATGACCCGCATTATGAATCATTCATGAAGCCCGCCGTACTGCAGCGTCATGCTAAACTTGGTGCCCAGGGACTCGGTTTCTTGCACGGCGTCGGCATGACTCACGGTGACGCACAGGTAAAGAACCTCGCCGCAGACCGTTTTGGATTCCGCGCAGTTGACCTTGAAGGTGCTGAAATTCTCGACGAAGAGACATTTAACCAGTCTGACTTTTTGACACAAACCGGACGTGACATTCGTGCATTTATTGATTCTATGAAGCAGGTTGATGAGAATCGAGAGCGTGTTAGCGATGCCCTTTCTTCGGCAAGGATGCATGAGCGTATCGCCCAATCATACGTACTTGGATTAAAGCAGGGTCGTGCGGTGAGCCAAAATACAGTTCCGGCTCCAGCCTCAGAAAACGTCGATCGTATTCACACCGAACTCGGTCGCCTCTAGACAACTACGTCTTAATCTCAACACCACCAAGCGCCACAGTACCCGTGAGTACCAGCACCGGCCCCTTGTGGTCGTCGCTGCCTTCGGACTTGTTCTCAACGCCACCGGCAATAGGAGCGGCCTTTGAGACGACCTTCCAGTCGCGTGGTACCTTGAGTTCAAGGCCGCCACACACGATAAACACATCAAGGGTGGCTTCTTTTTCTAGCTTGGCGTCGCGAAGGTCGAGGACTGCGCCACCAAAGACTGCGGTGACCCGACCGCCTTTATAATTGTGTGATTTGTTCTTCGATTCGCTGCCGCTAAAGATAACAGAGATGTCATCCACGTCATTCGACCCAGCTTGAACGGCAGGGCGGTTTGAAACGTGAAGGAGTACGCTCAGGCCGGCTGCAATAAGGGCAATCGGAACAATGAGGCTAAAGAAGTTAAAGTCGACGACGCCAGCGGCTTTGAGCTGCAAGAGTACACCAACCAGCACGAGGGCGATCCCCCAAATATAGTTGCGACGGAAGTCACCAAGAAGTACAAACAGTCCGGCAACAATAACTAGCAGCGGCCACCAGTTACTGAACCAATCCCAGAACGGGAAGATATTAAGAGCGCCCAGGAGTGCGCCTACGCCAATGGCGAGAATGATAATTCCTGTGGTAATTCGAGTTGCAGTTTGTTTCATGGCTTTAGTGTAGCACGGGATTTGAACGGGGAGGGGATTGACTTTTAAAGCTGTTTATGCTTAAATATATACATAACTAAATTAAAACAAACAGTAGTTTAAAAATATGTCAGTATTTCAATACCTTCAATTACAACCAATTGATCCGCAGGATGATGGATCGGTGAGCGAACTCGACCAGTACGAGGAGGATGAAGTCATCGACCTGTCTGGTGATGAAGATGGCGGCGCACTTCTTAATAAGTGGGAAGAGATTACCGAAAGCCTCCACGGTAAGTAATCTGCTATACTTTGTATAATGCTTACGCTCACTGACGAAGAATTTGACGCACTTATTACTCGTGCGATGGACGAACTGCCCCAGCAATATATCGAGGGGTTAAATAATGTGGCTATTTTATATGCCGATGACCCCGATGAATACCAGGCGCAGAAGTCCCATCTTGATGAGCACCATATGCTCCTCGGGCTGTATGAGGGAATTCCTTTGACTCAACGCGGTTCCGGTTTTAGTGGAATGCTGCCTGATAAAATTACTTTGTTTAAAAATTCTTTACTTGCGGTTGCTGGTGATGACCCAGCGAAATTATTCGAAGAAGTAAAGCGGACGCTTTGGCATGAAATGGCTCACTACTACGGATTGAGTCACGCCGATATGGACCGCATTATGAACCGCGAACAAGCCTCGTAGGCTTTCCGCTCATGGTACAATAGATACATACGAACATAAGTGTCAAAGCGGGGAGGGCACCTATAGAGTATGCGTGTACTGCGAGGACTACAACCGGTAACAAAAGTGACAGTTGTATTTCTTCTGGCCTTAAACACCGCCTCAACCTTTGTTATTGCTACACCTCGGCCTGCTCAGGCGGAGGGATTT
>CAMLKA010000045.1 GCA_946480535.1 uncultured Candidatus Saccharibacteria bacterium | reverse complement strand
CCAGCAGAGGGGTGACGGTCGTTCATATTCCTTTAGTATACTCCTGTAACTCTGCCATACTGCGCCTTCGCGCATAGAGCACTTCGTCGCCTCAGAAAAGAGTACCAGTACTCTTTTCACTCGTCTCCTCGTGCTATACTATGCTTATGTTTAAACGCAAACAAACAGGCGTCACTTTAGACGCGTATAGTCCTAAAAAGACCAACAAATTTAAAGCTTGGGCAAAAGCCCATAAGAAACTGACGATTTTCTTCAGCGTTCTTATCTTGCTCGCTATTAGTGGGGGAGCGGTCGCTGCCTATACACTCCTTAGCCCCCAGCCAGTTGAAACGGCTCGCGTCGCTGAAACTCCAAAGCCCGAACCACAGCCAGAGCCTGAAAAATTTTACTCGCCCCTCACAGGCAACCGAGTCACCGATGAGGCTGCCACGAAGCAAGCCGTCACGGCAGTCATGATCGAAAATAGCCCAAGTGCTCGTCCGCAATCAGGACTCAAAGAAAGCGGCGTTGTCTTTGAGGCTATCGCCGAAGGTGGCATTACGCGTTTTCTCGTTGTCTACCAAGAGCAAAAGCCACAGCTCGTTGGGCCGGTTCGAAGTGTTCGTATGTACTACGTCGACTGGGCAGCGGCGTTTAACGCCAGCATTGCCCATGTCGGAGGGAGTGCCGCAGCTCTGAAAGAAGTGCGAAATGGAAGCTACCGCGACATCGACCAATTCTTCAATAGTGGAACGTACTGGCGAGCAACCGACCGTTACGCACCGCACAATGTCTACACAAGCTTCGAAAAACTTGACGCCTTGAATGTAAAGAAAGGCTACACAAGCTCAACCTTTACTGGCTTTACCCGAAAAGACAGTAGTGCTAGCACCACACCAAACGCAACAAGCGTTAGTGTGACGGTGAGCAGTGTTAACTATAACAGCACGTACAAATACAATGCCTCGACCAACACCTACGATCGCTCGCTCGGTGGCCAGCCACACCTGGACAGAGAGGGCGGGCAAATCAGCCCACGCGTCGTCATTGCACTGCGCGTCAACCAATCAACCGTCCTTGAAGACGGGTACCGTACTGAAATTAACGCTATCGGAACAGGCAGCGCGTACATCTTCCAAGATGGTACTGTTCAAGAAGTAACCTGGAACAAACCAAGCAAAACAGCACAAATCACCTTTGCCGACGCAGAAGGAAAAGATGTCCCACTCGCGCGGGGTCAAACCTGGATTACCGCCGTTCCAAACGGCAAGGCGGTAACATGGCAGTAAGCCCACTCAAATCAAAACCCCAACTCGTCAAAGACTTTTGGCCACGCTTTAAGCGCGCCGCTGTCGTGCTGATTATTGCACTGCAGGTTCTTATTCTTATTGCCCTTGCGGCACTCCTCAGTTCATCTGGCTTTTTCAATGACAACCCGCTTGGATTTACTGCGACGCTCATTGCACAAAGCATTCTCGGTATCGTCGCTTCGGTCATCATTTACCATTTCATCGCTCGACCAATCAAGCACCTTCTTGCCGCGCTTGTCCACGTCGCGGGCGAGCCAACCAACACCACACCACCTAACCCAAATGAGGCAAAGTTTGAGAAAAACGGTTTCAAGCCTGTGCTTCAAACCGTGTATCAACTCGCCTCAGAAGTGAAAGACCCAATTGAAGAAGGCGCCGCACAAACGGGGGTGCAAACAACACCGTCGACCGTTCAATCAGTCCTCAATACCGCCCTCGACCAAGCAATCTGCGGCTTTGTCATTATGAGTAAAGACCGCGTCATTACGTACGCCAGCAAAGCAACGCCACTAAAAGTTGATACGAATGGCATACAATCGCTTGATCTTTTATTCGGCGAAAATGACACACTTGAAAAGTGGTGGGACGAATGTGAACAATCAGCTGTTCATGCTGAAAAAACATGGCCACGGATTCCCAATAAGCTTCCTAACGAAGAGAATCGTCGCTTCTTTGACGTCATTGCTTCGTATAATAAGGGCGCCGAAAGTGAAATGGTCATTACCCTCATCGACCGCACGCACCTCTACGAAATTGGCGAAGAAGAGCTCGACTTTATTGCTTTCGCGGCCCACGAACTCCGCGGACCAATTACCGTTATCCGTGGCTACATCGACGTTCTTTCCGACGAACTTGCGGAAGTTCTACAGGAAGACCAAAAAGAACTATTCCGCCGCCTGGCCGTTTCTGCCAATAGACTTTCCGGATATATCAATAACATCTTGAATACCTCACGCTATGACCGCCGCCACCTTCGCATGCACCTTGCTGAAACAACCGTTGGCGCGGTGTACGATACCATCCGTGACGACATGGGGCTCCGCGCAAGCTCGCAAAACCGCCTGCTTTCTGTAAATATACCCGACGGCCTTCCGACCGTTGCAGCCGACACGGCTAGCCTTGGAGAAGTCTTCGGTAACCTCATCGACAATGCTATTAAATACAGCAACGAAGGCGGCGCTATCAACGTGAGCGCTGCGTCAAAAGGCGACACTGTTGAGTGGATTGTTGAAGACCACGGTATCGGTATGCCTTCAAGCGTTGTGAGTAACTTATTCCAAAAATTCTATCGCTCGCACCGTTCACGCGAAACCGTTGCTGGTACCGGCATTGGCCTTTACATTAGCAAGGCGATTGTCGAGTCGCACGGTGGCAACATTAGCGTTCGAAGTGAAGATGGCAGGGGATCGACGTTCATTGTGACGCTCCCAACCTACAAGACGGTTGCAGACAAGATTAAACAAGGTAATAATGGTAACGAAACCTTGATCGGCAGCGACGGCAGCTGGATCAAAAACCATAATATGTATAGGGGATAGACCGTGGCGATTAAAACAATTCTTATTGTCGAAGATGACCGATTTATTGGTGAAATGTATGTTCGCAGCCTCAAGAAAGCTGGCTATGAAGTTGACTGGATGGTTGACGGTAACGACGGCCTCATTGCCGCCCGCAACAAGCAATATGACCTCGTGCTTCTTGATGTTATGCTCCCAGAACGACGCGGCTCTGAAATCCTTGATGCACTCCGTGGCGCGGAAGACCTTATTCCTCACTCGCGCGTGATTGTACTGACAAACTTTGAACAAGACGACGAATCACGCATGGCCATGGAAGCGCGCGCCGACGCCTATCTTATTAAAGCCGAGATTACACCAAATAAACTCCTTTCAGTGATTGAACACCTGGACGCATAATGGACCGCGACCATCGCCTCGACGCACCCGACAATGAAGCATTGAGTGCTATTTCGCAGCTCGAGGACCACAGCGAACTCACCACCATTTACCGTCGCGCCCACACCGATTGGGAAGGTGTTGATATTATGTCGCGCGATGACCGCGAGAAAAAACTGAAGGAAGAGCAGCTTCGTATCAGCTTATCGCTTCGTAAGTGGTTTGTTCCGATTGGGCTTCTTATTCCACTGCCAATCATTGTTATGTCACTCTTCGTCACGTTCGCCGGAAAGTATTTCGATATTGAAACGCTCGGTTTCATGACACTGCCGCTTCTTATTGGTATTGGATTTACGCTGTTTTTAAGCTACAAAGGTTTTCGCTATGCGTATAAGATTTTCTATACACACGGCACGAAGGCGCTTCCTTTCGTTCTTTCGCTGATAGCGCTCCTCGGCCTCAGCTTAAACGCGCTTTTCTTGCTGACAGAGCCCCTTCACACAGGCGAGCATACCATCGACGCCTTTATTGTTGCAGTGGCAGTACTTCTTGCGAGCGTTCTTTATAGTCTCGTTATGGTATTCGTCTGGTCATCACCGCGGCTTACATCTGGTGTGAAGATTGCGTGCGTTGGTATTATGGCGTTGATTATTTCAATCGTCACAGCTGTCCTTTATTTGGTGTAGGTGGACAGGGGAGGGGATTTTTGGTAGAATATCCCGAGTAGCAAAGGCCTCATATGCTTCGCATATACAGCCACATTGCTCGGAAGTGATTTTGAAAGTACACTTTCAAAATACACTTCGCTCACAATGTGGCCTCATCGTCTAACGGTTAGGACATCAGGTTCTCATCCTGGCAATCGGAGTTCGATTCTCCGTGAGGTCACCAATAAAAGTACGTCACCATGTGTGGCGTTTTTTTATTGATCGTCAATGCGAGAATCCTTGATAAATAATTGACTTTAAACTATAAAAATTGTATAATATCTCTCGTGAACCTCAACAAACTCGTGGTGTCCTTGGTTGTGTGCGTTGCCGCAACCGTGTCCCTCTCCGCCTGCAGCAGTGCGATTGCGATCCCGCTGCCCAGCGAGAAGCCCACCGCGGAATCGTCGCCGGAGTCGATCGAGCCCACCGAGGCCGAAGACTACGACGAGATGGTCCTCTGGGTGGAGGGGCGCGACGCCGAACTTGCCGAGTCGGTTCAGCCTGAGCTGGACTACTTCTCGGAGGAGCTCGGCTTCGATGTCAGCTTCGAGCTGCCCGGCCCGGCCTACACCGACCAGGGATGGATCGGAGTCGCCGCGCTGCGCGAGCGCTGCATCGTCGTCGTTGGCTACGACGAGCAGAGCATGGACGACGGTAGTCTGTCGGTGGCGATCATGTCCCGCTACGACCAGTCGCTGACGGTCGCCGCGCCGTGGTCTACGGACTACGTCGGCATCCGCGAGGCGCTGGACCCGTACGTCACCTGGTGTGATGGCGGGCCGCTCCCGGAGATCAGCGAATTGCCCGACGACACGTCGACTTCCGCGTAACCGTTCACACGGGCCGTCCCTCCCTGTATTTCAGGGGAGGGGCGGCCCCACAACTTTTGCCTCGTACTATATCATCGCCAGTGGCGATGTTTTTTAATAGTTGATACGCTTAAGCTTCACCCTAAAATGAGCCCTAGTGCCGTATACTGAATACATGAACGACCGCAAAAAAACTGCACCCAAATACCTACGTATCCTCATTCCAGCGCTCCTCATTATTGTATGGTTTATCGTCGGAGGCATAGGCGGCCCCTACTTTGGAAAGATTAGCGAAGTAGCGAGCAACGACCAAACAACCTTCCTGCCGGCAAGCGCCGAATCGACGCAAGTCACAAAAGAGCTGAAGAAGTTCCAGAACGAAACCTCGATTCCCACCATTC
>CAMLKA010000044.1 GCA_946480535.1 uncultured Candidatus Saccharibacteria bacterium | reverse complement strand
CAACCATTCCGAAGTTACTCCTGAAATTCTCAGGCGGAATGGCGAAGTAAAAGGAGTAATATCATGGCCGTTGAGGTTGATATTAAGCAGCTGCTCGAAGCTGGTGTTCACTTTGGACACAAAACGAGCCGTTGGCACCCAAAGATGGCGCCATACATTCACAGCAAGCGTCAAGATAGCCACATCATTGACCTTACCAAGACCGTAGAAGGTCTCGAAAAGGCTCTGCCTTTCCTTACTGCAACCGCTGCAGCTGGTAAGCCGATCCTTTTTGTTGCTACTAAGAAGCAAACTAAGGACATCGTGAAGGCTACCGCTGAAAGCCTTAACCAACCATACGTAACTGAGCGTTGGCTTGGTGGTATGCTTACCAACGTGAACACTATTAGTTCACAAATCAAGAAGCTTAAAGAGCTTGAGCGCAACATGGCCTCAGGTGCTTTTGAAAAGAAGTACAACAAGCTTGAAATCCAACGTTTCCAAGAGGAAATCGACGAACTCAACAAGAAGTACTCTGGTGTGAAGGATCTTTCTGGCAAGCCAGGCGCGGTATTCCTTATTGACGTTATCGGTGACGTAAACGCAATCAACGAAGCGAAGACCCTTGGTGTTCCAGTTGTTGCACTCGCTGACACCAACGTTGACCCATCACGCATCGACTACGTTATCCCTGGTAACGACGACGCGATTAAGGGTGTGCAAGTTATCCTCGACTACGTAGCGAAGGCTATCGAAGCGGGCAAGGGCGTAAGTAAGAAGGACAAAGAAGGGGAGGCGTAATACTCATGGCAGTATCAATCGACGACATTCGTAAACTTAAAGAGCTCACTGGTGTTGGTCTTACCGACGCAAAGAACGCTCTTGTAGAAGCTGACGGTGACTTTGACAAGGCACTCGAAGAAATGCGCAAAAAGGGTCTTACAAAGGCTGAAAAGAAGGCTGACCGTGAAGCACTCGAAGGTGTTATCGACAGCTACGTACACGGTGGACGCATTGGTGTTCTCGTGGAAGTAAACTGTGAAACCGACTTCGTTGCTCGCACTGACGGCTTCAAAGAATTCGCACACATGATTGCACTTCAAGTTGCATCAATGAGCCCGGTATACATCTCAGAAGCTGATATTCCAGCTGAAGAACTCGACCGTGTACGCGAAGAAGCAAAGTCAAGCGACGCGCTTGCTGGTAAGCCTGCTGACATGATCGACAAGATCGTTGAAGGTCAGGTAAAGAAGCACTTTGCTGACAAGGTTCTCCTTTCACAAAGCTACATCATGGACGACTCAAAGACTGTCGGTGAATTCCTTAAGGAAACTATCGCTAAGACAGGTGAGAACGTCGTAGTTCGTCGTTTCAAGCGTATTGAGCTTGGGGTCAACGACTAATTTATGACCGAACGGGGTGATCGTCAGCCGACATCGCCCGAACAAGGGCCTCTTCGATATAGTCTACCTATCGAAGAGGTTTTTGCTTCCTTGGAATATTCTCGCCGATTCGAGGGCGGGGACCACGGAACGTTACCCGAATATCTCATGGGTCTGAAGTGGCTTTTTGATGAGGGCTTTCCTGCGTATCGATGGAATAATTACTATGATATTTCGCGATTAACAAATGAATCAGGTGAGACGGGCGATTTTTGGAGAACGCCAAAGGCAGTACTGATGGCCGATGAGCTTAAAGCTGATGCGCTGGCGGAGTATATTGACGCCGTCGCTCAAGAGGTGAATTGGAACTCGGCGTTCTTATCGGAGCACCCCGAGCTTATTCGCCTCGGCGCGGCGGACGGACCTTGTATTATTGCGGTTGATAGTGAGTTTCAATCTTATAACGAAGACAACGTACCCCGGATTCCTCCGGCGCGCCTGGTTGCGTACACCAAGGACGGAGTCGCGCTCGATGCATCTGAGCCGTTGAAGTTATTTGTTGATGGCAGGGGGCTTGCATCGACACAGGAAGAGGCTATCAAGCAATATTATCGCGTGATGGAAGCTGCACCGTTTGCTATACTAGATGAAGAAAAAGAGGACTGATAATGTTTGATACAAAGCAATACGAAACCAAGTTTAGTGCCGCTGTAGCGCACTTTGAAGACGAACTCCGAAAGGTTCGTACCGGCCGCGCCCACCCTTCAATGCTCGATAGCTTGACGGTTGAGGCGTATGGACAGGTGATGCCATTAAACCAAGTGGCAAACGTTGTTGCAGCTGAAGCGCAGCTTCTTACTATTACGCCGTTTGATCCAAGCAACCTTCAGGCAATTGTTTCGGCAATTCGTGCCGACCAAAGCCTTGGGCTTAACCCAAGTGACGACGGTCGTCTTGTTCGCGTGCCAATTCCGCCACTTACCGAAGAGCGCCGCAAGCAAATTGTGAAGCAAACCTCTGAAAAGGTAGAGGACGCACGTATTGCACTTCGCAACGTTCGCCAGGACGCACTCAAAGAGGCAAAGCGCCTTAAGGATGCAAAAGAAATCTCAGAAGATGACCTGAAGCGTATCGAGAAATCAATTGACGACTCAATGGCACTGCACAATGGCCAGCTCGACACTGCATTTAAAGATAAAGAGAAAGAAATTCTTACTATCTAATGGCTGATGAGGCTTCGCCGCAGGTACCAAGGCATGTGGGCTATATTGTCGATGGGAACCGTCGCTGGGCGAAAAGCCATGGGCTTCCTACGTACGAAGGCCACCTTGCTGGCTACAACACACTCAAAGATATAGCGATCGCGACGCATGACGCCGGGGTTGAGTATGTGTCGGCGTATGTATTCTCAACCGAAAACTGGAAGCGAAGCGCTGATGAAGTAAAGAAGCTCATGGCGCTTGTTTTGAAGCTTGTCAGTAGTGATCTTCCCGAATTTCACAAACGAAACATTCGTCTTCGTATTGCTGGTACACGCGAAGGTGTGCAGGCAAAGATCTTGAAGGCAATTGATAAAGCCGAGGAAGAGACGAAAGATAATACTGGCGGAACGTTTGTGTTGTGCTTTAACTATGGCGGTCAGCTCGAGATTGCTGACGCGGTGAAGAGTATTATGAATTCGGGTGTTTCGGCTAAGGATGTTGACGAAACTTTAATTGCACAACATTTGTATACACCTGACGTACCGCCGCTCGATGTCGTTGTACGCACCAGTGGCGAACAGCGTCTTTCAAACTTTATGTTGTGGCGTTCGGCGTATAGCGAATTCATTTTTTTGAAGAAAAATTGGCCAGATATGACAAAAGACGACGTGACATCTATAATGGAAGAATACTTACGCCGCCAGCGTCGTTTTGGTGAATAAAAACGTTTCAAACGGTCTGAATAGAAGGGGATACTAGGGAGAAAACATGTTAATTTTGGGAATTATTGTCGGGCTGATTGTCTTGGTACTTTTGGTGGTGGTGCATGAGCTTGGACACGCAGTTGTTGCGAAGCGCAACGGCGTGGTTGTTGAAGAATTCGGCATTGGATTTCCACCAAAGGCTTGGGCAAAGAAGCTCAAGAATGGCGTGCTCTTCACTTTGAACTGGCTACCACTTGGTGGCTTTGTAAAGCTTCAGGGTGAAAACGATTCAGCCTCAAAGAAGGGTGATTACGGCGCGGCAACGTTTTGGCAGAAGACAAAAATTTTGTTCGCTGGCGTTGTCGTCAACTGGCTTGTGGCAGTATTGCTGCTAACGGCATTGGCGTGGACGTCTGGCATTCCAAAGATTATTCCAAATCAGTTCACCGTACCCTCTGACACTACCATTGTAACGTCACCGGTCATTGTATCTTCAGTGGTGAAAGATTACCCGGCAGCGAAGGCGGGCATTGAAAAGGGCGATCAGATCCTCAGTGTAAATGGCGAATCAATCGAAACGACACAGGAACTCATTGATACCACCAAAGCACAACGCGGTGAGACGGTGACGGTCGTATACAAGCAGGATGGCACGGAGAAGACGACTGAAGTAGCGCTTCGTGACGCCGACGCAACGGTGTTTGGTGCCTCGCTCGGCCAGCAAGAATATGTGAAGGCGACATGGTCGGCACCAATTGTCGGAGCAGTTACAACCGCACAATATACATGGGTGACACTCGAAGGCCTTGGCCAGCTTATTTATAACTTCTTCGGCGGCCTTATTGGGCAACTGAGTTTCTCTGAGGAGGGGCGCGAGCATGCAACAGAGCAATTGAATACCGCCGGTGCAAGCGTGGCGGGTCCTGTTGGTATTCTTGGCGTCATTTTCCCGGCAGCAAGTGAAGCTGGTTTCTCGCAGGTGGTGTTCTTGGCGGCGATTATCTCGCTGACATTGGCGGTTATGAATGCACTGCCAATTCCGGCACTTGATGGTGGTCGTTGGTTTGTTACCGCGCTCTATAAGGTAATGAAAAAGCCACTTACTAAAGAGAAGGAAGAGCGTATTCATGGAACGGGCTTTATGGTCCTAATGGTCCTTATCGTAATCATTACAATTGCCGATGTCGTCAAATTCTTCTAACCCAGTCATTTCGCTAAAGGAGGTTGCTCGTCTGCAATCTCCTCCTGAAGCGCCAAAAAATCCGCACTCTTTACGGAGGCGGATTCTTTTTGCGATAGGTCTGCCAGCCTGGGTGTTCTTGGGTTTCATGCTCGCACAGGCGTTGGTATTGGCGGCGCTTGCAGCACTCCAGGCGCTTGGTATTTCATTTGAATCAGTGAACACCGCTATTTTTAACGCGGTGGGCGGTGCAATTATCTACGCGCTCTCTATCGTGCTTGTCATTGGCGTGCCGTGGCTTATCAAAAAGCGTCGCACCACGAAAGAGGAGTTAGGACTCCAGCGTTGGCCGCGTTGGCGTGATATTCTCCTCGCTCCGCTTGGTATGGTGGCGTACCTGATTTTGACGACTCTTGTGATGGCGGTCGTCTCGCAGCTGTTAACCTTTGTTGATTATGGCCAGGCACAAGAGACGGGCTTCTCGCAGATTGCGACACAGCCAGAATACATTATTGCGTTTATAAGCCTTGTGGTGGTTGCTCCTATTGCCGAGGAGATTCTTTTTAGGGGATACCTCCTTGGGAAGCTTCGAAAGTATGTTTCATTGTGGCTCTCGATCCTCATTACGAGTCTGCTTTTTGCGGTTGTGCACTTCCAGTGGAACGTTGGTATTGATGTATTTGTTTTGAGTATTGTACTGTGTCTTTTGCGGGTGTATACGGGAAGTTTATGGCCGGCAATCCTGCTTCATATGTTGAAGAACGGGGTGGCGTATTATTTCTTGTTTATCAATCCGGCGCTTCTCTAGTACAATAG
>CAMLKA010000043.1 GCA_946480535.1 uncultured Candidatus Saccharibacteria bacterium | reverse complement strand
CTTGATGATTACTGCAGAGAACAAAGCACAGGCATTCGCCCTGACGCAAACGCACAAGAACGACGTTGGAAGCCCACAAGCTCAAGTGTCTGTTCTTACTACGCGTATTAAAGAGGTTACTGAGCACCTGAAGGTCAACAAGCATGACCACATGGCTCGCCGTGGCCTCGTGCAGATGGTTGGACGCCGCAAGCGCCTCCTGAAATACCTTGAGGCAAAAGACTTCGAAGCTTACAAAGCTGTTGTCGCAAAACTAGGACTCCGCAAATAAGCGGGGTTCTTTTTTATTTGTAGCGTAAGTCGCTCGGTTGAATGAAAAAGCGGTATAC
Organism: uncultured Candidatus Saccharibacteria bacterium; assembly: GCA_946480535.1. The sequence continues at coordinate 5,013 of CAMLKA010000043.1, read as the reverse complement.
TGTAACCATGACCGCAATACTTAAAACAAAAACGCTCACCAAGCTATATGGGGGTGTGCCGGCAGTAAAGAACGTTTCTTTCTCTGTTGAAAAGGGCGAAGTGATCGGCTTTGTAGGGCTCAACGGAGCTGGTAAATCAACCACCATCAATATGCTTCTTGGTTTTCAGCACCCCTCAATTGGGGAAGTGGAGCTTTTTGGCGAGAAGGTGACGCTGCCAAATGCACATAAAAGCCATCACCGCATTGGCTTTGCAACGGGCGACATGAGCCTCTTCGATGGTATGACGGGCGGACAATACCTTCGCTTTATTGCTCGTACCTATGGCACTACGGTGACAACTGATTTATTCAAGAGCTTAGTAGAACGCTTTGACCCGCAGCTCGACAAAAAACTCAGTACACTCTCGAGGGGGAATAAGCAGAAAATTGCCCTTATTTCAGCTTTTATGACTGACCCCGATCTCGTCATTCTTGACGAGCCAAGCAGTGGCCTTGACCCCCTTATGCAACAGCATTTCATTGATCTTGTTCGTGAGCAATCGGCAAAGGGCACGACCGTTTTTATGTCGTCGCATTACCTCAACGAGGTGGCAGATGTTTGCACTCGTATTCTGTTGATTAAAAATGGTGAACTTGTGAAGGACATTCCAACTACGCAGCTTGAACTGAGCGCCGGTAAGTTGGTACGCGTCGTGACGAAGCAAAAAGTATCAGCGCCGAAGTCTGCCGAGTTGATTGAGTTCGGAAAAGACGGCGACGCACATACGCTCCAGTTTATTTTTAAGGACAAAGCAATCCGCTTACAGGAATGGCTCGGCACGTTGCCGCACCTTCAAGATGTGAGTATTACCGATCATAGCGCCCAAGCTGCCTTTGAAGATTTGTACGAGGAGGGTCCAAAAGATGTTTAACTTATTCTTCAAAACACTCCACGATAAGCGATTCTTTATTCTTGGCTGGTCACTCGGCCTCGCGTTTCTTGGTTTTGTCATGACGTCATTTTTCCCGTCATTTAACGGAGGTCAGATTGATGAGCTTCTTGAAACACTCCCACCAGCGCTGCAAGGGTTAGTGGGTGATCTCCAGGACTGGCGTGAGCTTCCTGGCTACCTTGGAAGCCAAATCTTTGATATTCGTTTGCCGATTTTTGTAAGCATTCTTTCCATTCTTTTGGCAATTGGACTGACGGTAGGCGAGGAGGATAAGGGACAGCTCCGTACGCTTATTTCACTGCCGATTAGTCGTCGCGGTATTGTGTTTGCGAAGTGGCTCGCTATGGTGGTGATTTGTTTCACCGCTTCACTCGCGACGGTTATTGGTGTTGAAGTCGGGCTTCTGGTCATTGGTGAGACGGTCGACCAAACGGTGCTGCTGCGCCTAGGCCTCTTTACCTGGCTGCTTGTGACGACACTAGCGACCATCATCTTTGCAATCGGGCTCTCGACGGGGAAGCGGGCGCTCACTACTGCGGTGGCGATTATCGTAACGATTGGAAGCTTCCTTTTGAGTACCTTCTCGCAGGCGGTGGAGTGGCTTGAAGAGTATGAATTCTTGTCTTTCTTCCACTATTTCCCGGCCGTCGATATCGCGAAGGGCACCATTGAGTGGGGCAATGTCGTTTTTTACGCAGCATGCCTCCTGGTAGCATTATTACTAACCTGGGTTGTGTTCCCGCGACGTGACGTAAAGAGCTAGATGGAAAAAGCCTCAACTCGCTACCGTATTCTGAGCCTTTCGATTATCATCGGCAGCATCTTACTGGTTTTGGCCGCCGCGCTGTTCGTAACCTCGCGGTTTAACACCGTTCCAAGCCTTCTCTATGCCGCAGGGCAGAGCGGTGAAAATAAGAGTGCCTTTCCTGCCGACATCGACCAAGCGCAGTTAACTGACACGCAGCAAAAGCTCATTGCTTTGTTGAAAGTTGAGTACGAGACACAGCCCGACGGAACCAAATATGCACAAGGTGCAGTAGAGCCGTGGTGTGCCGACTTTGTGAGCTGGATTATGAAGGAGGCGGGCGAGCCTTTGGTAAATCCGCACACCGGTGGATGGCGTATTCCGGGAACCTACACACTACGTGAATACTATCAGCGTGAGGGGCGTTTTGAGCCTGTGACGGCCGTATATCAGCCGCAAATGGGCGATATCGTGCTGTACGACAATCCAAGTCCGCGCGGTCAGCATACAAATTTTGTTCTGAAAAATGAAGACGGTATGTTGACGACGATTGGTGGCAATGAAGCAGGGAAGATACGGATTCAAACCATCAACCCAGAGGACGACCCGGGACTCCTTGGGTATGGTAGACTACGGTAAGAAAAGAGGACACATAGATGGCATACGAAGGAACAAAACTCCACGGCTTTGACCCACGAGAAGAAGCGGTAACAGAACTTGAAATTATTGATGTTGAAGTAGGAACGGGCGAAGAGGTGCGACCAGGTGCAAAGATCACCGCTCACTACACGGGTGCGCTCGTAAAGAACGGCATTATTTTCCAAAGCAGTCACGATTTTGGTAATGCAATTACCTTTGGTCTCGATGAAGTCATTCGTGGCTGGACGTACGGGGTTCCCGGTATGAAAGTGGGTGGTACGCGCCGTCTCGTGATTCCAGCAGAACAAGCGTATGGCGCTGCAAGCCCTGCAAAGAACATCCCAGCCAATAGCGACCTCGTGTTCGATATTGACCTTGTGGCTATTCCTAAAAACGGCGAGTAACCTCAAGAAAACCTCAGTTTCTCTGGTATAATAAAACTATCCCACGCGCGAATAAGTGCAGGATAGAGCGTTTCGAAGTGTCTCATTTCGAAACCCTGTACCCGTTACTTACTCGCTTTTTATAGAAGGAAAGTGGGTCCAAACAATAAGGAGGTTCATATGCCAACAATCAATCCGTATGGCAAGGACATTATCAAGGTAACGACCGAATTTGAAGGTCGTCCATTAACATTGGAAGTTAACCGCGTTGGGTTTCGTACAACTGGTTCCGTCATGGTAACCTACGGCGACACTGTGGTGCTTGGTTCTGCGCAAGTAGGAACGCGCCCAGTAGTGCTCGATTACTTCCCGCTCAGCATCGACTATGAAGAAAAGTTTTATGCAGCCGGAAAGATTAGCGGCAGCCGCTTCATTAAGCGCGAAGGTCGCCCATCTGACGAGGCGATTCTTATCGGCCGTTTGATCGACCGTCCAATTCGTCCACTTTTCCCTAAGGGATACCGTCAAGAAGTGCAGGTTGTTGCGAGCGTACTCAGCCTCGACCCAGCCTTTCGTCCAGACATCATTGCAATGATTGCCGCTTCAAGCGCTCTCATGCTTACAGGTACGCCATTCGATGGTCCTGTCGCTGGTCTTCGTATTGGCCGCGTCAACGGTGAATTTAAGGCCTTTTTGACTCCGGAGGAGCGTGAGGCTTCAGACCTCGACCTCGTGGTTGCCGGTATCGAAAGTGGTATTACGATGGTTGAAGCTGGTGCCAATGAAGTACCAGAAGAAGTTGTGGCCGATGCACTTGCATGGGCATACGAACACTATCAACCAGCAATCGCGCTTCAAAAAGAACTGGCTGAAAAGATCGCTCCTGTTGCACAGGAATATACCCTTATTCTTCCTGACGAAGAGCTTCAAGAAGTTGCAAACGCATGGGTAGATGGCAAGCTTGGTGAAGCCATCCGCAAGCCATACCCAGAGCGCAACGAGATGATTAACCAACTTCGCTGGGCTTTCCACGAAGACATGGCAGCAAAGCTTGCTGAAGAGCTTGGTGAAGAGACCATTAACTATCCACGCGATAAGTACGACGAAGCCTTTACAGCTGCCGTCCACAAGGACGTTCGCCGCGGTATCGTTGAAGACAAGATCCGTCCAGACGGCCGTAAGTTCGACGAAATCCGCCCACTTTCAAGTGAAACGGGCGTACTTCCACGCGTGCACGGTTCATCAATCTTTACTCGTGGTATGACACAGGCCCTCAACATTGTGACCCTCGCGCCACTGAGTTATGCGCAAATTGTGGACACCATGGAGATTACCGACGGCGAGCGCCGTTACATGCACCACTACAACGCACCTGGCTACACGGTAGGTGAGGTACAACGCCTTGGTTCACCTGGACGCCGCGAAATTGGTCACGGCTACCTTGCAGAACGCGCGCTGATTCCAGTCCTTCCTAAGGAAGAAGACTTCCCATACGCAATTCGTAGCGTCACGGAAATCATGAGCCAGAACGGTTCAACCTCAATGGCCGCAACTTGTTCAAGCTGTCTTGCACTTATGGACGCCGGTGTGCCAATCTCAGCACCTGTATCGGGTATTGCTATGGGACTTATCATGGATGGCGACACGCCAAACATCCTGAGCGATATTGCCGACGCTGAAGACTTCGCTGGTGACATGGACTTCAAGTCTGCTGGTACCGCTAAGGGTATTACGGCGCTTCAAATGGACATGAAGGTGCATGGCCTTCCGGTTGAGATTCTTAAGGAAGCGATTATGACCGCAAAGAAGGGTCGTGCGCACATTCTTGAAAGTATGCTCGCAACCCTCGCTGAGCCACGTGCGGCGCTGAGCCCATACGCACCTCGTATTGAAAAGATTAAGATCAACCCAGACAAGATTGGTGCCGTGATTGGTAAGGGGGGAGAAGTCATTAACAAGATTACCGCTGAAACTGGTGCGGAAATCGACATTAAGGATGACGGACTCATCACCGTTGCTGCCGCTGACACTGCAAAGATTGAGGCAGCGCTTAATTGGATCAAGGGTCTGACCGAAGAGCCAGAAGTGGGCCGTATTTACGAAGGTAAAGTCGTGACCATTAAGGAATTTGGTGCATTCGTAAACATCCTCCCAGGAACCGACGGCATGGTGCACATTTCTCAACTTGCCGACACTCGTGTTGAAAAGGTTGAAGACGTTCTTACCGAAGGCCAAATCGTAAAGGTGAAGCTTATGGGTATCGACGAAAAGGGTCGTTTGAGCCTTTCGGTGAAGGAAGCGAACCGCTAAAC
>CAMLKA010000042.1 GCA_946480535.1 uncultured Candidatus Saccharibacteria bacterium | reverse complement strand
AGTTCAATAAATTCATCCAATGTAAATAATTGTGTCAATGCAAAAATAACAAAAATTACGGCCAGCAACAGAGACATCTGACGCGATTCTTTGGTGCGCGGCTTCGACGCAGGAATGGCTTTAACGAGTACACTCATACCCCACAGTATACGACCGCGCTTATGGTTTTGACAAACTGTTGTCATTTTTAACTTTTTCGTAAAATACGCTTGCGCTTTTAAAACGATTTCAGTACAGTAGTGAACAAGCGAAAGTTACAAAAACAAACAAAACTCCAAAAAAATTCAAAAAAAATTTTTTTACTTTGTTGTAGCTAACGCTATACGATATCCACCACAACACGAGAAGACCCGCTTTATGCGGGTTTTTTCGTGCCTATAAATACGAGGTGCTATAAATCAGCTTTAAAAGAATTCTCTTCGCGCCACTTAGCAATCGCTGCATGGTTGCCGCTCAAAAGTACATCAGGTACTTTCATATCACGAAATTCAGAAGGCTTTGTGTATTGAGGGAACTCCAGCGTCTCACCATCAGAAAAGCTTTCAATCTCAGCACTCGCCTCGCCGCCTAGCACTCCAGGAATAAGCCGCACAATACTATCGATAATTGTCATAGCAGGCAACTCACCACCAGTCAGCACGTAATCACCAACACTAATCTGTTCATCTACCAGTGAAACAATTCGCTCGTCGTAACCTTCGTAGCGCCCACAAATAAAAATATAGCCATGATCTGAATCCGCATAGCTTTGTGCCGTCGCCTGCTTCCAGCGTTGCCCACGAGGCGTCATAAGCAGCACCTTTGCCGTTGGGTCATTCGCTTTTGCTGCTTCAACTGCAGCAAAAAGTGGCTCTGGTTTTAACAACATGCCATCGCCACCGCCATACGGTGTGTCGTCCACTTGTTGACGCGGGCCAATTCCATATTCACGCAGGTTAATTAATCCAAATTCAGCAGCACCCTCTTTCTGGGCCTTCCACATCATCGAGCTATTCAAAACGCCTTCAAACATTTCTGGAAATAGCGTCACAACTTGGATTTTCTTCATCCATACCAGTGTACGCTATATTGATATTTTTGTAAATATATGCTATAATATCGCAATCGTAATCTCGTGAATTTGCGTCTTTACGAATCATCGCCCTACCGTTCCAAGGAAACTAAGGAGCACAAAATGAGCACCGCAACGCAGGAGAAGATCACCTTCGTCGCCATCGGTGGCATCGTCATCGAGGCGGACAGCATCGTCCGCCGTGACCCGATCACCGACGACCGCGGAACCTACAAGGTCTTCTACACCGCGGACGGCTCGAACATCGAGCGCGAGGCCGAGGTCAGCTACGGCACCCACGCCAAGTTGCGTCCCTACGACCAGGCCTACGCGGCCGAGATGGCCCACACGGCCCAACTCGTCCGCGACGCCGACGCGCTCGGTTAACGCCCCCGAAGAGGCACCCGTTGAGCATACGCTCCGGCCGCCTCCTCGGGGGCCTCTTCCTTTTAGAAACAAAAAGACACCCTGAACGGGGTGTCTTTTATACACATAAGCTCTCAACAAAATGTGGTGTTTGTTGCTCGCATGAGCTGTTCTCGCAGTTCAAAGTGTGTTGTTGAACTGCTTGTGATTATATATCAAGATCGTCGAGGTCTGCAAGCTCTTGACGAGTCTTTTTTGTGTAGTCTGAGGTGTTGTCCACAGGTTCATCTGTTGACGTTTCCACAGCCTCTTCAGTTGTGGAAACATGAGCATCATCACTACTAAGGGTAGCGCCTGTTTGCCCATCATTATTTACAATCTTTAAGTTGTACCGTGCGTCGTTCTTTGTACCAAGCGCACGAAGCAATGTTCGCAGGCTCTGTGCCGTCACGCCACGCTTACCAATCACACGACCAAGATCGTCTGGATTGACGGTAAGTGTCAACAATACGCCCTTCTCGTCGATAACACGCTCGACGACAACATCGTCTGGGTTCCCGACGACAGATTTAACGATATACTCTATGAACTGCTGGTCTATGGTCGACATATGCCCTCCTCCGGTCTCTGTCAAAGTATCGTATCCTCATTGTAGCATGGTTCCCAAAAGACCATAAGCATAATCGTTTTCGTGCAAAACAAAAACACTCCCGTTTTAACCAGGAGTGTTTTTCAATAGACTATTCAGCGTTTTCGGTAGCTTCTTCAGCTTCTACTGGTGCTTCTTCAACCACTTCTTCTTTTGGTTGGTTCTTGCGAAGCTTTTCAGCGTTGCGGATAGCTTTTTGCTTGTCGCTTGAAGCTTCCTTTACCCACTTAGGGAGTTTCACGCCAGCTTCCTTAAGAAGCTTAGCAACACGTGGAGTTGGTTGCGCACCGTTGTCGAGGTACTTTTGTGCAACTTCAACTTGAACGTTAGCATCTTTAGTGTGTGGGTTGTAGCTTCCTACGTAAGCAACAACACGACCGCTTGACGGGTGGCGTTGTGACTCTTGAACTGCGAGGCGGTAGGTTGGGTAACCGGCACGTCCTACGCGTTGCAAACGAATTGCGAGCATATCTTAAAACTTTCCTTTAACTCTTTAGTCTATTGTGTAATAGCTTTGATTTGAATTCTCTGGCTATTTTACACGTTTTATCTCTGTAAGTCAAGCTCCCTGGGGGCTTAGCCTTGGTAGGTCTTCAGGGCAGCTTTCGCCGCTTCCTGCTGAGCAGCCTGCTTGCTTGGGCCCACGCCCTTGCTTACAAGACGATCGCCGGCATACACACCAAGCGTAAAGACCTTATCGTGGTCAGGACCAACCTCTTCAATTACAACGTAGCGAGGAGTCACGCTGTCTACCTTCTGCATCACCTCTTGAAGGTGTGACTTAGGGTCGCGCCATGAGCCTTCTTTCAAAATACCGTCGAGCTTTGACGTAATGTGCTTGGTAATAAATACTTCGGCATCAGCGTAGCCACGTTCCAGGTAGATTGCACCAATCAGCGCTTCAAAAGCATTTGCGAGAATTTGTAGACGAGCACGTTCGCTTCCCTGCTTCTCCCCACGGCTCATACGAACAAGTGGTTCATACCCAAGAAGTTGTCCGGCGGCACCAATGCTTTCGGTACGAACAAGCGAGGCACGCCAGCTCGTTAAAATACCTTCTGCTTCATCATAGTTTCGGAACAAGAAGTCGGTTACTACCAATTCAAGTACCGCGTCGCCAAGGAATTCAAGGCGCTCATTGTGCTCGGAAACGCTCTTGCGGTGTTCGTTTACGTAGCTACGATGAGTCAGCGCGGTGACCAGCAAGTCGATATTTTGAAATTCAAACCCAAGCTTCTCACGAGCAAAATCTTGGTACGGAGCTGTTTGCATACCACTCATTACAAGTTCTCCTGCCGAATGCGCTTCATCGCAAGCAGCATTAATTTACCGATATCTTCGTATTCAATGGCGTCAAGCGCTTCGTGGAACGGGAACCACTGAATGCCATTCATCCATTCTTCTTTCTTAATAGCGTCGGTGTCGCCCTTTGCGCGAACAAGGTAAATTTGCGTCGTCATCAGGACGAGCTTGTCGACGCGGCGGTAACGGAAATGAATTTTTCCAAGCCAACCAAGGATATCAACCTCTTTCAGGCCAGCTTCTTCGCCAATTTCACGGCGAGCAGTCTGCTGTGCAGTTTCACCCTCTTCAATGTGCCCCTTTGGAATTGTCCAACGGTCTTTCGCGTCCTGAATAAGAAGGATCTCTACGCCTTTTTTGCCATGACGGAAGACAATCCCACCAGCGGTCGGTTCACGGACAATTTCTTGGATAGATGGTTTCTTGCGCGAAAAGTATTTCTTAAACTTATCGAACTGTGGTGTCGCCATTCTCGGCTCCCTCTACAAGTGTGCGATACGCAGTACCCAGTACTCCGTTTACAAACTTGCTCGAGTTATCGGAACCAAACGCTTTTGCGAGCTCAACCGCTTCGTTAATTGCTACCTTAGGTGGAACAATATCTGCCTGGTGCAGCAGTTCAAAAACACCAATACGAAGGATGTTGCGGTCGACTCGGGCAATTTGTTCAATTGGCCAGTCGGGCGCAATTGGTTGAATCTTCCCATCAATAGCTTCCTGTTCTTTTAGAACGCCATTGACCAGAGATTCGACGAACTCAGTATCATCGATCGCCGTTTCGTATCGCTCTAAGTTTCGCGATAGAATTTCTTTAACTTCAACAGAATCGTCAGCAGACTCTTTACGGAATTCAAATTCGTAAAGTGTTTGTAGTGCGACGATGCGGCCGAGATGACGATTAGATGCCATAATGCGTTGGTTCTCTTTGTTATTGTAAATGTAGCTTTATGTAAGTATACGCTTAAATACGCGTATGCGAAAAACGCCTGCTACTTAGCAAGCGCCTTACCGGTTTCTTTGCGAGTTGTCTTAACCTTTACAGGTGACTTTCCGTTCACACGACGAGCAAGCGTCAGACGCAGGTGGCTGCGGCGGAGACCCGTCTTTCGTGGGCTACTCTGCTTCTTTGGTTGTGCCATTCAAAGTGCTCCTTTTCCTAGGTGTTATTAAATCTTAGAGCTCATTATACTATTTTTTCCTCTGATACTCAAGTGGGAAGCATGGAGTAATAACGGTTATGGTATAGTAGGGGTACTATGTCAGAAATACCAAAAGATGATTTCCTCAAAAAAGCAGCACTTACAGCCGGAGCGGGGCTTGCACTCGGTGCCGCCATTACTGTTGGCGTGGGCCAAAATAACCAACGCGCTGCAAATGCCGAAGCACTTGCAGCACTCAACGCCGAGCAGGCCCAAAAATCGGCCGAATACATCCTGAGCGCCCAAGAGGTCGCAAAAGGAATGTTCTCAATTGAGGATGTCGTTGGATCATTCACTGTCGAACAAGGAGGCAGCCTTGAAGGACCGGCCCTTGCGGTCATCGAAAAATCTCTCGGCTCTGACCTTTACCATGAAACAAAGCCGTTCTTCTACGATGCATTAAAAGCATCGATTGACCTTCACGGCACCGTACAGCCCGGCGACGAAAAGAGTGTTGTTGAAGCCGATATTGATCCTGAAGCCGACAACGGTAATGAATACCTTGTTGTTAACAATGATCAAATTAATCATGGCGTCGTCGACGAACTACCAACTCCAGAAACCCACTAAAAAATGGCCCCCTGCGGGCCACTTTTTATAGACGCTCATCTTACACGACAACGCTAACGAGTCGCCCGGGAACGTAAATCACCTTCTTCGGCTCGCCTTCAACAAAACGAGCAACGTTTTCGTGTGCCAAAGCCTGGGCCTTAATTTCTTCAGGATCAGTGTCTTTTCCAACCTGAATCTCACCACGAAGCTTACCGTTCACCTGCACGGCAATAGTAATGACATCTTCAAC
>CAMLKA010000041.1 GCA_946480535.1 uncultured Candidatus Saccharibacteria bacterium | reverse complement strand
TTCCTTTCAAACGGCCAAATTTACTTTGGGAAGCTCTCTGCCTTTAACGATGAATCATTCAAGATTACAAACATTTATTATCCGCAGGCTCAAGCAACTGGTGAAGAAGCGGAAACCGATGTGAACGCCGAGCAAAGTAGTATTCAACTCTTCGCTGTTACCGAGGGGGTGCATGGTCCAGATGATGAAATGATCATCCTTAAAAATCAAATTCTTTACTACGAGAACCTAAAGGCTGACAGTAAGGTGACGCAGCTCATCGAGCAAAATAGTAAGTAGGTAGTTTTTATGAAAATACCCGCAAATGATACGGGTATTTTTATTCCAAAGTTTTTATGTAGGCGACCCAGTCGCTATTGTCGATGGTTGCCCATGATTTTATGAGAACAAGCACGTCGTTCTTGGCGAAGAGCACCGATTGGGGACCTTTGGCGGAGGTTCCAACGAAGACGGTCGTGCCGTCAACATCGAGCTTTACATCGGCATTGTAAGCGCGGGCCATATCGAGCATTTCATTTGTCAGGTTATTTTTGAATTTACCAGGGAGTTTTTGTTGGCTCACATTAATGGACACCCCACTGGCGTTATCAACATATACATAAAAGGCGTCGCCATTTGGTGCTGTGAGTTTTTGCCAGCCGCCAAGTTGTTCGATGGTCCTACCCTTTGGAAGGAGGGCGGTGAAGTTCGGCTTTCCACTTGAAACTTCAGCCTGAGATGAGGTAGCCTGATAGACGCCAAGCCCAAGTCCAGCAAAGCCTAGGGTAATCATGACGATCGCAATAGAGAGGAGTCGTTTGTTGGGTTTTCGAAATCCTACCATATCTTTATTATCCTTTATTGATCACTGAAGGCAAAGCTAAGGTTACTCGCGTACGCGTACGAATCCATACCAACGGCAGTTAGGCTGATGCGAACGACAAGGCTGTCCGAAGCGGCGAAGTTACAGCTTGCAGGGTCTGCGCTACCGGTTGCGACTGCTTTGTTCCAGTTGTTTGAGCTGCCGTCCGCCACACTGACGGTTGAGCCGCAGGCGACAAGACCCGTAGAGGTACTCTTGTATACGGTATATTCGACAGAAGCCATAGTGTCGAGGGTGCGCCCGGTAAGTGAAAGTGAGTCATCAACAAAGCCGGTGAAGTTGCTTGGTAGCTGATAGGTAACAAAGATGTCCTTTGTTTCGGTCTGGTCTGGCGAGTGCCACTCGTAATAGTTATAGGTTTCGTTGGTGTTACAGATTGGCTGACCGTTATTGGCATCATTAAGGTTAAGACCATCCGAACAGAAACCGGAAGTAAATTCGCCACTTGCGTTCTCTGAAGTAACAGCATTCGTGTACTCGGGACTCAGGTTTATAAAGTTGTCTGGACTTGAGCTACATGATCCCCATCCGTCAGCTTCGTAACACTGCACCTTACCAAGGGTTGTGTCGTAGTACATGCTTCCAAGAACTGCGTCACCCGTAGCTCCAGGGGCTGCGGTGCCCTTATCGAGGGTAAGGAGAGTCGGGCTACTGCTGGTTGTACTGTCTCCAATTTTAATGCCATCATTTGAGAAGAGTCGCAATCCGTCGCCGTTTGATGACGAGAGGCCTGATCCTGTAGCGCCACTGAATGCAATGTCGTTCGATCCAAGTACGTCGACGCCATTAATCTTGTATGTGGTTGAGGCGTTAATTTCACCTGTAACATCGAGAGCATATCCACTTGATGCTGCGTTTCCGATTCCAATGGTCGCCTTACCCGTCGTATTTTTAGCAGTAAGTAGATCAACGCCTGCACCTTGAAGCGCTAGGGTATTGCCAGTTGAGAGCATATAGGCGGTTGAGTTGCCATCAAGCCACGACACGCCCGCTGCGTTTTGTTCATCTGCCGAGATGGCACCAATACTGCCATTCGCCCAAACATCAGCGCCTGCGGAAAGCGTATTGTTCAAGGATAGGCTTCCATCGCTCGTGAAAGTCGCAACCCCTTGGTCATTTCCGTCACGTATCATGAGGGTATTCTCACCAGCAAGGCGGAATCTGAAGGTACCCTCTGCTGACATTGAGAATGATACGAGGTCGGTGTTGTCGTTATAGACTCTGAATCCTCCGACGGTCTCTACGTGTACACCAAGAGTGGTGCCGCCTTGCAATACAACCCCTGAGTTATTTGCCTTAGCGCCGATAACGACCTCTCCCTGTGCCATGTTTGTACCTATTTCAATTGTTTGGTTACTCGCGTTTGAACCAATAACAATTCCTGTGGCGTTTGCGCTACCAATACTGAGTGTGCCTGCATCTGCCCTATCGAGCAGTGGGCTGATGACGCCGGTGCTTCCCTGGAGGACATTGGCGGTACCTGTTCCAGAAATGTTAAAGTTACCAGTTTGCTGGCTTGTGCCGTTGTGGATGAGTTCGTCGGCGCTCTTTCCACCAACCTTGCCTGAGTTGAGGGCGTACGGTGCTGCGGTGAGGCGCTTCATTGGGAGCATTTCACCGTCTGCCAAACATGGCGCCGTACCAAAGGTCTCACAAAGCGTTGAAGACCCTGCGATATTCATCGAGAGCCATAGGGTGTCTTGGTTCCAGTCGACCTGCGTGCCGAATGGGTTGAGTGATCCGAGATTCACGGAGAGGTATCCGTTTTTGACAAAGACTGCGTTGTTGCCGCCATTGTTGACGTAGGTCTCCGTCCATTCAAGCGTTCCTCCTGGGTTGCCGGCAGCCGTGCCCGTTCCATCTTGGTAAATCTTGAACTGGACATTGTAGTAGCCGTCGGCGACTGGCTGTCCTTGAGGCGTAAGTAACCTGGCCTGGAAACTGACGGTCTGGTTTACGCCTGGCGCCGCATTCGCAATACTACCTAAAAATAGCATTGTAATTAATGCAACACATAGCGTAAGAAGACCTGCAATTTGCAAGACACGTCGCTGATTAAAAATAGTGGAGAATGTGCACCACACGTTCATTTTTTGTTGTTTTTCTTTATTTTTTCTCTGTTATTTTGAAAAAATATTTATTTCACTTATGACGTGTGGTGGTTCATCAAAGCTTGTCGTCATTCTAGCATAAGCGGTGAAAAACAAGCAATAAAAAGCGTAAGTTTTTTTAAACCATACAACCATGCGGGTCGTACAAATTGGCAGGCATTTTTGCCATGCTGGTTATGCTATAATATTGCCAAGCGCAACTAGAGAGCGCACGGGAGATAAACAAACAGTGAAACTTTCACGCATCGTTATTAGTGTGGCACTCATCCTTGGGGTGGTTGCTACTGCTTCTGTGTCCGCGTCTGCCGAAACCTACGGTGGTGGCAGTGTTGCTTCCTACTCGGCCGATCAGCCAATCGATATCGGATCGATTGTTGTATTGACCGGTGAAAACTCTAACCGCGTGAAGGTCGCGACGCAGGCCGATGTTAATAATATGTTCGGTGTCGTCGTTGATAAATCTCAGTTGCCATTCTCTATTACCAATGAAAATGTTGAGAACGAAACCTATGTTGCGGTTTCGGGAACATACAACGTGCTTGTTTCGAACCAGCAAGGGGAAATTGCCTCTGGTGATTACCTCACCCTTTCATCGGTGAACGGTATTGCAATGCGTGCCGGTGAGGAAGAGGTGACGGTCTTTGGACGGGCAAATAGTACCTTTAACGACTCGAGTGCCGCACTGGGCGAGACCGAGTTAAAGGACTCGCAGGGCGGCACAAGGACGGTAAAGTTTGGCGCTATCCCTGTCACGATCGACATTAAGAGCAACCCAAACCATAAAAGTACTGATGTCAACGCGCCAGAATTCTTGAAGCGTGTGGGTGAGGCGATTGCCGACAAAGAGGTGAGTCCAATCCGTATCTATATTGGTGTTGCCATTGCAGTGATTAGCCTGATTGCAGCCATCGCCGTGCTCTACGCTGGCATTCGCAACGGGGTTATCTCTATTGGTCGTAACCCAATGTCGAAGAAATCAATCTTCAGGGCGATTCTTGAGGTGATTTTAACGGCGGTATTGATATTAATTATTGGCCTTTTTGCGGTATACTTACTACTGAAGCTTTAGCACGATAATAGGTGGGAATACATGGGAATTTTTCAACACAAACAGGACCCGAAGAAGTCGGCCAGCGACCAGCTCTTTACTGAGGAAGAGCACTTCTTTGATGAGTATTTCCGTGAAGAACTCCGTAACCACGGCCGTTGGTACTTTGAAAAAGTCATTAACGAGAACGGCGAACTCTTTAAGCGCGACCTCGAAACAACCATTGCGGCTGTTAATGCCGAGCTCAAAGAGCACATCACCAAGCAACTCGACGGTGCCATTACCAAGGTTAACGAAGAGCTGAAAGAACACACCGCTAAACAACTCCAGGCGCAGTTCGACGAATACAGCAAGTCACTCAAAGAGGCGCAAGAGCAAGCGCTTCACTCAATGACCGAAAGCGCCGAAACACTCAAGAAACAGCACGACGAACTTCGCACCGCTCTTCAAAAGAACGTGGCCGATCAACAGGGTCTCCTCCACAATGCCTTCGAAGAGAACAAGCAACAAATTACTTCAATGAAGGAAGCGCAAGACTCAGCTTTGAAGTGGCTCAACCAAAGCGCGCAGCAACTCCACGACCAATACCAGACACTTACCACGACACTTCAAAAGAACGTGGCCGACCAAGAGCAAATGCTGGTCGATGGCTTCCAAAGCAACATGGCGGCAATCGTCGAGCATTACTTGCTTGGTGCGCTTGGCGACCAATACGATCTTAAGGCACAGCTCCCGGCCATTATTAAGCAAATGGACGAAAACAAACAGGCAATTGTGGATGACATGAAATTATGAGCAAGGCTGAAATAAAAGACTATTCTGAATTTTCACTTCCTTCAACGATTATTAGTAAGGTTGATGTTTCGCGTTTGGTGCGCGAATTTGAAGCTGTCGATAACGCCCTGACGACAACGAGTGTTCGAAAGAAAGCTGGCGGTCAATCAGGCGAAGTGCCAGCTATGTCACCGCAACTCACGGCATTCCTAGATGTAAACAGCGTTGACCTTACTGACACAAAAGCGCGCAGCGCATACATTAAGCAGCTTCGCTTACTAAAAGACAAAGTGCGCGTGGTAAGTATGACCTTTGCGGTCGTTGCCGACCCTGAAAGCCTCCAGCAATTAACTGCCTGGTTGCGCGAGTCAATCCACCCGCAGGCAGTCATTGATGCGCGCTTGCAGCCAGCCTTGGTTGCGGGCGTGTACCTTCGCACGACCAATCACGTCTATGACTTGAGCGTACGAAATGCACTCAAGGCAAAGCGTGGTGAGCTCGAAAAAGAACTGGGGGCAGTCCGTGGCAAATAAGAAATTTGAAAAGCTCGTTCAAGACGGCAACCCAGTCGGCGAAATTATTGGTATCGACTCGTTCATGGTGAGCGTCAAGGGCTTGCAGCCAACCAACGTGCACGCAACGGTGCGCTTTGAAGATGACACTCGTGGCTACGTGCACCAGATTCTTGATGATTATGTCGTCGT
>CAMLKA010000040.1 GCA_946480535.1 uncultured Candidatus Saccharibacteria bacterium | reverse complement strand
GCAATCGAAATTCGCCTCTGTCAAAACAGGGGCGAATTTGTTATAATGGGTCTATATGTTTGTTGATACCGCCAAAGTTTTTGTGCAGGCTGGACGCGGCGGTGATGGTGCCGTCAGTTTTCGTCATGAAATTTATGTTGATAAAGGTGGCCCAGATGGCGGCGATGGCGGTAAGGGTGGCGATGTTATCTTCGTTGCAACTGAAAACCTCAACACGCTCATCGATTTCCGCTACAAGCCCGAGCTAAAGGGCGAACCTGGACAAGCTGGCGCGAAGCGCGATCGTCACGGTAAGTCGGGTGCTCCACTCCGCGTGAAGGTTCCTATGGGCACTATCGTGCGCCGTGATGGTGAAGTTATCGCCGATCTCATTGAAGACGGACAGGAGATTGTTGTCGCCAAGGGTGGCGATGGTGGATACGGGAACGCTCACTTCAAGTCATCGGTGCGCCAAGCACCACGTATTGCAGAAAAGGGCGAAATGGGCGATACGTTTGAGGCGGAGCTTGAGCTGAAGCTTCTTGCCGATGTTGGGTTGGTTGGGTTTCCGAATGCCGGAAAGTCAACGTTCCTCAGTGTCGTTTCAAATGCACGCCCTGAAATTGCCGATTACGCTTTTACCACGCTTACGCCGAACCTAGGTGTTGCCGACATCGACGATGGCAGCCTTCTTATTGCTGACATCCCAGGCCTTATTGAAGGTGCCAGCGAAGGCAAAGGGCTTGGTGATGCCTTCCTTCGTCACGTCGAGCGCACAGCGGTCATTCTCCACCTCATTGACGCCTATACCGACGACGTCGCGAAAGCCTACAAGACAATCCGTCACGAGCTTGCCGCGTACAGTGAAGACCTTGCGGAGCGTCCTGAGGTTATTGCGCTTACAAAGATCGAAGGCCTTGATGATGACATCGTTACTATGCAAAAAGACGCCTTGAAGGCTGTTGCTGGAGATACGCCAGTATTTGCCGTGTCTTCACCTGCACACACCGGTCTTACTGATGTTCTTCGTGAACTGCGTAGGGAAGTGGTGGCGATTCGTGAAGCAGAGAAGGAAGCGGTTGAAGCAGACGAAGATAGTGGCTTGGCGGTTATTTCACTTGATCAAGAGGAAAAAGCGCTTGCATGGCACATCAAGAAGGTTGATGATGGTGAAAAGACCGTATATGTTGTGAAGGGTCATAAAATCGAGAAGTTTGCACGCCGTACACAGTTTGAAAACTACGAAGGTGTAAACCGTCTTCGTGACATTATGAAAAAGATGGGTATTACCCATGCTCTCCACCGTGAAGGCGCAGAGGGTGACTCTATTATCCGTATCGGCCTCGACGAATTTACCCTTCTCGAACAATAATTATTTAGACAATATATTGACAAAATGGCAAGTATTTGCTATAATACGTCCATTACTTCGTGAGACGCCTCGGCGCTTCGTGGGGTTGCACATCATTCTTGTCGGTCCACTATTCAGAAAGCTGGTGACTCGTGTATACGAGCGGCTTCACGTAACGAGCTTATCCAAAAGCTCCTTGCTTGGGAGTTGTCCGTCGCCGCAGAGAAGGGAATGGCTTTGCCCTGTCGCCGTGATCGGTTAAGACAGGCCAGCGCTTAAGGCTTAACGCCCGCGCACCATGGTCTTCGTGTTTTTAGGGTCAGGTCTATCAAGTGTCCGAACTGTCTTGTTCCGCAAGCTGTTCCGTCACCTCAGGCCTATGGTTATATACCCCCGAGATTCTTCGCAGTCACTGACGCTTCGGCGCCATACTCGCCAAGAGGACATTGAAACGAAACCACCCACAACTGAACATTCAATAATCGAATACAGAGATACGTAAGCGCCCGAAGAGGGAGCGAACCGGATCTCGGCAGTGCCCACGAGATGATGATAAAAATTCGGACGGAGAGTCGAGTTTGCGAAAGCGACGAAGTTAGCCCCTCGCCGAGTGGAGAGGGGATGCCAAGCGCATCGAAGTGAGCTCTAGGGAAACGCCTCAGTAGTCAATAAAACACGGCATAAAGGGAGTCTTTGCACTCCACGCATCGATAAGCCCGTGTGACGAACAGCTCGTTCAATTTCCTTACTCACAAACACTCACCCAGCATACCGCTGGGGCGGGGGACTTAAAAGGTTGCCGGTTCTGTTCTTGAATCGCCCTTTCCCTCGCCCCAGTGCGTTGTCATCCGTCCGAATACTTTTTTTCTTCAGCACCCAGCGGGGTGTTTTTTGTTTGTCTTCAGATAATTTCAGATTCAGCCCGTATAATAAGACCTATGAGTCAGACATTCTTTTTCTACGACCTAGAGACATCGGGCCTTAATCCGCGCCAAGATCGCATTATGCAGTTTGCGGGGCAGCGAACCGATACGGAGCTTAATCCTATCGGTGAACCATATAACATTCTTGTAAAACTTAACGATGACACCCTGCCGTCACCAGACGCACTGCTTGTAACGGGTATTACTCCACAGCAAACACAAGCCGACGGCCTTACCGAGGCTGAATTTGCTAAGTTGTTAAGAGATGAAATCTTTACTGAAGACACCATTACTATTGGGTTTAATAATATTCGTTTTGATGATGAATTTATCCGTACATTATTTTGGCGTACTTTTACTGATCCGTACGAGTGGAGTTGGCGAGATGGTCGTGGTCGTTGGGATTTACTTGATGTCGTTCGTATGACGCGTGCGCTGCGCCCGGATGGTATTGAGTGGCCAGTTGTCGACGGCAAAGAAGTGAACAAGCTCGAACTTATTACAAAAATAAACGGAATCGATCACTTTAAGGCACACGACGCACTGAGTGACGTCGAAGCTTTGATTGCAGTAACAAAACTAGTAAAAGAAAAGCAGCCACAACTGTACGCGCACCTCTTTGCTATTAAGGATAAAAAGAAGGTTGCTGAACTGGTAAACCTTGATGATAAGCGGCCATTTGTCTATGTCAGTGGTCAACTTGATGCCGCTTTCCATAAAGCAACAGTGTCATTTCCTCTCGCCCCGGGTCGCAACGGTAATGTTATCGTCTATGACCTTCGCCATGACCCAACCCCGCTCCTTAATTTGTCAGTAAAAGAGCTCGCCAAGAGCATGTTCGCTTCGTGGGAAGAACGCCAAAAAGAAGATTTTGTGAAGCTGCCAGTAAAAGAAATTCAGTATAACCGCGCCCCTGCGGTTGCGCCATTGGGCGTGCTTGAGCGTGAGGGTGGCTGGGAGCGAATTGGGCTCGATCTTGAAACGGTTGAGAAGCATAAAAAGATTCTTCTTTCATCGCCAGCATTCGCCGAAAATGTCCGTTCTCTGTACGAAGGGCGTCCAGAATTCGCAAAAGAATCTGACCCTGAAGCACAGTTGTATGACGGCTTCGTGCCCGATGTCGATAAGCTGCGGATTGATAAGGTTCGTCAGGCGGACGCAAACGCACTCGCAGATCTTCACCCTGAATTTACCGATGAACGCCTCAATGAGTTGTTACTTCACTACAAAGCGCGTAATTATCCGCAAAGCCTTGCTGAAGATGAAGTGGGTGCTTGGGAGAAATGGCGCGCTGAGCGTATTCGAAAACAACTTCCCGGTTTTGTAACGCGGCTCCAGCAACTCGCGACGGTTCACGCTGGTGACGAGTCAAAAGAATATATTCTCCAAGAGCTTCAGCTGTGGGCTGAAAGTATCGTTCCTTTCGAAGATTAGCGCGGTATTAGGCGCGAGCGGTTGAGATACGAGCACGGCGCCTTGATGGTGCCGCTGGTTCTTCGTGTCGTGATTCGATAAAACGAAGCAGTGCGATGGTAAGGCGCGAAAGAGTGAAGCCGATAAGAAGCGTAAAGAACTCAAGCATAGTATTGGCGCTGATCGCTATGTTTGTGCCCGGAATGACACCGGCAAGAAGGAACATGAAGAGGGCGTGCCCAGCATTAAGAGAGTCCAGAATAATAAGAATGGATAGAGATAAAAATAGAATTGTCAGTGCTTTTTTCATGCGTATCGACCTCTCAAAGTTTTAATAAAATATACGCCTTAAGAGGTAATATTGCAAGCATAACCATAATATGTTATAGCTTATTTTCTTCAGTGTAGCGTACTGAGCGTCGAATGACTAGTTGACTGGAAAAAAGTTTAAAAAGAGCGTATAATAATCAAGATGTCAGAGGTGATTCGTGTAACTGGTGCACGCGAGCACAACCTAAAGAATATTAGTGTTGAGATACCGCGTGACAAGCTTGTTGTGATTACAGGTTTGAGTGGTTCGGGCAAATCGAGCCTCGCTTTCGATACCATTTACGCCGAAGGTCAGCGTCGTTATGTTGAAAGCCTCTCGAGCTATGCTCGTCAATTCTTAGGGCTTATGGAAAAGCCGGATGTTGACCAAATCGATGGCTTGAGCCCAGCGATTAGCATTGACCAAAAATCAACCAGCCGCAACCCTCGTTCAACCGTTGCAACGGTAACTGAAATTTATGACTACCTACGTCTTCTGTACGCGCGTATTGGTATTCCTCACTGTCCAGTGTGTGGCAAGGCGGTAAGTCGCCGTACGCCGCAGGATATTATTGATGAAGTATTGAAGCTCCCTGAAGGTTCTCGCCTCATGATTCTCGCGCCAATCGCCAAAGGCAAGAAAGGCGAGTTCGCACATATTCCTGAACAGTATCGTCGTCTTGGATTTGCTCGTGCTCGTGTTGATGGTGTTGTGTATGCTCTTGATGAATACCCAGAACTCGACAAGAAGTATAAGCACGACATTGAAATTGTTGTTGACCGTATCGCTATTTCAGAAGAAATGCGTTCACGTGTCGCACAGTCGGTTGAGCAGGCGCTCGATATTGCCGACGGCGTTGTCGAAGTACTCGATGTTGATGCGGAAGAGTCACACGTGTATAGCCAACGCTACGCCTGTGTTGACCACCCAAATGAAGAAATTCCTGAACTCGAGCCACGTCTCTTCAGCTTTAACGCCCCACAGGGTGCGTGTCCGGTATGTACGGGCCTTGGAAGTCGTCTTGAAGTCGATCCTGATCTTGTTTTTAACCCGAACCTTACAATCTCTGAAGGTGCGATTCGTCCGTACAATCGTGTGAATAGTGACGCTTGGTATATGAAGCGCCTTTCAGCCGTGGCTGACGCTCATGGTTTTAGTCTTCGTGTGCCCGTAAAAGAAATGCCAGAAGAAGCAGTGCAAAAAGTGCTGTATGGAACGGGTGATGAAAAGTACCGCATTTCACTTGGTGATGGCCGCGCCTACGATTCGACCTACGAAGGGGTTATTCCTAACCTCGAACGTCGCTATAAAGAAACCGACAGCGATTTCATGCGTAAGGATATCGAGCGTTTTATGCGCGAACGTGAATGTCACGCGTGTAAGGGCGCGCGCTTGAAGCCAGTTGTTTTGGCAGTGACGATTCACGGCCTTAGTATCATGGATATTTGTACGCTCGGCGTTGAAGACGCACTCGACCTTTTTGATACCAAGCTAAAGCTGAGCGAGCAAGAAGCATTTATTGCAACTCAAATTCTTAAAGAAATTCGCAGTCGTCTTGGCTTTATGAATAACGTTGGGCTCAGTTATCTTGAGCTTTCACGTGCTGCGAACACCCTCTCTGGTGGTGAAGCACAGCGTATTCGCTTGGCAACCCAAATTGGCTCTGGGCTTCAGGGTGTGCTGTATGTTCTCGATGAGCCATCGATCGGGCTGCACCAGCGCGACAACGATCGCCTTATTGCAACGCTGAAGCACCTCCGCGACCTTGGAAATACTGTTCTGGTTGTTGAACACGACGAGGACACCATTCGTCACGCCGACTACTTGCTTGATATTGGGCCTGGCGCGGGTGTAAACGGTGGACAAGTTATCGCATACGGTACGCCAGATGAAGTGGCGAAGGATAGTAACAGTATTACGGGCCGCTACCTTAGTGGTGCTGAGAAAATTGCCGTGCCGAAAAAACGCCGCAGCATCCAGAAGGATCGCGCACTCGTCATTAAGGGTGCTCGTGAGAACAACTTGAAGAATATTGACGTCACTATTCCACTTGGCGTGATGACCGTCGTCAGCGGCGTAAGCGGAAGTGGTAAGTCGACGCTTATTAACGATATCCTTGCGAAAGAGCTTTCAGCTCGTTTGCACCGTGCACACGAAGTGCCTGGCTCGCACGATAACATCGAGGGGATCAACCACCTTGATAA
>CAMLKA010000039.1 GCA_946480535.1 uncultured Candidatus Saccharibacteria bacterium | reverse complement strand
GCTACTTTTGCGAGCTGCTTGTCGGACATGCCAACCATGAGGCGGCTGTCAAAGACCTGGTCGCGCGAGTCAACCAGCCCGAGCTTGAGACCAATTGTGTAAGCCGTCTCGAGGTGGTCACCGGTAATCATACGAACTGACACGCCAGCGCCCCGAGCTGCCGCAATAGCCCGGCGAGCCGATGGGCGTAAGGTATCGGCAACGGCAATAAGGCCGGCGAATTCAAGTTTGTGCTTGGCATGGAGCTCGTCGAACTTTTCGAGGCGCTTTTCAATTGGCGACGTAGCAACAGCAATGACACGGTAGCCCTGGCTCGTAAGCTGCGTGACTGCCTGATTGATTTCGGTCATTTGAGGGCGACTCAGGTTGCTGCGCATCATCATTTGTTCTGGCGCACCCTTTACAACCAATTCGTGCTTTCCGCGGTGGTGCCATACATTGCCACTCATGGCTCGGGCTTGGTCGAATGGAAGCTT
This sequence comes from uncultured Candidatus Saccharibacteria bacterium, assembly GCA_946480535.1. Next base: position 6,275 of record CAMLKA010000039.1, on the reverse strand, counting down.
TGCGACGGGCTCGCCCTTCAGCTCAATAGTGCCAGCGGCTGACGAGTAGCTGATAAACGCAACATCGAGTGGGTCGGCTGATTTTTCGCTATGGTGGTTGGTCGCCTTATGAACAACGGTTGGCAGGTGGTGGTCACTCCAGCTTGGTTGCCAGGTTTCTTGTACTGACAGTTCGTTTTTCGTGAGTGTACCTGTTTTGTCGGTCGCAATGGTGGTAATAACGCCAATGGTCTCGATGGCATTCATGCTGCGTACAAGGGCTTTCTTCGCCGCCATACGCCGCATACCGAGCACAAGAATCACAGAGATGGCAATGGGAAGACTCTCTGGAACGGCCGACACGGACAGGGCGATAACCAGGCGAAGCGCCTCAGTCATTTCAATGCCGCGGACGATGGCGAGAATAAAGGCACCGACAGCTACGGCAGCGATGATCGCAATAATATATGCAATGAGCTTATCGATTTTCTTTTGAACGGGGCTGCTGACACTGTCGGGCGCATTGCCCGTGAGGGCAGCGATTCGGCCAAACTCGGTTTGATTTGCCGTGTAGATAACAACTCCCGTTGCACTTCCCGAAACAATAAATGACCCTTGGAACAGAAGGTTTGCCTGTTCGTATACCTCTTTCTTCCCCTCGAGCGCATCAATGTCTTTGCTCACGGGAACAGACTCGCCGGTCAACATTGCTTCGTCGGCTCGCAGTGAGTCAGCTTCAATGAGGCGGACATCAGCGGGAACTTTATCTCCTTCGCTGAGTTTTACGATGTCACCCGGCACAAGCTCGGATGCGTCGACGGAAAGCGATTCGCCACCACGAATGACCTCCACTTCCCTGCCGCTTTTCTTTTGAAGGGTGCGCAGGATACGTTCGGTTGAAAAGCGCTGTACATAATAAATAGTGGCGCTGGTCAGCATGATGACCAGAATAATAATGGCGTCGAGTACGGCATGGTGCCAGAAACTAATAAGGACTGCAATGAAAAGCACGGCCATGAACACGTTTGCAAACGGCTCGATGAGCTTCTTCCATAAGGGTTCTCCCTTGAGGGTAATTTCATTCGGGCCATATTGTTTTAAGCGTTGGCTCGCTTCGTGCCGAGAGATGCCTTCAACTGTCGATGACAACTCGTGCAGGGTGTCCTCGGCGGATTTCTGGTAGTAAAGCATTAGCTCCATTGTATCAGATTCGTCTCGCCATTTTCTACTTGAACCCTCAGGGTATGGGTTCCGGTATGAAAAGAAACAACCTCCCACTACAGGAGGTTGTTTTAGGGTAAGCCCTACTAGTTACAATGTTGCTGTGGTGGACATGCGTTCGTTATGTGCGATGCAGTCACACCAATAGTTATGTTGCGATAATCCTCGGCTACGTTATTTTAACGAGCTGGAATGTCGAGCGGTGTAAACCGTTTCCCCATTCCACCATGTCTTTAACGGTTTTACCAAGGAGCGAGCTTCCTAAGGGGCTGAGCGCTGAGATGCGTCCGTCGCTTGGGTTTGCTTCGATACTTTCAACAATCGTGTAGCGGATAATTCGGCCTTGTTGGTCGATGAGGTCGACGACTGATCCAATGGCCACTTTTACGCGCGTGCGCTTTGATGGGATAAGCTTTGCGTGGGTAAGCGTCTGGTGCTTATCGGCAAGTTCATTTTCAATTGCCTCGAGGCGGAGCAAGCGTTCGCTGCGCTCATAGCGGTCGTCGTGGTTGAGACCTTTATCGCTCTCGCGGAGACTTCGTCGAATTGCTTGGCGGTCGTGCTCGAGTTGTGCAATTGCTTTTCGAAGTTCTTTCATGCCCTTTTTACTGAGTAGGACAGTTTTCTGTTCGGTTTGGTATGTAGTGGTGGTTGTGTTCATGATGTTCACTCCCTTCCTTTGTTATGACACCGTGGTCAGTGTTTGTTGTAGCTGTTGCTACTGGCTTCCAGTATGGCACTCCATTCTGAGAGAACTCTGAATTCAGTAAAGAATTTTGTTGTAATTTTCAACCTTAAACGTAAGTAGTTTGAGAAGTGTTATGTCTTAAGAGAAACTTTCTTTACGATGGGAAGATAGAATGTAAAGGTCGTGGCGGCGTCATCGCTTGAGACGGTTAAATCTCCATGGTGTACGTCCACAATCTTCTTGGCAATAGAGAGTCCTAGGCCATAGCCATTTTTTGCGCTGTTAGTGCGTGATGAGTCTGCTCGATAGAATCGCTCGAAGAGTTTCGGTAATATTTCGGCAGGAATACGCTCTCCTTCATTTTTAATTTCAAATACGACGTGTCCTCGTTGTTCGAAAATCCTTACGGGTATTTGCGTTCCTTCGGGACTGTATTTAAGGGCATTATCAATGAGAATGCTAATCAATTCATTTACCGCGGCTTCATTGGCGAGTGTGACTGCTTTCTTCCTTGAGGTGATAACAAACCGTTTGCGAGTTGCGGGGTATCGTTTAAGGATTTCGTGCAGCAGATGTGGAAGGTTAACATTCTCTACTTCAAGCTTGTCGTGATCAAGGCGCGATAAGTGCAAGAGCATTTCCGAAAGCTGGATGAGTTTTTCAACTTCCTCAAGGTTACTTTCTAGCAATTCTTTCGCTTCGCCAATTTCAAGGTTGGGGTCGCGCAAATTTACTTCAAGCTCGGTTTTCATAGCTGAAAGCGGCGTTCTTAATTCATGGCTCGCGTCACTAGTGAAACGACTTTGGGCTTCGTGGGCCTCCGCTATAGGCCGAAGTGTACGGCGCGCTAAAAAGAATGCCCCTAGCCCACCAGCAATGAAGACAACAAGATTGATGTATACCAGGGAAAGAATCATCTGGTTTGATGCTTTTCGAGATTCGGTCACAAGCGGGCTCGAGGAGCTATCTTCGGTGTAGTTATAGTACGTACTGAATGGTACCGTTCCGCTAAAGCCATCAATAATACTGTGCTGCAAACTTTCCAGGCGGAAACTAATCTCTCGGTAGTTAAGCTGGTAAATTACCACGCTAAAGGTGATGCTAATCGCCATTAGTATCGCAAGGTACCACGCGGTAAGCTTCAGCGTGGCGGACTGAAACATTTTTTGCACAGCCTGCATATAAACTCTCCTATGCTTCTAGTTTATAGCCAAATCCACGCACCGTGTGAATTAATGGTTTTTCGAACGGGGTGTCGATTTTATTGCGAAGGTACTTTACGTATACTTCAACAGTGTTTGGGAGGATGTCCGCATCATAATCCCAAACGTGGCTAATAATAACTTCTTTACTTATAGGACGCCCCTGGTTACGGAGGAGATATTCAAGTAAGGCAAACTCTTTGCTAGTAAGTTGAATATCCTTATCGCCGCGGCGAACACTATAGGTAACGGTATCAAGCGTGAGATCGCCTGCGCTTAAGATGTCAGATTGCTGTTCTGAAGGGCGACGCAAAAGGGCGCGCACACGAGCAAGCAGCTCTTCGAGTGCAAATGGCTTTACTAGGTAGTCGTCAGCACCGGCATCAAGGCCGGTGGTGCGTTCATTAATACTGTCGAGTGCACTTAAGAATAATACTGGAGTGTGAATCTTAGCGTCACGCATGGCCTTTACGATAGCGACACCATCGTATTCACCAGGAAGCATACGGTCAATGATAGCAACGTCGTAAGGTTCGGTTGTTGCCATTGCGTATCCCTCATCACCATCATAGGCAACGTCAACCGCGTAAGTCTCTTGCTCCAAGGCCTTAGCGAGTGCACGGGCAATCTTGTGTTCATCCTCAACGACTAAAATTCTCATATCACTAGTATACCTTGAATAAGCTTAAAAGACGCTTAGCTAGTGGAAAGGGCTACATTTTATTAAGCCGAAACGGCGTAGCGTGAACTCCACGCTTCCATGTCGCGAAGGATTGGAGTAAGCTCTTTCCCCTTTTGGGTAAGACGATATTCGCAGCGAGATTTCTCGGCTGGAAAGACTTTTTCAATGATACCTTCATTTTCGAGGCTATCGAGACGAGCCGAGAGGGTGCGAGGATTTATACCTTCGACAAGGTCTTGGATTTGGCAGAAACGAACTGCCTCTTCATTCACGAAGAAGCGCAACAACTGGGGTGTCCACTTGTCGCCGAGGATTTTGGTTGCTGCTTTGACGCAGCCGATCGTATCAGTAGCCATAGCTAGTACTTACTATACAATATCTAGCGTTATTTGATAAGCCCATTATCATTACGCGTTCGCACATGACTCATGCTAAATTCCCAAGAAGCATCCGTCTTCTTGTGCGGGTTGAAAATATAGTTTGGATCGAAAATTTCTTTTACTTCACGGAATAGGCTATACATGTCTTGGCCAAACACCGCCGGAAGCCATGAACCACGCACCATACCATCGTTATGCTCCCCTGCCATGGTTCCACCATACTTCAAAACAATCGGAACGAGCTCACGCATCACAGGTTCAAGTTTTGCTTGGTCTTTAGTGCCAGCGATGTCCATCAGGGGAATGATATGGAAGTTGCCGTCACCAAAGTGTCCCTGAATTGTTGCGGGGAGCTTATACTTGCGAATTACCTTGCGGAGTTCGGGAAGGAACTTTGGAAGATGGCGTGGTTGCACGGTCATGTCGTCGATAAATGGCGAGGCGTAGCGGCCGCTAATTTGGTTACGAAGCAGTGCGAGCGCGGCGCGGCGAATGCTCCAGAACGGTGCGCTCGACTTCTCGTCGCTTTCAATATCCATACGAATCTTATATTTCTTTAAATCATCGTGAAGGTTCGAAATCTTTTTGAGGACTTCTTGGTGGGTTTCGCCATCGAACTCAATCATGAGAAGAATATTAGGTAAGTGACCCTTAAATTTTGCGACCGATTTTGTGAGGTGCGTCTGTTGACGAAGGTATTCTTTGGTGCCAAGTTGCTTTCGAAAGGTCTTGAAGTAGCGGATACCAAGGTTAAAGGTAATATCATCAAAGCCTTCAAATGTTGCGGGTTTGTGCTCCATGACGGTCTCGATGATATGTCCGAGGTGTTTAATAGACGGCAAGTACGCAAGAAGGAGCCCGGAGTGCGGTGCTTTTGGAACGGCTTCGATTTTAATATCGGTAATGACTCCAAGCGTTCCTTGACTGCCAGTGAAGAGTTGGGTCATGTCGAAAATACCCTTTTCTCTATCCCAGACGCTCCACAGGTTGTACCCCATTGAGTTCTTGTTTACGTTTGGACGGGCGTTACGAACGGTGTCGTAGTTTTTATCAACCAGTTCAAACACGCGGCGATAGAGCTCTGACTCATACGTTTTCTCGGCAATTTTACGGTCGAGTTCGCGCTTCGTGAGCGGCTTCACTGTATACGTATTTCCATCAGCCAGTACCACTTGCAGTTCACGCACTGAGCGGTCGGCATTCCCATAGCGAAGCGACTGCTCGCCACCGGCATTATTACCAACAATGCCACCAATGGTACAAATGGCACGGCTGGCCGGTACACAGCCAAGCTGGAGGCCCTTTGCATTAAGAATTGGGTCGATGTCGCGAATAAATGCGCCAGGCTGAACTTGCAGGATATTTTTCTTAAGGCTCTCAACCTTATTAAAGTGAGGAGTCATTTCAATCAGGATTGAATTTCCAATTGCCCCACCCGACATATCAGTACCGGCACTCCGGGGAGTAATAGAGAGTTTCGGGAACTCCTTTTTGTGCTTATTTACGAACTTTACCAACGCTTCAATATCTTCGGCGTCGTGCGGCTCGACGACAACGTCGGGCACGAGTTCATAAATGCTCGCGTCGCGGCTGACTTGATGGCGTGTGTGAAGATCCGTCGAGACCCCACCCTTCACTTGCTTTTCAAGTGTTTTTAAAACTCTCTCCATGTTGCTATCTACTATACCGTTTGCATAAGCCGTTTGTCGAGTGGTGTATACCATATCGCCAAAGCTATATAGTATACGTCCTTACTCGGTTAAACGAGTAAACCCGTTTAACTTTCGTTTCGTAGTATACTAGCAATATATGAAGACTAAAATTGATATCGACACACGCACATTTGTTCGTTTTTGGCTGGTAGTCTTTGGCATTGGCCTGGTAGCGGCACTATTATATAAAGCACAAACCGCACTTATTATATTGGGAGTTTCACTCTTCTTGGCGCTGGCTTTGAACGCTCCTGTAGCGCTTATTGCGAAAAAGCTTCCAGGAAAGAGTCGCGTCGGGGCAACAGCGATTGCGTATGTGGCCGTCGTTGTCATTATCGGGGCTATCATTACTCTGGTTGTTCCGTCAATCATTCAGCAATCGGCGAAGGTCGCTCAGACCATTCCTGAAGT
>CAMLKA010000038.1 GCA_946480535.1 uncultured Candidatus Saccharibacteria bacterium | reverse complement strand
GTTGGTCCACGCCGTTTGCTGGGTCTTTCAAAGCTTGTCGAAAGCAACCAGCTTAGCTCTACGGGTGCGAAAGAAGTATTCCTTGAATTCTTTAACGATGCATACGAAGGAAAAACTGCACTAGAAATCGCTGAGTCAAAGAACCTGATCCAGGAAAGCGATGAGGGTGCAATTGACGCCGTTGTCGATGAGGTTCTTGCGGATCCTGCCAGTGCTAAATCTCTTGAGGACATTAAGGCTGGGCAAGAAAAAGCCATCGGTTTCCTCGTTGGTCAGGTGATGAAAAAGTCACAGGGCAAGGCAAACCCTGCTATGGCACAGCAGGCAATTCGTAAGAAGCTTGGATTATAGCAATGGTGCCGTGGCCAAAAGTCAAAGATGATAGGGTCACAAAATCTGGGTGGCGCACGCTCGTCGAAAAGACATTCCAAGCCCCTGATGGGCGCGAAGATACTTATACGATCGTCGATTCAAACGGCACTAGAGTTGCCTCTGTTATTGCACTCACTCCGGACAATAAAGTGATTATCGCCGAGCAATTCCGGGCTGGTCCCGAGGTTGTCTTGCAGGATATCCCAGGCGGCCTCGCTGAAGAAGGCGAAGACCTGGAGGCGGTTGCTCTGCGCGAGCTACGCGAAGAGACGGGCTATGCAACGACAGACATCCAGTATTTAGGGAAAGTGTACAAAGATGCCTATTCGAATGCCGAAGGTCACTTTTTCATTGCTCGCAACTGCGTTATTGCGGGGGAGCAGGAGCTTGATGAGACCGAGTTTGTTGACGTGAAGTTAATTTCGATTGATGAACTCATTGAAAATGCTCGTACGGGAGCGATGGTTGATGTTGCGGCCGTTTTTTACGCTTACGACCAGCTCCAAGCAATTAAACAAGAGGGATAAGATAAGCAGCAACCATTCAAAGCGGTTGTTGACCTTGCGCTCGAGGGTGATGAATATGGAGCCGAGCTAAAACAGCGACTTGACAATTAACTTGTCAGTAACGCAAAATGAAGCGTATAATACAGTTAAACACAAAAAATAATCTGTAAAAGGAGCATCCATGGATCAAGCCGCAGAAATTTTGGTGATTATCGTATCGAGTGTCCTGTCCGTTTTTCTAGTGGTCGCGATTATTCTAGGTATTTACCTCATTAAACTTACTGCTGAAATTCGCCGACTCGCAAAATCAGCAAAAGACACGGTTTCACATATTGATAGTGCTGTTGTAGGCGTCAGTCGTCTTACGTCACCAATCTTTATCGCTGAAATGGTGAATCGGTACATTAAGAAATTTACGTCTAAAACGAAGAAGGGGAGTAAATAATATGTCAAAAGGTAAAGTAGCTTTAGGTGCAGCATTTGGTGCAATTGCAGGGTTCGTTACAGGTATTTTGATCGCTCCAAAGAGCGGAAAAGAAACACGCCAAGACATTAAAGATGTTGCCGTGAAGACGAAAGATACAGCCGTTGAAAAGGCCGGTGAGGCAAAAGACTTTGCTGAGCAGAAAGCTCAACAAGTACGCGCAAAGGCTGAAGAAGTTATCGGAGATGTAAGCGACAAGGCCGTAGAGATTAAGGGCCGTACCGAGCAGGCCGTTGAAGGCGCTAAAAAAGGTTTTTCTAAGAAGCCTAAATCAACAAAGAAGTAGTTTGCTTCAATGGTGGTAAAAAAAGTTAAGCACAAAGTCGAGCGCGAGAATGAACTTGGCGCTCGACGCGCTATTTTGGAAGATCTATTTTACGATTTTCATAAATCACGCGCTCAAGTTTACAGCATTAATTTTTTCCGTGGCGTTTTCTTTGGACTCGGTACGGTAATCGGGGCGACCATTGTCGTTGCGATTGTTCTATGGTTTTTGTCCCTTTTTGCAGATATACCAGGCGCGGTCGGCGACTTTGTGCAGTATATTGTTGATACTGTTCAATCTTCGCAGTAGTGATAATAGTGAAATAAGCATTAAAAACTACAGACTTAGTCTGTAGTTTTCGCTATACTAGTACTAGCGATGGGGGTTGAAGTTTCATCTACACTAACCAAGGGGGCGACTTTAGAGACGTCCCAGTACGTCCACTTGCATAACCACACCCACCACAGTCTTCTCGACGGGTTGAGTAAAATTCCAAAACTCATTGAAACCGTGAAGAATATGGGTATGGAGGCAGTGGCGATTACTGACCACGGCACAATGTCGGGGGTGCTTGATTTTTATAAGGCAGCCAATGCCGAGGGAATTAAACCTATTCTTGGTATGGAGGCGTATGTTGCGGCGCGGAGTCGTCATGATCGTGACCCGCAGAAGGACAAGGCTCGCTATCACCTAATTATTCTTGCCATGAACAACACAGGCTATCAGAACCTTATGAAGCTGAGTACGACAGCAAACCTTGAAGGTATGTACTATAAGCCCCGTATTGACCACGAGCTTCTCGAGAAATACAACGAAGGGCTGATTATCCTTTCCGGTTGTGCCAGTAGTGAGCTGGGCGAGAACCTCCGCGTCGATAATTATGAAGAGGCAAAGAGTATCGCGTCGTGGTACAAGAGTATCTTTGGGGATAGGTACTATCTTGAACTTCAAGATCACGGCCACTTAGAATCAAAAACCGCTTGGGACGTTCAGGTGAAAATTAACGGCCACCTTGAGCGACTCTCTGAAGAGCTTGATATTCCAATGGTCGTGACGAGTGATGGCCACTATATTTCCCACGAAGACCAGGATACGCACGAAATTTTGCTCTGCGTGGGCACGGGCGCGTACTTAAGTGATGAAAAGCGCATGTCATTGAAGGACTTCGAGCTTCATGTAACCGACCCGAATGAAATTATTGAACGCTGGGCAAAGACACATCCAGAAGCAGTAGCCAACACGAAGGTAATTGCTGACCGTTGTAATGTTGATATTGAACTTGGAAAGATTTTGATTCCAACCTTCCCAACGCCGGAAGGGCATAATGAAAAGACCTACCTCGATCTTTTGACCTTTCAGGGGCTGGCTTGGCGTTATGGGGGTGTAACGCAGGAGGAGTCCGAGCAATTATCGATTGAAGACGCTAAAAAGCTTCTTTCGGAAGAAGTGCTTGAGCGAACCGCGTACGAGCTCGACGTCATGGACCGTATGGGCTATAACGGATACTTCCTTATTGTCCAAGACTTTATTAACTGGGGAAAGAACCAGGGCATTATTTTTGGCCCTGGTCGTGGTAGTGCCGCAGGGTCTATTGTTTCGTATGCAATTCGTATTACCGAACTCGATCCACTGAAGTATGATTTGCTCTTTGAGCGTTTCTTGAACCCGGACCGTATTAGCATGCCCGACGTTGACATCGACATTCAAGATACTCGCCGTAATGAGGTGATTCAGTATTGTACTGATAAGTATGGTGCTGAAAAGGTAGCCAACATCGTCACTTTTGGTACGATGGCTGCTCGAGCGGCGGTGCGTGACGTGGCGCGCGTACTTCAGGTTCCATATGGCGAAAGCGACCGTATCGCCAAGCTTGTGCCGCAACCAGTGCAGGGACGGCATATTCCACTTTCCGTGAGTGTAAAAGAAGATGCTGACTTCAAACACGAGTATGAAACAAATCCGACAGCAAAGCAGGTTATCGACTTCGCTATGCGTCTCGAGGGTACGATTCGTAGCCACGGTGTGCATGCCGCCGGAGTGGTGATTGCACCAGATGACATTGTAAAGTTTGTGCCGATTGAAATGTCACAAAAGGGTGTGCCAGCGACACAGTTCCCAATGGGGCAAGTGGAAGAGCTTGGCCTGCTGAAGATGGACTTTTTGGGTCTTTCAAACCTAAGTATCATTAACAATGCCCTGCGTATTATTAAGAAGGTATATAAGACCGACATTGACCTTAACTCCATCCCGCTTGACGATGTAAAGACCTACGAACTTTTCCAGCGTGGTGATACAACGGGTGTCTTCCAGCTTGAATCTGCAGGTATGAAACGATACCTTCGTGAGCTGAAGCCGTCAGTATTTGATGACATTATCGCAATGGTGGCATTGTATCGTCCGGGGCCAATGCAGTTTATTGACAGCTTTATTAAGCGTAAACACGGCGAAGAAGAGATTACCTATCTCGATAAGGGTCTCGAGAACTCACTCAAAAATACCTACGGAATTCTTGTCTACCAAGAGCAGTTCATGCAGATTTCGAAGGAATGGTGTGGATTTACCGGTGGTCAGGCCGACACCCTCCGTAAAGCGGTGGGTAAGAAAAACATTGACCTTATGCGTAAGGTGAAGGTCGACTTCGTAGAGGGTGCTATGAAAGTGAGCGGTGCCAAGCAAAAGGATGCCGAGACCTTTTGGGATCAGCTAGAAGAGTTTGCGAACTACTGTTTCAACAAGTCGCACGCTGCGTGTTATGGGCTTATCGCATACTGGACTGCTTATTTGAAGGCCCACTATCCAGATGCCTTTATGGCCGCCCTTATGACTAGTGACGCCGATGACACTGAGCGTCTTGCTATTGAAATTTCTGAATGTAAGCACATGGGTATTAAAGTACTCTCACCAGATGTTAACGAGTCGTATGTTGAGTTTGCTGTAGTGCCTGGTGAGAATGAAATTCGCTTTGGCATGGCGGCCGTGAAGGGTGTTGGTGTTGGTGTGGTTGAAGAAATTCTTCGTGCTCGTGAAGACGGTAAGTTTGCAAGCATTGAAGACTTCGCGAAACGAGTCTCTACACAAAAGGTGAACAAAAAAGCATGGGACTCACTTATTAAAACGGGTGCATTTGATGAAATGGCCGACCGTTCCGATCTTCTGTTTAACCTCGAAACGATACAGGCTTTTGCTTCAAAGCTGCAAAAAGAAGCCCTCAGCGGGCAGACGGATCTTTTCGGCGGCATGGCGAATATGGCAGCGATTCAGCCGACCATGTCGCTCCAAACGGCCCCTGTGAAACATACCGATAAAGAACGACTTACTTGGGAGCGAGAACTCCTTGGTCTGTACATTAGCGCGCACCCACTGGATAATTACGACGCCTACTTTAGCGAACAAACAGTGCCTGTAAGCGAAATGACGCAGGATATCGATGGCAAGGCGCTGACTATTGGCGGGTTAGTTTCTGCGGTTCGTAGTATCGTGACAAAAAGTGGCACTAAGATGGCCTTTGTGAAGCTTGAGGATAAGACGGGTGAGGCCGAGGTGATCGTATTCCCGAACTTGTTTGAGCAAGTTGGCGCGAAGTTGGTGCAGGACGCAGTTATTCGGGCGAGCGGTAAGGTGTCCGCGCGTGATCGCGACGGAAATCTTACGAGTGACGTAAAGTTGATTGCCGATGATATCCAGATTGTTGATGACGAAGAGTTGCGTACGTATGAGTCAACAGGGCGGATTATGGCAAAGCCAAAAGCAGGTAAGGTTGTCGCAACACGCAAGCCGCGCACCCCATTTAAGGGTAATGGTGGTAATGGCGGGGGTGGATTTGCTAAACCGGCCGCAAGTGGGCCTGGTGCGGCGAGCAGCGCGCCTCGTGAGCCTGCTGGCCCTCCACCGGCAGCCGAAGTTCTTAAGAAGCTTTTTGTGCACGTGAAAGACCCTGACGATCAAACTGCATTGATGAGAATTCGTAATGAATGCTCGCACTTTCCAGGTTTAAGTGACATGGTACTTGTACTTGGCCCCGAAAAACAATCGGCGATTAAAATGCCGTTCCGTGTTGATGGAAGCGATGAGCTGATTGGGCGTCTTGTGAAGATTCTTGGCGAAGACGCGGTTGTATTAAAGTAACTTGTACTAGGCGCTTAGTACGTAAAGTGCGATACCCGTTGCGACAGAAACATTAAATGACTCTTTCGTGCCCTTCATTGGGATTTCAATAGTATCTTCGGCTTGCTGGAGAAGCTCTGCTGGCACTCCGTGCACCTCTTCGCCAAGAATAAGCGCGACTTTTTCGGGTATAGAGTATGATCGCAAGTCGTGGCTATTCGGTGCTTGCTCTAGGGCGACAATTCGGTACCCCGCTTCTTTGAGCGCTGTTAAGTTGGGCTCTTCTTGGTGCTCGAATGGAACAATTGCTTCGGCCCCGAGAGCTGTTTTGTGAATTTGTGAGGTGAGCTTTTCGGCAATGTGTGGCAGGCGAGTGTCGGCGTCAAGTTTCGGGTAGGGGGTGTATCCACTCAGAATGATTTTTTGAACCCCGAAGCCTTCAGCGGTACGAAAAATAGCACCAACATTGTGTGTTGAGCGAATATTGTGAGCAATAACAATAATATCGGGCATATCGCCTAGTATAGCACTAGGAAACGAGCGAAAAGATTGCCAGCAGGCTTTTGCGAGTGACGACGTGCAATGTCACAAAGTGAGATATCACTGTAAAATGCTTACGTTTTTTGTTACCATTAAAGCAATGGATGAAGACAGGGTTCAGCAGCAGGCTCGTGAAGCCGATGAGCAGAGTACGCAGCGGCGCGCCGCTATTCTTGGTATGCCCTATCTCGATATGCGTCCTATCGAGACGACCTTAAATTTGGTCGAAGATGTTCTTGATGTCGATGACATGCATAAGAACCGTATTATTCCTTTGGTTGCGGGAAGCGATTCAACCCCTTGGGAATTTGGTATTACTACCCAGACTCCACAGTCACTTTTGAAAGAACTTGCTGAAAAATACGCTGCTCAGGCGCAAAATGTTTCGTATTACCTCATTAGCCAGGGCGGATTTAAGGCGATGATGGACCGCTTTGACCCTCCAGTGCAGGTCATCTACGATGACATTAAAATTGCAAAAGAGGGTGACAGCGAAACTATCGACCAAGTCAGTCAGACACTCAATAACGTGGGAAGCGATGAGGTATTTGACTTTATTATTAAGCAGGCCGATAGGCTTGGCGCTAGTGATATTCACGTTGAAAATCAGCGTGATGGTATTCG
>CAMLKA010000037.1 GCA_946480535.1 uncultured Candidatus Saccharibacteria bacterium | reverse complement strand
TGAACCGTGACCTTGAGAATTCCATCTTTCATTTTAGCTTTGATTGAATCTTCGTCGGCCGCTTCAGGCAAGCGAATGCTTCGATAGAAACTTGATGAGCTTTCGCGCACTATGTATTTTTTATCTTTGTCTTTTTCCTGCTCGTGTCGTTCGGCACGAATAATCAAATTACCCTTATCGACATTGATAGTGATGTCTTTCTGCTCAAAGTTAGGCAGGTGGGCTTCGACATGAAGTTCCTTATCGTCTTTTGATGTATAAACATCTGTCGTAGGCATTTGCATTGATTTGATCGGAGAAAACCAATCATCTGAAAAGAATTGCTTCTGCAAGGCTTGGATTTCCGCAAACGGATCAAATCTTATTAAGTTACTCATAATAACCTCCTTTGTTTGATTGTTGGCGAAAAGGATACCCTTTTCTATACATAATTATACAAATCTGGCACTCTAATCGCAAGAGTGCTAACTTTGGAATTGTTTCTTCACGATAAATAGAAGGCCCCACCACGAAAGCGGTGGGGCCTTCAAGCGGTGGGGCGGTGGGGCCGAAGCCTTCAGTGCCGTACGTCTACGCGGCGTGTCCGTTGACACGCAGGATGTCGTCGCGGATTCCGTAGTATGCCCACAAGGCGCGGAACGCGCCGTCGAGCGCCGGCTTGGCGGCTGCGCGAAGTGCGGAGTCGCTGGGCTGCACGGCGTACTCATTCGAGACGGTCAGGATCTTGGCCTTCACGAAGGCCATGTTGGCCAGCCCTGTCTCGATGCTCGGAAGCGGTCCGTCGTATTGTGCCGCGGCATCGTCGAAGTTGTTGATCTGCGTAGCTGCAGCTCCGATGAAGTCGACCATGCCGTCAACCACACCATTCAGTGCGTTGAGCTCTGTCGAAGTCGCGGGGGCTTCGAGTGTGAGGGTCATGACTACTCCTTGCAGGTTGTGGGTCTGTACGTTCGCGAAACAAACGGCTTCGCTAAATTAATATAATAGCATATAATGCTTAAAATAGCAAATATTCACTGTCATTCGTACGTAAAGATACTCTTGATTTCAACGAAGCCTCCAGTATTTGCGACCGAGGCTGTAGTATTGACTAAATTGCAGTAATAGTGTATAATTTATTAAGTCGACACTATCAAGTCAGCTCGCCATTCCATAATGGGCATCGAGTCAGCTTGCGACAAATAGGAAAGGGAGTGAGTCAGAAATGACCAGCTTTCATGCACTTTCGATCGGTCAGATGACCGAATTCCACCGCGTCCTTGCAGCGTCGGGCATGACCAAGGAAGATGTCGAATCTTTCATTGCTCACCCGGAGAAGGCCATGTTCGCGGTTCTGAGTGCACGGGTCAAGACGCCCGTTCTCCAGGAGCTCTTCACGAGCCACCCGTCCTTCGGCGACCTCACGGGGAGTCTCAAGGTCAGCGGAGGTTTCGTTCTCCAGAAGCATGTTCCTCGTCGGTAATGTGCAGGTAATGCACCGCTAGTCGAAAGACTTCAGGGAGCACTCGTTCCCTGGGAGCCCAGCGTTAAAGGGCTCCTTTTTTATTTCCTGGAGTTATTCTAATCTGCGTATCTTATGCGAATACCACACTGCTAAACGATTTTTGTTAAAATAAATGGTATGAATATTGCTGTCGTCGCCGCGAATGGTCGTACGGGGAGAGCCTTTGTTGCGGCTGCACTTGCCGCCGGCCACACCGTACGAGCGGGAAGTTTTCGTAGCGGCACCCTACCTTTCCACCCCAATTTAACAGAAATAACCTGCGACGCGACGAATCAAGCTCATGTGGAGGCTTTGCTTGACGGTCAGGATGCTGTCGCAAGTTTCATCGGTCACGTTAAAGGCTCGGCGGCTACTGTTCAGACATCTGCTATTCAGATGCTTGTCGAGGTTATGTGTAGAAAGAATATAAAAAGGATTGTGAGCCTCACTGGAACGGGGGTCCGTTTCCCTGGCGATCATATTACGCTGGCTGATCGTTTTTTAAATTTTGGTATTGAGCATATTGATCCTGCTCGAGTAAGCGATGGGCGTCGGCATGTAGAAATTTTGCAAGCAAGTGGTCTCGACTGGACAGTACTGAGAGTATTGAAGCTGCTGAATGTTGCAGCAGCCCCCTTTTCTTTAAAAGAGCACGGGCCAACAAAGTTATTTGTTGGAAGAGAAGAAGTTGCGCTTGCTGCACTGCAGGTTCTTGAAGATAATTTATATATTCAAAAAGCGCCTATTATTAGTCGCGAGGATTCGCGCGCTCCTATATAGCGACACACCGCACGGCAAACGCATACGATTTGCTGTAGCTAAAGGCAGGGTTTATCCAAGTGCTGTCTGCGTATAAAGTATATGCTTCGGTGGTGTTACTTGGCGTGGAAGACCAGTAAATGCCGTTAAAATCTTGATTAAAGAAGCCGCTAAACCATCCCCCGGCGCGATGCCCTAGCCAATTAGTAAGCAATCCCGAATCAGTTGTTGTGGATCCTGCGTTGACGCTCGTATTAAGGGCGGCTAGCTCGCCCCCGTTTCCTGTAGGTAACCGCCAGCCAGAAGGGCAAACGGTCGTTGCTGCAATTGGCGCGGGGGTAGTTGCATTTGCGCAGGCGGCAGTAGCTTGTCCGCCCATTGCGCCGCACCAGTTATAAAAATAGCCATATTGCGGATTTGATGTACCACCGTTCGTTGAAGTGGAAGGGTTGGCTGGTTCGCTTGTTGGGTTGGCGTTTGGTGGAATGTAGTAGCTTGCAATAGTATATGTTTGCGATCCACCCGTGCCATTTGTAAGTGTTTTGATGTCGCCGTACGTATTTCCTCCCCCTCCGGCATACGCAAGATTTGTCAGCATCCAGCACTTACCATCCGAAAGTTTCTGCACCCAATAGGTACGCCCATCTCGTGCATCGACGACTCTTGTGCGCGTTGTTGAACAGTTTGCATTGGTAACCGTTTGCATAACGGCGCTTCCACCGACACTTGCTATCCCTATAATCCCCGCACATACACCCGTGCGCGGTGATAGATTAGACTGTGTTGCAAAGTACGACTGGCTTCCTGTTCTTGATACTTGCAAACAAAATGCCGAGCCAGCACTATCAACGTTATAAGCAACGGTATTGCCGCTTCCAGATATCAAGCCTTTGCCGTTATTTGCTGCACCTGCAGACGCTGGGTAGGAGCCGTTGAGCGTTTTATCATTTTCTATTGCTTTAGCGAATCCCTCGACATCCGATTGAATAGCAGAGTCGCGGGCTCGGTTTGAAATACCGTTATAACCAATGATGGTTATCGCGGCGAGAATTGCAATTACTACTATAACGATAAGCAGTTCAACAATTGTGAAGCCTTGATTGCGCATATGCATAAGTGTTTTAAGTATACGCCTTGTGTACATGGGAGGGCAAGTAGTGTTGCTCATGCTTGCAATCAACGGTGTTTTCATTCATAACTAATCAAAGCCAGGCACCTGCCTGTACATTGAAATTGGAGAACATATGGCTACTGCAGCTCAACTGCGAAAGCACAAAGAGGCGCGTCGAACGCACGGCGAACGTGTCGCTGCGATGGAGGCAAGCGTTAAGCAGGCGCTGGCTCTCGCTACCGCACAGCTCGCCGCGTCTCTAGCAGACCGACGCATCCTGGATCCTGATATCACGAAGCGTGTTGGGTTTAACCCTGACGAGCCGACCGACGTGTTGTGGCCGGATGAGCACCGGCGGCTGGCCGAGGCGCAGGTCATCGTGAACGCGCTCGCTACCTTCGTGAACGGAAGCCTCCGACTCGAGAACCAGGAGCTTCCTCGCATCAGTGGCGGTGCTGTCAGCCGGGGGCGGCTCTAGCCGCTCGCCCCGGTGTGAGGCAAAGTCGTACCAACAAGCCCGTACCTGGGGCGAACACTCCGACGAAAGTCGTCGAGTGCTCGCCCCGGGTTGCGGGTTCTTTTTATAGTGAGCGGACGAGGTCGTTGCCTGTCGCAATTACCTGTGCTAACTGGGCATTTTGAAACGCAGCATTTATATCTGGAGTAATTTCACGGCCACTCATTGGCGAAAGATGAAGCCCATGGGCCGCGTCTTCAACAATTCGTGCTCGTTCAATAAAATCGTGGCGGTCACTTTGACGCCAGTCGTCGTGCCAGCGTGCAACGGTCGCTGGTGATTCGGTGTTCCAGTCGTGTTGCGCTGAAAAGATAGCCGCTCTCCCCTGCTCGACGTGAAGACGAAGCTGCGTATCAACATCGTGAGCTTCTTGGATCTCTTCAAAGTAGCGAGGGCTAATGGCAGCCAGTCGAGATACTTCCTCTGATGGATACAGTGCACCGGGTGTTAGTCCAATAACGGTCATGCGAGTGTCGTTTTCAAAACGCTTCTTTTGCGACTGTGGCGTGCTGGTCGTGTGGTATGGTGACGGAAGTGGCGGCGCAATGGCGGTCAGTGCTGCGGGCCTATCGGCAGATAGCGACTCGAAGGCGCGGAGTGCGGCGATGGTACCAATACAATGCGCAACAAAAAGTACCTTGCGGTCGTGAGATTCGGCGTGCTCCAAAATATCCTCTACTTGAAGGCTTGGGTAACGAACGCTCAGGTCGTCGCCATATCCAGTTAAGCCTTCAACAACGGTGTATGGCTGGTGTTGCGATTCAAGCTGTGCCGCAAGTAAACGTAGGAGGATGGTTGTGTGAATACTTCCACCCCCACCAGCAACAAGATACGCGTGCGGCAGCTCTGATTCGTGGCTAGGTGTTACTTCCGGATTGAACATAAGTTGGGCATAGTATACCAGTTTATGGCGAGATGGCAAACTGCTATACTAAGTGCCAATGACTAGCGCTATTATTGTTCACGGAAAACCAAGCAAAGCAACGTATTTCGATCGAAGTAAACCATCAACAAGTAATCAAATTTGGCTGCCATGGCTTCAAAAGGAGTTGCAGCTCGCGGGTATCTCGGTACAGACACCCGAAATGATGAACGCATGGCAGCCCGACTACAAGGTTTGGAGTAAGACGTTCGAACAATACACCCTCACTCCCGACACGCTTCTCGTGGGTCACAGTATGGGCGCTGGGTTTATTCTCCAATGGTTGACTGAGCACTCCGATGTTTCTGTGGGGCACGTGATACTGGTTGCACCTTCGCTCGGCGATCGTTTTACTCCCGAGCACCCTCTTGATGTCGAGCTTCTCAATGGTATGACCGATTTTGACCTGCAGCCGGAACTGCTTGCGCGTGTGCGAAGCCTTACGATCCTTAATTCTGATAATGACGGCCCTCGTATTCAAGACACGGTAAAACATTTACGAGATATTTTCCCCGATGTCCCTTATCATGAATTTCATAACTACGGACATTTTACTGATACCGGAGATATGTCGAAAGACGGTTCGTTCCCTGAGCTTCTTGAGATTATTTTAGAATTGCAGCGATCACTCGAAGGTCTTACTAGAACGTGATCTTCTTTACGCGGTAACTTTCTGAGTCACCAAGAATCAACGCGCCTTGGCTGTTGATGTCGAGTCCGTATGGCCATGAAAGTCCGGTGGCGACGGTCGATACTGTGCCAGTGGTAGTTATTTTACGAATGCGGCCCCCATCAATTTCTGAAACGTAGAGGGTGCCATATTTATCAACAATGATGTTTGATGGATTGTCGAATCGTGCTGAAGCGGCCGCGCCGTCGACGTATCCTTGGGTGCTAAGAACTCCCGCGACGACCGAAACTACGCCGGCTGGGGTAATCTTCTTAATTTGTTCATGACATGCGTCGGCTACATATATGTTACCCGCACTATCGAGCGCAGGGTCGCCGTTAAAGCATCCAAACGTCCCTGCGGTTGCACCAGCAAGTGTTGACACGGTTCCTGATGGAGAGATGGTACGAATACGACGATTGGAGCCACTGTCGGCGATATACAATGTCCCGTCCGCACCAACAGCTACACCATTTGGAAAGCTGAATTGTGCAGACCCGGCGGCGCCGTCATTGAATCCATTAACTCCCGTTCCGGCGACGGTCGATACAACTCCTGCTGGAGTCACCATACGAATACGGTGGTTGCCACTGTCGGCAACGTAGAGGTTTCCGGTGGTTTTATTAATAGCAAGTCCACGAGGGTAATTAAATTGTGCGCCAGCACCTGTGCCGTTCTGGAATGCATTGGTTGAGGTTCCGGCAATGAACGATGAGGTGCCATCGGCAGCGATGGCGCGAATGCGTGACCCAAGTCCTCCGCCATCGGTAATGTAGGTGACGTCATTGGCGCCAACGGCTACTCCCCATGGTGATTGGAATTGTGCCGTTGAGCTGCTTCCCTCTTGGTAGGCAAAGGCCCCAGAGCCAGAAAGCGTGGTAGTTGTAGCGTTACAATCTCCAGTAGTCACTTCCTTAGTGTTCGAGCGAACGACGTAGCTTGGTACGCCCGTCGCCGTTGCGGTCATGCAGTAGCCGTAAGGAGTGAGGGTGTACTGGAGTGTCGTTGTGCTGCTCACTTTGAGCCCCTGGCCTTGATTAGCTGCTGTGCTATCCACCGGGTATACCCCAAGCGTTGTGTTTTCATTTTCAAGTTGCGCAATTGAGCCGCGCAGGTCAGATTTAATGGACGCCTCTTTTGCCCTGTTCGAGATACCGTTATACGCAACGATGGTGATAGCGGCAAGAATCGCAATCACTACGATAACAATTAATAGTTCGACGATAGTGAAGCCAGTTCTTTTATTCATATTCAGATTTTAGCACAAGCAGCATGGTAACGATGAATCTGTACATCACGAAAAGCGCCGGGGTATTCCGGCGCTTTATTTCACAGCGCTTATAGAAGGCTATTGTGCTGTATTTACATCGGTGTCGTCTTCATCAACGCCGTCAGGGCCTGCATCGATTGCATCGCTGGCGCCCTGGGTGGCCTCTTCGGCTGCTTGAAGGCTCTGCTCTACCTGAGTTTTAATCTGATCCTCAAGGTCCGCACCGGTGCGGTTATATGCCATCCAAGCAATAACAAGTGCAACAATTGCGACGACAAGTGCTATCCATGCTACTGCTGAGGCTCCGCGGTTTGTTGTATATACTCGATCTGCCATGTAAATCTCCTTATTTTATGTATTGATAGTACGACTGAATGTTTTTTAACTCTGTGAAATATCTCACAGGTTTGCTATATAA
>CAMLKA010000036.1 GCA_946480535.1 uncultured Candidatus Saccharibacteria bacterium | reverse complement strand
CTTGAGTTTCCATTCATTCTCATCTGAAACGTGTACAAGACAGATGGGCGAGATGAATATCGTTTTGCATAGGCGTGCTGGCCGGCAGGACAAACCTTTAACTAGAAGGTGTATATCTACTAATTTTAAGAGGAAGTTTATTGTTCTATGCCAACAATCAATCAACTCGTGCGCAAGCCGCGCCAGACTGCGAACAAGAAGTCAAAGTCTCCTGCGCTTGGACGCATCCACAATGCACTTAAGGTGCGTTACTACGACCAAAATGCCCCACTAAAGCGTGGTGTTTGTATTAAGGTTACAACTAAGACACCAAAGAAGCCTAACTCAGCGCTTCGTAAGGTTGCTCGTGTTCGTCTTACGAACGGTCACGAAGTATGGGCTTACATCGGTGGTGAAGGTCACAACCTCCAAGAACACGCCGTAGTGCTCGTTCGTGGTGGTCGTGTACCAGACCTTCCAGGTGTACGTTACCACATCGTTCGTGGTGCCCTCGACCTCCAAGGTGTTGCAAAGCGTCAACAAGGCCGTTCTAAGTACGGTGCTAAGAAGGAAGGTAAGTAGTCATGCCACGTAAGAAAACTGTTAGCTTGCAGCGTATCCCTACTCCAGACCGCAAGTACCAAAGCCAAATGGTGCAACGCCTTATCAACAAGTCTATGCTTGATGGTAAGAAGCTTGTTGCAGAACGTGCTGTTTACACTGCACTTGAGATCGCTGCTAAGAAGCTCGATAGCGAAAACCCACTTGAAGTGTTTGAAAAAGCCCTCAAGAACGTTTCTCCAAACTTCGAAGTGAAGTCACGCCGTGTTGGTGGTGCAAACTACCAAATTCCATTCCCAGTAGCTGGTCACCGCCAATTGCACTACGCCTTTTCATGGCTTGTACAAAGCGCGCGCGCTCGTTCTGGAATGCCATACAGCCAACGTCTCGCTCTTGAGATCGTTGATGCATACAACGAAACTGGTGCAGCCTTCAAGAAGAAGGAAGACACCCACAAGATGGCCGAAGCAAACCGTGCATTCGCACACTTTGCTCGCGGATAAGTATATCCAGCCTAGGAAAACACCCTCAAACCTTGGGGGTGTTTTTTTGTTACAATGGGGTATATGACAAAAGTATCTCACTCTCCCGCTGCAAAGAAGACAAAGTTGAAGCCGTTTATTATAGGCGTGGCTATATTTGGCGGACTTGGCATACTCCTCTTTAGCTTGCTCGTATTTTCGATTGTATGGGGATTTAGCTCTGAGCCGGATGAAGCGCAACTTGAAAAGGATATTACAAGCAAAATTGAGGCTATTCAAAGTGCTCGTGTTAGCTATGGCCACAGTGGCGCGCCGTGGAATAACAACTTGTCCGTATGGCTTCAGGTGAGTAAAGAAGATACCGCATATGAACTGGTCGGGTATACGAAAGAGGTGAGCCGTGTGATTCTCGATTCTACAAAGGGAACTCCGAACTACCAGGTATCAATTAACTACGTAGTAGGGTCAGTCGGTGGGGAAGAGTCGGTATCGTTTGTTGATGAAGTCGATCCTCGCTACAACCAGAAAGTCTGTGATGTTTTCTTCAAAGACGCATACTGCAAAAGTTCAATACAGACGTCAAAGAGTGAATTAGAGAAACTTTTCTAATAGGTCTTCCCAAACGCCCTATCTTTGGTGTATAACCATAAGCAAATGGGAGCGTTGAACACAAACACTGGAAAGGTCATTGGGGACTAATATGTATGCCTCGGGGATGGAGCGTGTCGCACACCCCGGGTTTCATGCCTTCCAGGAATCGCTTCACAACCAGCCAGAGACGACGCTTGATACCGAGCGCCTCGAGCCTTTTGTCCTAAATCCATCACATAAAAAATACCTTGAGAACGAAACGTACCATCAGTACTTAAAGATGCATAAAGTCGCCGTGAATAGTTCGGGTGCAAAAGAGCTCCATGCTATTGGCGAAGAGCTTGCAGGCGAGTACATGCCGCAGTATAAGGACGCAGCAGCGTGGGCCTACGCCGAGTCGGGATTACTTGATACATCCGCAACAACAGTTGAGCGAGTGCGGAGGGTGATGCTGGCAGAGCAGCAATGGGGCGAGGCGCTAGAGATTGAGTCGCAGTTGCAGTCAACCGAATACAGTGCGCTTTTCACGGAGCCTGATACACAGTATCGCCTTGCTATTGCGTTAGCTTACGCGCCTCTTATGAAGTCGGTGATTGTTGGGAATGTTACCCCCGGGATTCGACGACAGGTATTGGCTGATACGACGCTTTTTTCTGCTGAAATCTCAGAGCAAATATCTCGTTACGGTAGCGTGGGTGATAGAGAAATGGTGAATGGATTTATCGGACTTTCTCACGAGTTGAACGCCCTCATGGCGCTTCTCTACCTGGATGACCCTCGATATGTCCCGCTCCCTTCAACGGCCCGGGCGGATAGTGGATATTACCACCCCCAGCAAACACACGACATCATGGTCGTCAATCAGCACTGGGGAGCGATTAAAAAAGTGATTCCCATAGAGATTAAAGCGCGACCATCGAGAAGGGACAGAATGCGTTATAAGTCGCTGCTTGTGCGAGGCAAAATGCACCTTACTGCTGAAGGGGTTGACCCTCGAATGACGGCTCAGTCTTTCTCTCGGTATCAACAGGGGGAGGCAACGCTTCAGGATACGGTCGATATCGAGAAAATATCGACTGATCTTCGTGAAATGCTTCGTTTGTATCAAAAGGGCATTACGCCCGAATCGTTAGCGGTAAATAGCATGACGCGTTTTTATAGCTCTAAAGAGCTCGACCAGCGATATCCCGAGATTGCAGCATGACGACGCTTGAGCTTGAAGGGTATCTGTAAGGGGCGTATAATTTTGCTATGTTAATTCCAAGAGCCGAGCCACTACCGCAGGCCGAACACTACGCCCGCGCGTTCGATGAAGCAAATAGAGAGATGCAAGCCCAAGGCGGCCTTCGACTTTATCTTGCGAATAGGGCACTTATGGTGACGGTTGACAGGGAACTTGAGGCGCAAGAGACGGCATTGGCGTATTATGGCCTTCGTTTTGTTGATTCGACGGCAAACTTCGACGACGATGATTCGTATGATGCCTGTTATGCCTATATCAATGGATATATGGCGACAAAGGAAGTTGCGGACCGCGCTTTTATGGTGCCGCATAGTTTCCATGACCGATTGTCCTCGCTTGACCAGTGGTTCGAGCAGGAGCAGCAACTTATTACTGGAAGTGCGGACGAAACGCTCGATGAAGAACGAAAAATCTTAGAGCAGTTTGGTGTATATGGACTTCGGCAGATAGGGGATAATGCGGTAGGCTTTTTGCAGAGCTGGGCAAATGAAGCGTACCCTGAGCGCGAGCGTTTTGCCCGAGCATTCTGCCTTGGAAGTGGAGCACTAATTACGTGTGGCGTGCTTCATCAGCGCGCATTGAACCATCAAGCGGCCGCTCAAGCGGTTGTTGAGGATGATTTTGACACAGCGCTCCAGAAACTTCTAAGCGGAGAGGGGATGTAAAATGAGTGAATTTATATTTCATTCAAAATTACCGCTTCCAAAGCCAGAGTACTATCAGGTGAAGTTTTCAGACTATGAAGATGAAATGGCTGAGCTGCAAAACGAGTACAATGCTTCAATTGGTGCCCCTGAGGTTGAATGGAATGCTTGGAATGACATTATGGGTCCGATAATGGAAGGCAAGAGGGCAGCGCAGAATAGCCTGATAAATGCACCGATTGCACAACAGTTTAGAACACTCTCTCAACTGGGCGACGCGCTGGCTATTCCAGAAATGCACAACCCGCATCACCGAGTGCAGTATGCTTTTGCGAGCGGGTTCCTTCAGCAACAGCGTATTGTCGAACGAATGTACGGGGGGAAGTTGGCGTTTGAAGATACGTTCCACCCTGTGGCTGAGGTTATTAACGGGGGTCAGCAATATTTTGAAAGCGTTGAGGATATGCATACGGCGATTCGAGGGCATATTGATCGAATGGGTCGAGCGGGTATCTTGGCAACGGGACATGCTCGTGGATTCATTGAGAAATGGGCTCAAGAGGTATACACACCGGCGACCTATCAGCATCTTGGTATGCAGGATATCTTTAAGATGGGTCATGGCGTTGCACTCTTTGGAGCTCGTGCTGCTCACGAAGAGGTGAATGAGGCAATTGGCGCGTCTATTGAAAGCTTGCATGAGGGGCCATCTTCCGCTGCGTCAAATGACGCAGACACTGGTGATAAAGAATAGAATCTGATATAATAGCCTTAAAGCGCTATTTTCTATGGCCAAAAATAATTAACCCCGGTGCGGCGCGCTCCGGAGTAACGAAAGAGAGACGAGAGAGACTATGGCTCAACAGAATGTCCCACTAAAGGACTACCGAAACATTGGTATTATTGCCCACATTGACGCGGGTAAGACAACGACAACCGAAGGTATTCTGTACCGTACCGGTATTAACCACAAGATTGGTGAAGTTCGTGGTGCTGACGGCGACAGTGCAACAACCGACTGGATGGCACAAGAAAAAGAGCGTGGAATTACCATTACCTCTGCAGCTGTGACATGTTTCTGGAAGGGTCACAAGATCAACATCATCGACACCCCAGGTCACATCGACTTTACCGCTGAGGTTGAGCGTTCACTTCGTGTTCTCGACGGTGCAGTGACAGTCTTCGACGGTAAGATGGGTGTTGAAGCTCAGACCGAAACTGTATGGCGCCAAGCAAACAAGTACGGCGTGCCACGTATTTGTTTCATCAACAAGATTAACCAAATCGGTGGTGACTTCTACAAGTCTCTCGGTACAATTCACAACCGTCTCTCTAAGCATGCGCTTCCTGTTCACCTTCCTATCGGATTTGAAAAGGAAATTAACGGTCTTGTTGACCTCCTTGATATGAAGGCATACACCTACAACGACTACACCGACAAGGAGCTTGTTCAAGGTGAAATCCCAGCTGACATGCTTGAAAAGGCAAAAAACGCACGTAGCCTCCTCGTTGAAGCTGCTGTTGAAGCTGAAGATGAACTCTTCGAGCGTTACCTTGAAGAAGGTGAAGACTCAATTACTCTTGAAGAGCTTAAGCGCGCACTTCGTAAGCGTGTTCTCGCCGGTGACTTCTTCCTCGTTACTGGTGGTGACGGACGTGGTGTGATCGTTGAGAAGGTTCTTGACCTCGTAAACGACTTCCTTCCTTCGCCTCTCGACGTTGAAGCTATCCAAGGTACCAACCCTAAGACTGGCGATGTTATTGAGCGCCAACCTGCTGATAACGAACCACTTTCTGCACTCGCCTTTAAGATTGCAACCGACCCATTCGTCGGACGTCTCATCTTCATCCGTGTGTATTCAGGAAAGCTGACTGCGGGTAGCTACGTTCTTAACACCACTACTGGTGAAAAAGAGCGTATCGGACGTATTGTTCGTATGCACGCCGACAAGCGTGAAGAAATCGACTCAGTGGGCGCTGGTGACATCGCTGCTGTGGTTGGTCTTAAGAGCACCTTTACGGGTCACACGCTTGCAGATCCTGCAAACCCAATTGTCCTTGAATCAATCGAATTCCCAGAACCTCCTGTATCGATTGCTGTTGAACCAAAGACAAAAGCTGACCAAGAAAAGATGGGTATTGCGTTGCAACGTCTCGCAGAAGAAGACCCAACCTTCCGTATTCACACCGACGAAGAAACTGGCCAGACAATTATGTCAGGAATGGGTGAGCTTCACCTCGACATCCTTGTTGACCGTATGAAGCGTGAATTTAACGTTGAAGCAAACATTGGTGAGCCTCAAGTTGCCTTCCGTGAAACTATCCGTGGTGTTGCTGAAGCACAGGGTAAGCACGCGAAGCAATCTGGTGGACGTGGTCAGTTCGGTGACGTATGGATTCGTTTCGAACCAACCGAGTCTGGTGAAGGCTTCGAGTGGGGTGATGAAATTAAGGGTGGTGTTGTCCCTGCTGAATACCGTCCAGCGGTACAAAAGGGTATTAAGGAAACACTCGAAGGTGGTGTGATTGCCGGTTACCCAATGATCGGTGTTAAGGCAACCCTCTACGATGGTTCATACCACGACGTCGACTCAAGCGAACTTGCCTTCAACCTTGCCGGTGTTCTTGCTGTTAAGGAAGGTATTCCAAAGGCGAAGCCAGTTATCCTTGAGCCAGTCATGAAGGTGGAAGTTTCAACTCCAGAAGACTTCATGGGTGACATCATCGGTGACCTTAACTCTCGCCGTGGTCGTATTGACGCAATGGAAGACATTCCTGGTGGCGCTAAGCTGGTTCGTGCCTACGTTCCACTTGCAAACCTCTTTGGATACACGA
The DNA here is from genome assembly GCA_946480535.1 of uncultured Candidatus Saccharibacteria bacterium. Next base: position 833 of record CAMLKA010000036.1, on the reverse strand, counting down.
ACGACATTCGTTCGATGAGCCAAGGTCGTGCAGCTTCAACTATGGAGCTTGCCGAATATGAGGAAGTACCACCAAACGTGGCACAAGAAATCATCGAAAAGCGTACCAACAAGTAGTACCAGATCGATGCAAAAGCCGCTCCGACTCGGGGCGGTTTTTTGTTTGTAAAAATCAATAACGCTTATGCTTTGAAATCAAAATCAAAAGCCTCATACTACTCTCATGGTACACAGAAATCAGCCGTATGTAGGGGTGAGTGGGGTCGTAAGCCCCGAACAGCAACGTGAATTAGTTGAGGTTGCACAATATGAACTTCATGCAACCGCGCGTCGTCTTGCGCTTGGGGTAAAAGCGACACATAAGCCCCAGTATGAGGATGTCGAAAACAAATATGGACCCCTCTGGTATCCAGTAGGGAATGACATTATTAAGGCGCTTGACCATCGCGTGCAAACCTATAACATTGCGCAGACGTATCTCGAGCCTGAGTTCATCGAGAACGACCCGGACTACCCGCGTGCATTCATGGGGAAATTGAACGCTCGTATGCGTGACTACCTTGACGCGGTTCAAATTGACCTTTTGCGATTTGATACTGACCCGGAACGATATCAGCATGTTTTTCGCGCCATGGCTGCGACGGGAATGCAAACCATTGTTCAGTGTCACGGGTATGCTATGGAAGAGGGTCCGAAAAGTGCGCTCGATAAACTAAAGCGCCTCGTTGGGGAGCGTGAAATAGGATTTGTTCTTTTCGACGCTTCTCATGGAAGGGGACAGGAAATGAACCCGGAGGCGCTCCTGCCGTTTATTGAGGCTGCGTATAACGATAG
>CAMLKA010000035.1 GCA_946480535.1 uncultured Candidatus Saccharibacteria bacterium | reverse complement strand
GCACCAACCGAAACTGATCGCAAGATTGATATTTCAGATACCCTAGGAGAGCGTGTATGATTTTGTTACTTGATACTTCCACTCCGCAGTGCCGCCTGACATTTATGGAAGATGACTGGCGCTACGACTCAACCTGGGAAGCTGGCCGCGGCCTTGCGAAAGGGCTGCTTGAATTTCTTGAAAAAGAAATTAGCTTTCAGAATAAAACATGGGGAGATGTATCGGGTCTTGTGGTGTACAAAGGTCCGGGAAGCTTTACGGGGCTCCGAATCGGTATTACGGTCTTTAATACGTTGGCCTACGCAAATAGCCTACCAATTGTTGGAACGACAGGTGATGATTGGCGTCAAGTGGGCGTGAAGCGACTTGAAGCGGGCGAGAACGATGAAATTGTTCTGCCTGAGTATGGTGGTGAGGCAAACATTACAAAGCCGAAAAAATAGTGTCTCCTGGGCATTGCCAAGCCCTATTTTTTAGCGCACAATAAAAGCAAGTCCATTGACCTTATGAAAAACGGACTTTTGAACAATTTTTGAACTATTCTAGAGAACTTGTGATTATATTTTGCCAAGACGAACACTTGGCCGGGTCCTCTAGAGGAAGGAAACAATATGGTAGAAGGAATAATCGCCGCAGTCATCGGAGTTCTTGCTGGCGTTGGCGGAACTTTCGCGTATGAACGACAACGGCGTACCGGAGGGAAGCACAAAGCTGATCAACTAATTGCCGATGCAAAGACAAAGGCGAGCGACATCGTCTTAAAAGCGAAGGATGATGCCTTAAAGCTGGCGGACGATGCTAAAAAAGAAGAGGCCGACCGTCGTAAGACTTGGGAAAAAACCGAAAGCCGCCTGGCTGAACGTGAAGTAAATCTCGATAAAAAGCTCGATGAACTCGACAAGCGTGCCGAGAATCTTCGTGCTCAGGAAGACGAAGTAGAAGACCTTAAAAACGAGATTCGTGAAATCCGTACTCGTCAGCAAGAAAAGCTCGAAAAAATCGCTGGTCTTAAGAAAAAAGAAGCGGCTGAAAAGCTCATGGAAATGACCGAGCGAGATATCAAGCAAGACCTTACCGGCCTTGTTTCAAAGCTTCAAAATGAAGCCAAAGATACTGCCGAAGAGCAAGCCCAACTTATTCTTGTTTCAGCTATGGAGCGTATGAGCTCAGAAGTAACTGCAGAGCGCACTGTAACTGCAATTAAGCTGACTGACGACGAAATGAAGGGTCGTATTATTGGTAAAGAAGGTCGAAATATTCAGGCGCTGCAACGTGCAACGGGTGTCGACATCCTTGTTGATGACACTCCTGGAATGATTATTCTTTCAAGCTTCGACCCGCTCCGTCGACAAGTTGCTCGCTTGAGCCTTGAAATGCTTATGAAGGATGGCCGTATTCACCCGGGTCGTATTGAAGAAGTGGTGGCAAAGGCCGAAAAGGAAATTGAAAAAGAAGTCATGCGTGCCGGTGAAGACGCGGCTCGTGAAGTGGGCGTGATTGGTATTCCAAAGGAAATGCTCCACCTACTTGGTGAGCTGAAGTTCCGCACCAGTTATGGCCAAAACGTGTTGCTTCACAGCACCGAAATGGCGCACATGGCTGGCCTGATTGCTGAAGAAATTGGCGCTGACGTTCGTATCACAAAGACCGCAACATTGCTTCACGACGTGGGCAAGGCGGTGACGCACAAGGTAGAAGGCAAGCACCACCATATTGGTGCAGAGCTCGCCCGTAAGTACGGCATGAGTGATGAAATTGTGCACGCCATTGAAGCGCACCACGATGACATCGATGCAACAACTGTCGAGGCGTTAGTGGTTCGTGTCTGTGACGCACTCTCTGCTGCGCGTCCTGGCGCTCGTAATATTAGCGCTGAAAACTTTGCCGAGCGTATGCGTGAACTTGAAAATGTTGCGAACAGCTTTAAGGGTATTGATAAGGCCTACGCGATTAGCGCCGGTCGTGAGGTCCGCGTGATTGTTCGTCCTGAAAACGTTGATGACCTTACGGCAATTAAACTTGCTCGCGATATTGCCAACAAGATTGAAAGCACCATGCAGTACCCAGGTACGATTAAAGTGAATGTGATTCGCGAAACTCGTGCAATTGAGTTTGCAAAATAGTATCCGGGATATCGATGACCACCGTCAACGCGCGGTGGTCTGAGAGTCCATCTTCTGAAACTTCAATGACATCAAACGTGTATTCATTTGGAATGAGCGCGTAATCGGTCGACTTTGGCCCCCACGGCAATGTCGGGAAAGAGATATAGGGGACTTCTGTTGACGCACGATAGTCGTCTCCCCAGAGGTTGCTGCTTTCGTCGAGGTTTGTCAGGTTAAAATCACCCATCATTATGCGCTTTTCATGGCGCGATTTTAATATGTTGAGAGTTTCTTCAAGGTGCGGGGTCGCGAAATCAAAATCGTCGGTAATGGAGAAGTGAATATGTGCGAGGCGAAGAATCGACTCGCCAACTTTCGCGTCGAATAGCTGAAGAATACGATTGTGTTCATCTCTGTCATCTTTTTTCAGAATAAGAGTATCTGAAGAGGTGATTGCATATTTCGATAAAATCGCGAGGCCTTCGCGGTATACCGGGTGCTCTACGCCTTTTTGCAAGCGGCTAATGGTGCTCATTTCATACGGATAGCCAAGTTCTTGGTTGAGCAGCTGCGCCTGGTTGTGTGGAGAGACATCTGGCAAAAAGACAGCTTCTTGGAAGAAGACGACATCGGGGCTGACTCGCGATAGGTAGTCGATTATGAGTGGTTTTCGCGTTTCCCATTCTTCAAAGCCTTGGAGGTTAAGGGAGGTGAGGGTAAGTTTCATAGGCAGGTCATCCGTTTTCAGTTATGCGTCTTAGTATAATGAGAATATGGAAAGCTTCCAACAAATATTTCAGGAAATTATGGATGACCCAATGAATGCCGACATGACGGCAAAAGGGTATGTTCCGGTGTATACGGCGGGGCCGAACGCACGTGTTGCTATTGTTGGACAGGCACCGGGCAGTAAGGCGCAAGCGTCGTTAACACCGTGGAATGATGCGAGTGGAATCTTACTTCGTAAATGGCTCGGTGTTTCTGACGAGGAATTTTATAACCCTGATATTTTTGCGCTCATTCCAATGGATTTTTATTACCCTGGAAAAGCTGCACACGGTGACTTGCCGCCGCGAAAAGGCTTTGCAGAAAAGTGGCATCCGAAGCTGCTGGCGGCGATGCCGAATGTCGAACTTATTATTTTGATTGGCGCCTATTCGCAGAAATATTATCTAGGCAAACAAATGAAAGCGAATCTTACAGAAACCGTGCGCTCGTATTATGAATATCAGCCTGGCTTTTTCCCATTAGTACACCCGAGCCCCTTAAATTTCAGGTGGCGCGCAAAGAACCCTTGGTTTGAAGAAAGCATCGTGCCCATACTTCGCGATTTTGTACACGATATCATTAAGAAATAAGAAGAGCCCGCACCTACAGCGGACAAGTGGCTCTCAACTGGAGGGTTGGGCTCTTCTTGTCCGCGAGATGCGGGCTGGTGGCCTTACGGCCGTGACGGGTTCGTCACTTCGGTGATGAGGTGGTCCAGGTAGAGGAGTCGTTCCGCGAGGAACAGCTTCGTCTCCTCGAGAGGCTCATCGTCATCCCACCGTTCGCTCTCCGGACGCTCCCGAAGGATCGTGGCGAGCTCGTCGCGCTCCCTGATGAGTTCGCTTCGTAGGGAGGCGCCGTTCTGCAGCGCGATTCCTCGAAGCGGGAACTCGCGTCCGCCGATGAATACGCTGACTTCCAGCGGCTCCTGGCTTTGGAACTCGTCGATCTGGGTACGAGTGAGTCCATAGATGAGGGGCCTGTCCTGGGGTGCCTGGGTGGACTGTGTCATTTCTTCTCCTCAGATGGGGAACACGGAACCTCTGATAGTTATGCACTATCGGGGCTCTATTTGCAAGCAAGAGTGTAATAAAAGAACATCCCGAGGGATGCTCTTTGAGTGTATCAAATTGGTCGGGGTGAAAGGACTCAAACCTTCGACCTCTCGGTCCCAAACCGAGCGCGCTATCAACTGCGCCACACCCCGAAGCGTGACAACTAGGGTAGTATACAACACTTTGAGGGATAATACTAGCCTCTAGCAGGGCGCTCAGCCGCAATTCAGCAGGGCATGAGAGCATTGCCCTAACGTCACCCTTCGCGGTATCATGAAGACAATCTATGAAAAAAATTATCACTTCAATTTCAAGCTATATTAAGAAACATCCAAAAACTGACCTTATCGTCATCATCGCAGGGCTCGCGGTATTCCTAACGGTCACACTGCTCAATGTATCAAGCGCGGCTATTTGGTTTGACGAGGCTTTCAGCGCGTATCTCGTTCAGTTCAACTACTGGGATATTGCTCGCTTTACGGCAACTGACGTGCACCCACCTTTTTATTACTGGGTGTTAAAAGCATGGTCTGACTTATTCGGTACGACAGAACTGGGGTATCGATCATTAAGCATTCTTCTTGGCGCAGCAACAGCCGTTGTTGCCTTCTTCCTAACGCGTAAATTGTTTGGTCGCCAAGTAGCGTGGTTGTCATTCATCTTTATCGTTCTTTCACCAATGTTGATTCGTTATAGCGACGAAGCGCGTATGTACACACTTGCTTCGTTGATTGTGTTCAGCGCAACGTACGTGTTAGTGAAGGCGACGGAAACGAACAAGAAGAAATATTGGATTTGGTACGGCGTGCTTGTTTCGCTGGGAATGTGGACGCACTACTTTACTGCGTTTGCATGGCTGGCACACTGGGTATGGCGCGCTACGCAAACCTGGCGCAAGAAGATTTCTTTCAAAGAATTTATGAAAAAGTTTTTCACGAAACCGTGGATCCTTACCTACACTATTGCTATTGTCCTCTTCCTGCCATGGCTACCATTTATGGCGCTGCAGCTTGGCGGCGTACAGGGGAATGGTTTCTGGATTGGTCCGGTAGGGGTTGATACACCAACAAACTATCTGACAAACTACTTCTACTATCTTGAACATGGCCAGGTACAAGGCTGGTTAAGCCTTGTAATGATGGCGGTCGTCGTTACGGTGATTATACTGCTGCCAAAGGTGTATAAATCGTTTGGCACGAAGAGTAAGGGTTCATTCTTGCTTATTACTTCACTTGCATGGGCGCCCCCTATCCTTCTGTTTTTCGCGTCGCTCCCTCCGCTGCGCTCATCATTCGTCGAGCGGTATATGATTCCGGCGATCATCGCACTTTCTATTTTCCTTGCCGTCGTTCTGATTGTCGGTACTAAAAAATGGAAGTTTGTGTGGCGAGCGTTGCCAATACTTGCTGTGATTGGCATGATGATTTTCGGCATCACAAACGTGTATAAGTACGGCAACTTTAACAAGAACTCGAACATGCACATCCTTACCCGTGAGGCGGTTCGTGCCGCACAAGAAGCGTCGCCTGCCGGAACACCGATTATTGCGAAGTCACCATGGGTATTTTACGAGGCTGCGCCATATGCAACCGCCGACCACCCGATTTACTTCATCGATAAGAATACCGATTATTACTACAGCTCACTCGATATGCTCGAATATAGCGACATGAATAAAATTAAAGACCTCGCTGCATTTGAAAAAGAGCACCCAGTTATTTGGTATCTCGACAACACCACTGACGCAGAAGTGTCGCCAAATGACGATTCATGGGTCAAGCTGCAAACAGTTGGCGCATACGACGAGCTTACGGGGAATACCCTCTACAAAGCAACGCAGTACCGTGTTAGCGGGGAATAATCTTCATCAAGAATTTGGTTCGGACGGCGACGTAGACGATGCTCAGTGCGCCGAGTGAAATAAGAAGATTCAGAATAAGACTATTCGGCCCTGGCGGGTTGATAATCAGGTGTGTAAAGAACACGACGAAAGCTGAAATAGTATAGACGTATAGCGAATTCATGCCAAAACTCAGCAATAACCAGCCAAAGTATTTAATAATCCACGATTCAAAGCGGCGGAATAGGTAGAATAATCCCCAGAACCATATCGCCCCAAGAATCATACGAGGGATTGGCAGCTGGTCTTTATCAAAGTTTTTCTCGATGAGGTGGTGAAGCGTGGTGAGTTGTGAGCCGACTGCACCACTAATTTCATATCCAAATACGAGGAGTGCTGAGGTAATAGCAGTTAAGGCAAAGGCGCCAACCACTGACCAGCCGATGATTTTGCGTGTTTTTGCCGCAAGGCTGCGCCATTTTGCCACGATGGTGCTCCAGTAGAAGCCAATAATGAAGCCAGCGAAGAAGATGAACTGCCAGCTAAACGGCTGTGCCATGATTGAGTTGTGTGGCATGAGGGGGTAAAGCGACCACGCCGTCAGGCTAATGGCGATGACCACGTACCACCATCCTTTTCGTAGGAACCACAAGGCGAACGGTGCAAAGAAAATGAAGATTGCATAAAGGCGCAGAAAGTCTGCCCAGCCGTAGGTATAGCTGAGTGTCACCGTGTGCCAGATGAGTTCCCACCAGTTATTCCAGTCGGTATAAATACCCCACTTGAGGCCCGCATTACCAATGAAGAGCTGACCGATAACGGTGAAAAGGAAGGTGAGGACGATACTCGTGATGTAGAGTTGTAGGGCTCGCTTCCAAAGGAGTTTGGCTCCCGTCCAAAAGGGCAGGTGGAGGAGTTTTCGCCCGCGAACAATACCCAGCACGATTCCCGACACAACAAAGAAACCTTCAGCCGTAGACGCGTACAGTATACCTCGACCGGTGAGTGCGTCGAGTCCATTAGGGTAGAAGTAAAGGTGGTTAAAGAGAATGACACAAAGGAAGTACCCACGGAGTAAGTCAAACGTTAAAATGCGCTCTGACTTTTCCTTTTTCACAATCTTCGACAACTCGGACATTGTTAGCTATTATATCAACTCAAAAAGTAGCTTATACTTAAATATATGAAAGAAGTTCCGTACGAGGCTCCGGAGTTTACGCTGCAGGACGGTGGTGGTGTGGCTCATTCGCTTTCAGACTACCGAGGAAAATGGGTAGTACTGTATTTTTATCCTGCCGATGACACGCCTGGATGTACCGTCGAAGCATGTAGCTTGCGAGACGCGCGCGATACCTTGGCGGAGATGGGCGCGGAAATTATCGGCATTAGCCGCGATGAACCGAATAGCCACGAGAAATTTAAGGCGAAATACTCACTCAACTTCACCTTACTTACCGACGCCGACGCAAAGGTGATTAACGCGTATGGCGCGTGGGGTAAAAAAATGTTTGGGCATGAAGGAATCTTACGAAAGACGTTTATTATTAACCCCGAAGGTCAGGTGGTGAAAGTCTATGGGCGCGTGACACCACTTGGGCACGGTGAAGCGGTAGTCGAGGAGCTCAAGAAGCTGCAGAAGTCATGAAATACATTGTTGCAGTCAGTGGTGGGGTAGACTCGATGGTGCTTCTTGATATGATGGTCCGCTCACAGGCGGGCGAGTTGATTGTTGCTCACTTTGATCACGGCATTCGTCCTGATTCTCATCACGACGCCTCATTTGTGAGAAGCGTCGCTGGTCAGCACGGGCTTTTGTTCGAAACCAGGCGAGAAGAACTTGGCCCAAAGGCGAGCGAAGCACTTGCTCGTGAGCGGCGCTATGCCTTTCTTCGCCATCTTGCCAAGAAGCATGACGCACAGATTGTCACCGCGCATCATCTTGATGATCTGGTTGAAACGGTTGCCATCAATTTGACCCGAGGCACTGGCTGGCGTGGGCTTGCGGCGCTTGATTCTGGTGTGGCGCGCCCGCTCATTGATATGGAGAAAGCGACGCTCCTCGATTATGCCCAGAAACGAAATATTACCTGGCGCGAAGATTCTACAAACGCCAGTGACGCCTATCTTCGTAATCGGCTACGCAGAAAAACTCCAACCATCGAGAGCGACGCTAAGAGAGAGCTCCGCGCCCTTCATGCTCACCAAAGGGCCTTAAAGCTCGCTATTCGCAGTGAAGTAAAAAACCTTATTGGCGATGGCCCGTGGTATAGTCGTTATTTCTTTACGCATGTTCAGCCGGCAGTGGCACTCGAGTGTCTTCGCGAGCTGACCAAGGGAAAGCTGACACGTCCGCAACTTGCACGGCTGCTTCATGCCATTAAGGTGGCAAAACCAAACACGACTTTTGAGGCAGGTGAGGGCGTTCGACTCTATTTCAGTACTCGCCAATTTAGCTTCTAACTGATAAAATTAGTAGGATAATTATAGAGATATACCTAGTTTCTTAGAACGCCCGAAAGGAAGAGATAATTTTTTATGGCATCTACTGCACCTTCACCAAAGAAAAAACCAAGTACTATTATGCGAATCACCCTGTTTTGGGCAATTCTTATTTTTGGTGCGCTCATCATTTACGCACTTACGGGCGGTCAGGAAACACTCAAGCAAGTTCCGATTTCTGACGTTATTAACCGCGCGAACAACGGTGACATCTCAAAAATCGTTGTAGAGGGCAACCAACTCACAATTACTCCTGATGGAAGCGACAAGCCAACTGAAAAATCTGTGAAAGACAGTAACAGTTCGCTTCAAGAGCAGGGTCTCAAGGATGACGCAGATGTCACAATCGAGTACAAGACGCCATCAGCAACTGCTGATATCCTTTGGAATCTCGCGATTATTATCGTGCCAGTTGTTCTTATTGCGGTGTTCTTCCTCTTCATGATGCGTCAGGCGCAGGGCCAAAATAACCAAGCGCTCGGTTTCGGCAAGTCAAAGGCTATCCTTTACGGTGATGACAAGAAGAAGGTAGTATTCGACGACATCGCTGGTAACGATGCGGCGAAGCAAGACCTCGAAGAAGTTGTTGACTTCCTCAAGCACCCTAAAAAGTACGAAGCACTTGGTGCGAAGATTCCTAAGGGTGTCCTCCTCGTTGGTAGCCCAGGTACTGGTAAGACCATGCTCGCACGTGCTGTTGCAGGTGAGGCAAATGTCCCATTCTTCAGCATTTCTGGTTCAGAATTCGTTGAAATGTTCGTTGGTGTTGGTGCATCGCGTGTTCGCGACCTCTTTGCAAAGGCAAAGAAGAACGCTCCAGCGATTATCTTCATCGATGAAATTGACGCTGTTGGACGTCGCCGCGGTAGTGGTATGGGTGGCGGTCACGATGAACGTGAACAAACCCTTAACCAGATTCTTGTTGAAATGGACGGTTTTGAAACCGGTACAAATGTCATCGTGCTTGCGGCAACCAACCGTGCCGACGTGCTCGACCCAGCACTGCTTCGTCCAGGCCGTTTCGACCGCCGTACAAACATTACCCTTCCAGAACGTAAAGACCGTGAAGCAATTTTGAAGGTGCACTTCAAGAATAAGCCAACCGATGACAACGTGAATATCGATGCACTCGCCGCAAAGACTGCCGGTTCATCTGGTGCCGACCTTGCAAACATTGCAAACGAAGCTGCAATTATTGCCGCTCGCCGTAGCAGCAAGAAAATCTCAAACGCTGATATTACCGAAGCTTTTGAAAAGGTAGCAATTGGTCCAGAGCGTAAAACGAAGGTTATGAACGAAGAAGAGAAACTCATGACCGCATACCACGAAGCGGGTCACGCATTGGTTGGCCATGTTGCCCCAGACAGCGACCCAGTGCACAAGGTAACCATTATTCCTCGCGGCGGTACTGGTGGTGTGACGTGGTTCCTTCCACCGGAAGA
>CAMLKA010000034.1 GCA_946480535.1 uncultured Candidatus Saccharibacteria bacterium | reverse complement strand
TCGAAGTGTCTCAAGAATCTTCGCAGCAATCTCGACCATATCCGCCTCTTTCATCCCCTGCGTCGTCACCGCAGGTGTTCCAAGGCGAATACCACTCGGGCGAAATGGAGGTAATGGGTCATCAGGCACCGAATTAGCATTCAGTGTAATGCCGACAGCCTCAAGGCGCTCCTGAGCCTCCTTGCCATCAATACCAAAACTTTCATATACATTCGCAAGAATAAGGTGGTTCTTTGTTCCCCCACCTACAAGCTTCAAACCGCCCTTCTGGAGCTCCTCAGCAAGCACAGCAGCGTTCTTCACTACTTGCTGGGCATATTCCTTAAATTCAGGTTGCATGGCCTCATGGAGCGTTACAGCCTTAGCGGCGATAGTGTGCATATGCGGACCACCCTGCATACCAGGGAATACTGCACGGTCAATAAGCGTTGGAATGTTCTCGATTGTCTTTTCGGGCGCTTTTAACGGATTACCGACAATCCCCTTTGACAAAATCATGCCACCACGAGGACCACGGAGTGTCTTGTGGGTGGTTGTCGTCATGACGTGGAATCCATAATCGAGCGGGTTCTCTGCAACGCCACCAGCAATCAAACCAGCCACGTGCGCCATGTCGGCCATAAGCAGCGCCCCAACTTCGTTGCCAATCTCAACAAACTTCTTGTAATCGAGCTCGCCCGGGTAGGCGCTAAAGCCAGCAAGGATAATCTTTGGCTGGTGCTCGAGCGCGAGCTGGCGAAGTTCTTCGTAATCAATCTCGCCTGTTTCAACATTTTTCATCTTATAACGAATAAAGTTATAGAGCTTTGCACTTCGTGTTACGGGAGCTCCGTGTGTTAAGTGGCCGCCATGGCTGAGATCCATCGCAAGCACGGTGTCACCCGGCTCAAGCCAAGCACTATAGACCGCTTCGTTTGCTGGCGCGCCAGAGTGAGGCTGCATGTTCGCATGGTCAGCCCTAAAGAGCTCTTTTGCACGATCGATTGCAAGTTGCTCAAGCGGGTCGGTAAACTCTTGTCCACCGTAATATCGTTTTCCCGGATAGCCTTCAGAGTATTTATTGGTGAAAACGCTTCCGAGGGCGGTTAAAACATCGTCACTCACGTAATTTTCGCTCGGAATAAGCTCAATCACTGTTCGCTGACGCGCTTCTTCGCCAGCGATTAATTTCGCAACAGCATCATCGTGTTGAATTATAGGTCGTGTATCTGCCATTTTTTCTCCTGTTACCCTCATTATAGTACAGATTGATGACTTGACTCTATATCAAATATGACATATCATAATCTTTATGGATTCAAAGAACTACGCCACCAAAATAGGAACCTTAATTCAAGAAACACGTCAATCCCGAGGGATGACACAAACCGATTTGGCCAAAGCTCTCGGTACAAGTCAGAGTGCGATTAACCGCATCGAAAAGGGCGGACAAAATATCAGTCTTGATATGCTCGCACGTATTAGCGACGTCCTCTCAAGTCAGATTGTTTCAGTAAACCAGCCTGGTTCGGTCAACCTACGCGTGGAAGGTGGTCATCAACTCTCTGGTCGTATTGTGACCAAAACCAGCAAAAATGCCGCCGTTGCACTCCTTTGTGCTTCCCTTCTGAACCGCGGCACCACTACCCTTCGCAGCGTTGCCCGCATTGAAGAGGTAAATCGTATTATTGAAGTTCTTAATAGTATCGGCGTAAAGACTCGCTGGTTTAATGGCAATGACCTTGAAATTACTCCTCCTGCCAAGCTCAAGCTTGAAGAGATGGATGTTGATGCTGCAAAGCGAACCCGAAGTATCATCATGTTCCTCGGCCCACTGCTCCACCAGTACCGTACGTTTGAAATTCCGTTCGCCGGTGGCTGTAGCCTTGGTGAGCGTACCGTCGAACCGCACCTCGATGGCCTTCGTCCATTCGGTCTTACAGTCGAGACAACCACCAGTCGCTACAAGGCAAGTATCGACACCCTTAAGCCAGAGCGTGCAATTGTCCTTTCCGAGCGTGGCGACACCGTAACGGAAAACGTTCTTATGGCAGCCGCTCTCAACGACGGCATTACAACCATCCGTAACGCCAGCCCGAACTACATGGTACAAGACCTCTGTTTCTACCTTGAGAAGCTTGGCGTGCAAATCGATGGTATCGGCAGCACCACCCTCACCGTGCATGGCCTCCGCGACATCAACAAGAATGTTGAATATGCACCTGCCGAAGACCCGATTGAAGCAATGAGCTTTATCGCCGCTGCAATTGTCACCAAATCTGAAATTACCATTGAACGCGCCCCAATCGAATTCCTTGAAATCGACCTCAAATTCCTCGAAAACATGGGCTTCCAGTATGAACTTTCAGACGAATACACCGCCCTAAACGGCAAGACACGCCTCGTTGACATCACCACAAAGGTGAGCGAGCTTGTTTCATCTGTCGACAAGATTCACCCGATGCCATTCCCTGGCCTAAACATCGACAACTTACCGTTCTTCGCACTCATCGCCGCTACCGCCAAGGGTCGCACCCTGATTCACGACTGGGTATACGAAAATCGCGCCATCTACCTGACCGAACTTACAAAGCTCAATGCCAAGGTTGAACTCGTCGACCCGCACCGCCTCTACGTTGAAGGCCCTACGAAATGGAAGCCGGCCGAGATTATCACCCCGCCAGCGCTTCGCCCAGCGGTCGTCATTCTTCTTGGTATGCTCGCCGCACCGGGAACTTCAATCCTTCGTAACGTCTACTCGATTAACCGTGGCTACGAAGATCTCGCGCAGCGCCTTAACAGCCTTGGTGCAAACATCACCGTTATCCGCGACATCACCGAGTAATAGCACTAATATCCGGCAAAGTAATCGGTCTTTACGCTCTTTACGCCGAGCTTGCGAAGACGACTCTTGCCATACTGCACAAACGGCGTTGGACCTGAAATATAGGCCCAGCGCTCTGCTGTGTCTGGCACGAGTGTCTCAAATGCATCATAGTCGATACGCGTGCTCTTACTAAATGACCAGTGCTTCGGCAGTTGCTCTGGTTTTTTAGGTGACACAATCAACACGCGAATACCCGACTTTACCAATACGTCTTTGTAGGCAATTTCCTCAGGGCTGCTCACTGCATAGATGAGCTCAATATCTCGCGACTTCGAATCAGATTGTAGCGAGCGAAGGTGACTAATGAATGGAGTAATCCCGATACCTCCTGCGATAAATAGAAGCGGACGAGTTGTGTCACGAGGAAGGACAAAGTCACCCTCTACATTCACCGCGCGCATTGACGCCCCTTCACCCAAAGCCTTCAACGTACGCTTGAAACTGCTCGATGGTTCATAAAACTTAATGCCAAACGAGGCCTGTTTTGTACCAGGCACTGCCGTAAGACTAAAGCGTCGGCGAGCTCCTCGGAAATCCATCCGCTTGTGAGGGAGCATCACTTCCATATACTGGCCGGGTTCGTAATGAAGCGGTACACTTGTTTCAAATATAAACTCGTCGGTGGTTGGAGTAAGTGCGGTGCGCTTTTTCAACACCAAGGTGATTGCCTGGCGAGCAGCAAATATCGCCGCTACAATGTTGCCGATAAGAAGAGCGAGTGCAGGCGTCATCTGGAATGATCCAACCTTGAGGGGTATCAAAAAGGCGACCGCAACAACCGCCGCAACAATACACATTTGCCACTTACGCGGAGGTAATGTCAGCGGCTCAGTGAGCATAATACCCGCAAGGAATAAGATTGGCCATGACATAAGCAACCAGAGGCTTTGCTCGAATGTCGCACCATAGGCAAGGAACTGAATAAGCAGTACAGGAATTGTTATGGCAAGAAATATTCCGGGTACAACGTACCGCTTACTTTGATATACCGCTATCAACCCCACCAGGAAAACTATTGGCGTGAGAGCTGGGGTTGCGACCCACCATGAAGCCGCACCAAGACCCGTAAGTCCAATGACAACCGCCGCAAACGCAGCTGGGTTAAAGATATGGCGCCCACGGAAAGTAACGACATATTTTGAAACACCAGCAACAAGGCCGACAAACGCGAGCATAATAAGTAGCGAGGCGTCAGCGGTTGGCGTGAAAATAAATACAAGAATCAGCCCCGTGATAAATGATGAGTCGAGCTGCGACTTTACCCCAAAAAGCCATCCACACAAGAGGCTTGCAAGTGCCGTTGAGGCAATCAACACGACTGAGCTTGCGACGAGCGCAATAGGCGAGAAACTCAGCGACCCCGCAAAAGACAAAAGAAGTGCTACGAGCCATATGCCGCTAAGCCCAAGCAGTAACCCTTTGTACATTGAAATTGGCCGCGCAAGCTGATTGATAAACTCTAAAAACTTCACAAAAACACTCCTTTAGCAAAATACTCCGAATATTCAACGCTGCCGTCTGCATTCAATCGTATATATTCATAATTATACGTTGATGCAAGCTTTTTTGGGTCGGTAAAGAAAAGGGAAGTGGCAAGCCCATCGGCAATCATTGCCGAATCGGCTATCACCCACGTCGCCACAACATCTTTGGTCGGAAGACTGGTCGTTGGGTCGATAACATGATGCCAATCTCCCCATGCTCGCCTATTAATTGCCGACGCGCACAACGCAGCATTTGTAACTTCAACAGCGCCAATTACCTCAGTTAAATCATGAGGATTTTCAAGCCCTACCTTTTCGCGCCGCTCACCGACAACGCGCATATCCCCACTCGCATCAACCACAAAATCCGTATGACCGGAATGTACAAGAAACTCCGTCACCTCATCAACAAGGTATCCCTTTCCCACGGCGCCAATATCAATCCAGGTGGGCTGTGTCACGGTCACTTCTCTGCCCTTTCGCACAACGGCCTCTTCGTAGTTCAGCGTCGACGCAGGGGCTGCTTGTGGTTTTAAGGAATATGCCTGGTCGTACCCTGCCGCTACGAGCGCATCGCCAACCAAAGGGGTAACTTTAGCATCTGTTAAACGAAATAGGTCATCGTAAACGGCAAAGATTTTTGCGGCACTTTCCGGAAACAGCACAGTGCCACCCTCATTTGCTAACTTCGAAACGAGCGAATCGGAGCGAAAGCGCGAATACGCCATGTCAAACTTCTCAATAAGCTCAAGAACGCCCTGTCTTACACGTTCCGTCAGCGCGTCACTCGAAACAATTTCCCACTGCGTGCCAATTGCTTCAAACTGCCAATTAAGCGCGGGCGTCGTCTCGGATTTCATCGAGCGCTTCATTAAATCCGCCAGACGTCAGTGATGAGCCGGCAACACGGGTAAGTGAAAGTCCGTTCACCTTCTTCCCTATAACAAGTTCTTTGTACGAGTGTTCAAAATGGCCCTGGTATTCTTTCGCTTCGGTGCTCGTTGCATTCTTTACGAGTGACGTGTCAGTAATAACACCGTCTTTAATGGTGACGGTCAGCTCAATTGATTCTCGGCCGCCAGGAGACAAGTAGGTGCCCGTTGCAGAATAGGTACCATCTTTATATTCTGATATATCTGTTGAATCGACGGTTGGATCATCACTCGGAGCGTGCTGGTGCGTCTCATGATTAAATTCCTCGGTGGTTGAAGTGGTCTTGTCGCCATTTGAATTATTTGCAACCACAATTGCAACCGACGCCACAATTCCCACAAGTACAATAACAATCAGTGCCGCAATAGCTGGCTGTAATTTCGGTTTTTGCTCCATGTATCCCCCACTTATTTACTTTCCTTAGTATACAGAAAAGACTCCGCGGAGGGCGAAGTCTTTTATAGAACCACAGGTGCAAGGGTTCTATGAATAAGCTGCACGGTAATCGGGCATTTCAAAGAAACCAGAGTCACCATCCTGAAGTCGACCAAGGTTCATCCCCTGCATTGCATGCAATTCCTGCTTGATCGTCTTATTTTCTCGTTTAAATGCGTGGAGCTGTACTCTTTTAACGTACTTCTTCTCCAACCGATCTACGTTCGCTTTTCGATGTTGCTGCGTTTTTCTCATACCTTCTCCTTTTGTATGTCTTATTATCAACAGACTAATACGCGAAGGCTGTGAGATATTTAACATACACGCAAAAAAAGGTTTTTTATAATGTAGCTATCAGTAAGATAAAGGAGAAACGATATGGTAGAACGAGAACGAGACACAGTTGTAGTAGAAGGTGATCGCCGTAACTCATCGTATGGCTGGCTGATTGCACTTATCGTTATTGCAGTGCTGATTATTCTATTCTTCGTTTTTGGCGGAGCAAATATGTTTAATGGCGGCAGCACCGAAACGATTAATGTCGACGCCCCTGAAAATGTTCAGGTACAGCCAAGTACCCAGCCTTAGTAAAAGGGACTATCAAAAAGAGGCCGCTTAGACGGCCTCTTTGCTTGCGCGATATTCATCGATACGTTCGAGGTCTTTTAAGTCCTTATCAAGTCCACGTCGCACCTTGTAATTGTAGAGTTTGTCGAGTGAGTTATAGGCAACACCATCAACAACATCGGCATCCTGCACCAAAAGTTCGAAAGGCTTACGAACACCGTCATCATCCGTCCAATCTTGAAACACCTGGAACGGACCTTCCTCGAGACCAAGCTGCTCGATATCGCCACTGCGAAAAATTCGCTCCTGCCAACCCATTTCCTGCAGCTGCGCGTAAACCGCCGCGCTCACAACGACATCAGCGTCGCCGGCTTGGCGAATTCCTAGCGCATCTAAAATACCACTCCCCATTACCATAAACTGGCCTTCTGGGAGGCCGAGAGCTTTTAGCTGCTCGAGCGCACTTACTTCTTCATTTTTTTGATATTCCATATTCTACCTTCCCTTTGGTTCATCTATGCCATGGAGTGCGTCGAGATTCCTCAGTGCAGCAACACCAAACGGCTCATCATAAACATCTACCGTAGGATCATTTGGTTGCACATCTTGAAGGAGCGACTCGTAATCATGTTCAGCAACGAGCAGGCGAACAAAAGAATCGGTCTGTGCAAGATGTTGCCTCCAAGAAGGATACACACCTTTGTGGCGCGCTTCTTGAAGTAACAATATATTGTTTTCAATAAAAGCGTCAGCCGGCCCACCAATGTTCGCAATGTCGGCACGGTGAAGAATAATCTGCGGAGGCGTACGCAGTTCTGCATGGTGGTGCCAGGTAGCAATGATGGCCGTCTGCATTAAGTTTCGCTGCAGATTAGTTACTGGCTTATCCTGGAGGTAGTCTCCCAGGAGCGCCGCTGAGTATTCCTCTTTTGTTGAGAAGTCGAGAGCCGCATGATTCCTGTGATACCCAGCGTCATGCCACGCAGCGGCAATACGCAGCGTGTTACGCGCAATCTTAATACCCTGAGCCTCGAGTTTATCAGCGATTGTGTCCACACCTTCCATAACGGAAACGGCATGGCTCCAGTTGTGGTAGCGGTAGGTGTCAGTGTAATGGCCTTGAGCGGCCGCAATATACTCCTCAACCTGGTCGGGCTGAAACGTATCGACGTGCGGCGCACTGAATCGTTGATACTTCATACTTGTAGTATCATACACACCTTCCGCAACGGCAAACATAAGCACAATCTAGATTTCGTCTTGCGGGCGAGAGAGCGTCATGGCCTTCACAATACCCCATGCAATCAATGAGTAGACAATAATCGCCAGCAGGCTACTCCAGTCAAACATAAACTGACCGTAGGTTGGCGTTCCAAAGATTCCAACAAATGGTGCGACGAGCGGGTTTGTGATCGTATAAATAAACTCGACAAACCCGGCGTCAAGGTTTGCCCCTAAAAGTAGTAAGACAAAACGAGTGGCGAGCAGAATATTGATTAAACCAACCACGAACCAGATGATTCGCTGCGCCATAATCACCCCCGGTGTGCGCTCTACTTTGCTGACAGTGCGCTGCTCCACTTGAGCTCCATCGACATCTGTTGCTGATTCCTTCACCTCTGTCGTTTGCTGTGTTTCTTGCATACACATCCTCCCGTTAGGTTATAGTTCTATTTTAGCACTTCCCTCTTTTTCACAAGAATCAGCGCAAGAATATAAGCATAAGCTTTATACCACAAATTTTATTGATAGTAAATAACATTGTATAATAGATATAGGTGGGATAACGTCAATTCGTAAACAAAGGAGAAATCTAATGTTGATGATAAAAAAACGATATCCGAAACGAAAACTTATATATGGTGGGGCAGCGTTTATTGGTAGCTTCGCACTCGCCGTCACACTTCTTGCCAGTAATCACGCCAACCTCAACCACATACTTGCTAATACTCCCTGGCAACAAAAGGAGGCAAGTGAAGTCGCTCAGAATGACGAGCAGCCAACCAGCTCTCAGCCAGCGGCAACCGAAGACCCAGCGCCAGAAGCGAGTCAAGGATCTTCACAAGCTGACGCCTCTTGGACAGCCACTTCTCACCGTGCGCAATCTTCATCTCCGCAAACAAATACTCCCGCAGAGCAATCACCTGCAGCGACTCAGCCAACCACTCCAGCCGAGGAGACACAAGAGCCCGCTCCAGCCACACCTCAACCACCTAGTGATACAGAAGCAGACTCTCCCACCGAAGATGAGACAGGCCTCATAGAGGAAGTTGTCGACCTATTGATTGTTCCGAACGAGTCTTAAAACGCCGTTACTCACCGGTTTTTAAACGTGAATACTCTCGCATTGTATTAATAAATCCGCCCGTGAATTTCCGTGGATCACTCTCCATAAGTACCCTAATGTCCTCAAGAGTCATTGGGATAATCTCGCCTACTTCATCGTTCGGCACAAACTCCCATTCAGGATCGGCAACGCAGCTATACAGTCCAAACATATGTTGCATAGTAGGGCCTTCGTCTGAGTAGAAAACACTCACCTCTTCGAGTGGCTGTGTAATTCCCAACTCTTCGGAAGCCTCGCGAGCCGCGCCGTCAGCGTAGCTTTCACCTTGCATGATATGTCCGCCGATTGAGTGATCTAAAAGTCCGCCACTCTTTTTGTGAACCTGAACATAAAGCCTGCCCTGGCTATCGAATACGTATACCGCTGCTACCCGGTGAATATCTCCATCCGTATGGGCTTTTTGCTTATGAGTCACGCCTATGACGGTGTCGTTTTTATCAACTAAATCAAATAATTCCATATTTCATATCCCACTTATAGAGTTGCCTCTCATAAACTACGTGGTACCCCGGGCTGGATTTGAACCAGCGACCTTAGGCTTAGAAGTCCTCTGCTCTATCCAACTGAGCTACCGGGGCATACCTGCGCTAAAACGGTAGCGCGTATCTGTAATTATACCAAACAGCTGGGCTATAATAGATATATAGCAATAAGGAGGAATGACATGCAAGATCACGGACCTAACCCCTACGTTGTTGTTATTGAGGAACTAACCGTTTCAAATACCAACTTCCGCACCGCTGCCTGGACGGGCAGCAACCTACAAATGACACTCATGGCAATCGAGCCAGGTGATGACATCGGCCTTGAGGTACACGAAGACCACGACCAATTCCTTCGCATTGAAGCTGGTACGGCCCGTGTGGAAATGGGACCAACCGAGACCGAACTTGAAAGCTGGGATGCAGAAGATGATTACGCCATCTTTGTGCCAGCGGGCGTTTGGCACAATATTATTAACACCGGCACTGAGCCGCTAAAGCTGTACTCAATTTACGCGCCAGCCGAGCACCCACACGGCACCGTTCACGTCACCAAGGCAGAAGCCGAAGCTGCCGAACACGACCACTAAAAACTATTGCCAAACGCGAGTGGCGTTCTTTGCTTCTTTTGCGGCAAAGGCTTTCGCCAAATCAATATCGAGGCGATTACAAAGATCAAGAAGCAGCCAGAATACATCGGCTGCTTCTTCTTCAATATCATGCTGACGACGTGAAATATCAACCTTCTGTCCGTTTTTCTTGCGAATCGCTTTGGCAAGCTCACCAACCTCTTCAACAAGTAAGGTAAATACTTCCGACACCGTTTCTTCATCGAAGCCACGTTCAACAACGAGCTTTCCAATAAGCTCTTGGTATTCTTTCAGTGATTGAATTTCTTGGCTCATACAATTCCTAACGAGGCATAAATAGTAACGGGATGGCAACAGCGAGAAGTGCGATAATAATTCCACCAATTGCAAACCAAACACCAACTTTTGTCATGCTGTCCATTTTTCGCGTATAGCCGTTCTTTTCAAAGACTTCAACAACCGGAGAAACCATCTCCGCTGTATCAAGTGTATAGCCCTTGAAGGCCCCGCCGCCCTTGTGGAGTCCACCCTGAAGCTCAAGCCGCTTCATGTTTACAGACCCTTTAAAGGTTGAAAGCGAAGCGTTAAAAGACGGCACACCATTTGTACCAACGCCACCGTTCCACTCCATGCGATTGATGCTCTGCCCTACTGAATATCCTTTCTTAGCTTCATCAATCTGGACAAATAGCTTCACTTTTACCGAAAGCTTATTCTGGTAAAACACTGTCAGCCAGTCCATGTCGGCAACATTAATATCAACGTCAAAGCCCTTTTTCGTCTCGGTAATAATGTACGGACTTCCTTGATATGTTTGTGTTAATTGTTGGATAATTTCGTTCTTCGTCATATA
>CAMLKA010000033.1 GCA_946480535.1 uncultured Candidatus Saccharibacteria bacterium | reverse complement strand
TTGGCTCCGGCGGCTGGACTCGAACCAGCGACCTCGAAGTTAACAGCTTCTTGCTCTACCACTGAGCTACGCCGGAATATTCGTGCTCGGCGCGGGGCCGGGCGAATTCCGATATAACATACGGAGCTTGGGTTATTATAACGTTCTCACCAGAGGTAGTCAATACCTAACGAGCGGCTTCGATTTCGCCGGCGAGCTCGGCGATGTTGGCCCAGCTGGCATTATCGGTCATGACAATCAGTACGTAATCGCCCTTCGGGCTGTACACAATTGCTGCGTCGTGCAGCAATCCATCCAGGAAGCCCACCTTGTCGGCAATGGTGGCGTTTGGAATGCCAGTTGGGATTCCGGCAACGTAGACATTCCCCTTCATAGTTGAGATGAACCGGTCGCGGCTGGATTGTTCACGGAGCATCTGGCCGGTATAGAGCAGGCTCAAGAAGTGCGCTTCATCTTCGGCGGTGGAGCTAATGCCGGTACTGCGGTTGAAGTTAGTGTTGGTTGCGCCAAGGGCGTGCGCTTCAGCGGTCACGGTAGCGTAGCTGATATCGAGCAAGAACCACACGGCGCACTCGTTGTTCGAAAGCTTCAACATACGGTCGAAACAGGTTGAAACGCTGAGCCCGCCGTAGCTCGGCATATCCCAGCTCCATTCACCGCTTTCAATACGAAGCAGTACACTGTAAGCGACGAACATTTTGTAGGTGCTGGCGGTTGTAAATACCTTCGTTGCATTGTACGAAGCGTTGCGGCGGTCACCCGACAGTTCTACCATCTTCACTCCATACACGCCGGCGTGTGATTCGGCATAGTCTTTCATAACCGCTGAAAGCTTGGCGTCGCTTGGGCTATAGGTGCGCGTATATTCAATGTTCGGTTGAATGGTATCAATCATCAGTGTTGATTCGTCTTGCTCACCGCGCAGGTCTTTCGTGAGTTGCTCGATGGTTGCACCGGTGTTCAGTGAACTACCGTTCTTTCCCGATTCGCGCGACGATTCCTTGTAGTCTTTCAGCGTCACAACGGTTGTCCCCGCGTCAAACGTAAACTTCTCGCGGTACTTTTCTTCAAGCCATGGGGCCGCCGCGTCACCGGCAATACCTAGCGACAGCTTGCCGTCTTTCACCGAGTATTCAATCCACTGCTTCAGGTCATCCTTGAAAATCGTTTCGGTTTTATCTTGCACCTTAAGCGCAACGCCGTCACCCAGTTCTTTCATAAGGCGGTCGTACTCTTCCTCTGCCATCTTCGTAGAGATCTCAGGCGCCGTTGAAGTGCCGTCAATTTCAATCTTCGGCTGATCAAGACGGGCGCTTACTTTCTCAAGCGCGCTTTTGAGCTCATTAAATTCACACGATCCGCCACGGCTGGCATCAATCACCTTCAGCTCGCCGTCGCGAATCGCAATGGTACCATTCTGAGGTTCAAACTCACAATCCGCCCCAAACCGCGCTTCAACATACTGGCTAAACGATTCGCTATCGCGTGAAACTTCAGGCTCGCCCTTTCCCATAAATACTGAATAGAAAAACAGCGAATACGGCACCAGGCGCGCAACAAACGGATATGAATACTGGTCAACACGCTCGGCGTTATCGACGGTATACCCAAGCTGGCTTAAGGTGGGCTCAACCACCACTTCATCGCTATCGCTAAAATACACCGGCGCTACTGTTTCAGCGTAGGCTTTATTGAGCTTTTCAGCCGCCTCGGGTTTATCCATAGTACTGAGGTTCACCGAACCAACATACGTGTTTGGTAGTAGGGAAGTTGTCGACCAAAAAAGCTGGACCAACACAATAGGCACCAACAGCACCACAAGAGCAGTAATAATCAGCCGCTTACGGCTTCCAAGGAAGCGCGCGTACACCTTGGAACGAGGCCGCCTCGAAGAACGATATCGCTCCCTACGCGTACGCAACCGCGCCGATGACAGATGTTCGTTTTCGTGTCTCATGCTTTCCCTATTATACCGCTCGCGTTTTAAATAGTCTTAAACTTGCTCGGTGTACACGATCACGCGGTGGTCATAGGTTTTCTCAAGTGGCAGCCACTTTCCCGTACAGGTCATCAAATTCAGTGCTTTCGAGGCATTTTCATACGGCAACAACACTTTTCGCATATCAACGTCACTCAATGGAACGGTCTCAACGTGCACCACGCGGTAGGTCAGTTTCTCGCCGTCTCCCTTTTCCACCTGAAGCTCATCGCCTTCAGTAAGCGTATCTAGGTAAGCAAATAAGCCCTGTCGCGTTGGCCCCGAGGCATGACCATCAATAAACATCGCCCCTGTCTCACCTGGCTTTACGCTGCCGTTATACCAACCGGAATCAAAGATATTCTTTGGCGCTTGAATGCTGCCATCGGTATTCACCGACATCGGCATCACTCGGGCCGTAACATCGAGCTTATCGATATACAGCGCTCGTGGCATACTCGCTTCAACAACATAGCTATCAAGCGCATTCGCCTGTGGCTCGCTTTCGTCTTGGCCCTCATCTTCTTTCGCCCAATCTGAAGGGTTCGTCGAAGCGTTGGCCTGGTTGGTCAGCACTGCCTGGGCGCGGTTATTCGCCATCCACGTGTCATACGCAATGTACGCGGTAACAAGCAGCACAATTATCGCAATTGCAATCAAGAAGAATCGTTTCCGTTCAAACCGTCGCCCATTTCCCATTGGCCCTTGGGCTTCCTGCTTAGCGGCACGTTTCTGGGCACGCCTCGCCTTTCGATCAAGCTTGACCTCGGCAGGCTTTGCGAGCTCAGCTTCAAGCTTCGACTCAAGCGACGGCGCCTCTTTTGCTGGAGTCGGGGCTGCCTCGGAAAGCACAGGAGCGGCCGGAGCCGGCGCTACAGTAGGCGCGGGCGTGGGAGGTGCTACAACCGGCACAACCTCAGTCTTCGCAACCTTTACCACCCCGTCCATCGAACCCGGACGGCGCACCGGAGGCCCTACGGGACGTGGGGCAACACCCGTATCACGTGCGGGCGGGCGGATGGATCCTCGTTGGCTTCCTGGGGATGGCATGGTTTGCATCTTATCCTATTCTAACCGAGTAAGCGGGCCTATCAAAGACCCGCTTACGCTTATTTTCTATGACTACTGTTATCGGGTGCTTTTGCGACGAAGCGCGATTGCGATCAGAAGACCAGCAGATACAAGACCGAGTACAGCAAGAACAATTGGGTTGCTTGCGATGAAGCGTTGAACACCAGTGTTTGGAGTGCCTGGGTCGGTACCGGTGTTAAGGGCAGTAAGAACAACGTCGTTGCCGTCGCCACCTACGTAGCTCACGCTGAAGGTAATACCGTCAACAACAATTTGGGTACCTTCTGCAATACCTTCGAAGGTTCCGGTTACCGCAGTTGAGCTGAGGTTATCGATGATAGTAAAGGTGTCGCCTTGGGTAATGCTCCAGCCGTCGTAGAGGACTACGTCGAGAGTTGCACCAGCGTTAAGGAAGACTGCGTTGCCGCCACCGCTGTAGTTCTCACCAACAGCAAGCTTGTCGTAGGTTGTACTGTTAAGGAGTTCAGCTTGGTAGGTACCGCTAAGCGTTAGTGATTCAAGAACAGTAAGGGTACCTGGTGAGTTACCAGGGGCAACAATCGCACCGTCATCGACAGAGAGGGTCGTTGCGGTTCCGGTTCCCTTAATGATTCCGCCGCTCAGGACGCCAATACCATCACGAGTTCCGTTCAGTACTGCAGTCTGCTTGTTTCCAACGTTTACGTAGGTTGATGAAGTGCCATCGAGTGGAATCGTTTCTTCAGGGGCACTTACTTCGCCGCCAGGAAGGGTAAGGGTACCGTTTGAACCACCAGCAACAGTGAAGCTAAAGCCGTTTGTTGTGTAAGTTCCGCCGACAACGAAGTTATTGTATCCGTTGTAGATGAAATTACTCGTAAGACGAACTTCCCCTGTTGTTGTAAGCTTTACGGCAGAACCACTTCCACCAGCACAGCCATAGAAGTTTTGGTGCGAACCAAATGATCCAGAACCGCTGAAGTTAAGAGGTTCAGTAATTGTTGCGTCTGAACCGTGTACTACGGCGAGCTCACCAGAACCAGAAACGGTTGTCGCTGATGCCGCAGAACCAAATGCAGTCGGCGCAAAGTACGCCTTACCTGCCACGATGATTGCCCCGGTGTAGCCGCTGCCGTTCGTACCGCGAACGTTTACGCCATCTGCGTTAAGCTGCAGCTGACCAGAACCAGTGAGGTTGCTGTAAAGTGTTTGGCCACAGCCCTGGCTACCAGAAATAGTAAGGTTGTGTGACTGAAGGTTCAGCGTTGTACCGGTAGTACCGATATTTACACCATCAACGGTCGTGTTGCCGTTAAGAACAAGGTTGTTTTGGATGACTGGCGTTGCGTAGTCGGCATTTGCACCAGTTGTTGTGTTTGAGATCGCACCAGAAACAGTAATAGGGTCACCTTGGAGGGTGTATGAATTGTAGCTATCAGCGTTTCCACTGAAAGTAATACCCACAAGTGTAAGTCCAGAGATGTCATTATCAAGGACGCGTTGTGCTGAAAGGCCAGCTACGCCGAAGGTAAGTGCATCACCGTTGACAGGGGCGTTGCCGGTGCTCCAGTTAGCGCCGTCGCTAAATGTTGTGCCGTCACCACTACCCGTCCAGGTAAGTGTTGCAGCATAGGTTGGTATAACTTGAGTAAATTGCGTTACAACCGACGCAACTACGAAAAGCGGAACTGCCAAACCGTATTTGGCTTTCTGCGATATCCTCATTTTGAATTCCTTTTTTTGTTTTTGGTAGTTTTGTACCCTTACTATACCCGATACAGTAAAGCTTAAGCAAGAACTGACCGTTGTGGGGTTCTCAACATTTAGCGTTGCGTTACGTCTGCCAACTTTGAACGCATAGCTTCATATGCCCCATCAAACCCAAGCACCTTCAGGGCACCGATAAGGACATAGAGTTCATCAAGTAGTTGCGGTGTTGGACCGTCTTTATACTGCGTAAACCGTGCCTCAATAGCTTCAACCAACCACTTTTCTTTTGCCGTTCCTCCGGCGCTTGCCTGCGCTGGGCCTGACCCAGCCTTATACTCCGACGACACCACCTCAAGTGAGCGTGCCGAGTTATCGCGTTTGCGTAAATATCCTTTCGCAATCAGGCCGTCAATATGCACTGCTACGGTTGAAACCGACTTATATCCCATCCCCGCCATCACTTCGCGGTAGCTTGGGCCATAGCCATGTTCTTTAATAAATCGATCAACGAATAAAAGGAGTTCGCGTTGTTTCTTTGTTTGACGGTCGCTCATGATTCTTTCACTCTCTTACGTTTCACCTGCTTCGCAACAGGAATCGCTAATGCAATTGCGGCCAGCCCCCACCAAATAATCGAAACGGTGTCGTCTACCCAAACCGGCAGGAAGAGTGCGGCGATCGCTAGCCCAATTCCTGAGGCAAATACCCCCAGCGCCAGCCACTGCGTGCGTCGCAACCAGAGTCGCTTCAACACCACGTAATTAATAATGATAAAGAGCACAAAGCCAATCCAGCCTGTTTCATGGGCCACAAATAAGTATTGGTTTTCAATAATAACCGGCTCATCTGTCAGCAGTGATGCCGATCCGGTGCTGCCTATCCCCGCGCCAAGCGGCTGCGTTGCCATACGCCTCGCACCATCTACCAGTGACTCAGCATGACCATCATTCGAGTTCACGTCATTTCCTTCGTGCGGATCCTCGTGCAAGATCACCTGCGATACAAACTGCGTATCACGAAGCACAACCAGGCTGCCCGCAAGTACCAAGGTGCCCGCCAGGACTGCGAACCATACGAGCTTTGGAATCTTTCGGCCATACGTCACAAGTAGCACCAACCCTACTGCAGCTGCGGCAGCCAAAGCGGCGCTGCGCGAGTAACTCGCCCACACCGCAACCACCGAGCCCGCAGCCAAAATACCCGCCAGTACCGATTCGCGTCGCGTGAATGCCCGCGGTCCACGGAGCCACGCCACCAGAATAACCGTCAGCACAACCACCGCGTACACTCCAAGTGGGTTTGGCCCGCGGAGCGTGCTGTTAATACGAACGTAGGCTTCATTTTGGTCGACAGTAAGATACGGCATAATTGTCGATTCGCCATAGCCAATGTATTTCAAGATGTCATTTGGGAGGACCGTAATTTGCAAAATCGCAAAGCCAACCACCACCAGTGCACCGCCGAAGAAAACGCTCAAAAACAGGCGATACAGCTGCGGATATAATTTCAACGCCACAAACACCAGCACGAAAAACAGAAGGAAGCGCAGGTTAATGAAAAGCCCCGCAACTGTAGCCTCAAACCCCGTGTAAAAAAGCGGCACCGTTAAGAGGTTGAGCGCGCCAAATAGGGCAATATACGCGAGGAGTTTGTCTTGAATAATCGCCCACTGTTTGTGGATTGTCAGCGCAATAACACCGAGGACAAGGGCAAGGCCAAGCAGAATTTCTTTCCACGACTTAATCACAAGGTCAGCGCTTGGGAAGAGTGTCGAAAGCCCCACAGAAATTGGCGCGTGCAGGACAATTCCCCCGAAAATCACCAAAAGTGTGCCTACAAAGAACCAGTCAAACCAACGAAGCTGCGGGAGTGTGGGAGATTTTTTCGCCATATTCTTAAAGTATAGTGCACTCTGACGGTTTTACGCCACCGAAGAAGGCCGTGTGCCCTTGATCCCACTTTCAAATTCATATGGATTACATATACAACATATATAGTACACGTATGTCCGTGAAAGTCTTCAATATCTCTGTCCCCGAAGAGCTGCTTGCGATTATTGATCAGCAAGTGAAATTAAGTTTCACAAACAGAAACGAATACGTAAAGGCTGCGATACTCACTCGCCTGAAGACCGAAGGAGCACTGGGAGGTGTGCAGACGGGCCATATACCAACGCTCGAAGAGCTCAAGAAGAGGCGCCTACGGGAGTTTCTCAGCACCCATACCGCCAAGTCAACTTGGGACGATTTATCTTGAGAATGATACAATGGTATCACTTATGACACGTCGTAATTCTAAGCTGTACAGCTTTATCCTGATGCTCGTTGACGCGTTGGTCCTACTCATAGGTTTCGGACTGGCGTATATTATTCGCACACAAGTTGACACTCGCCCGCTGCTTCAAGAGGTGTTTGCACAAGACTACCTTCTTTCTGCCCTGCTTATCGTTCCGTTTTGGATTGCTATTTTCGCCCTTGTTGGCCTCTACCAACCAAAGGTATATAACCGCCGACTCCTCGAATGGAGCAAAATTGCGATTGGCGTCTTTATTGGCATCCTTCTCGTTATTGGCTGGGAATACGTCAGTGACCGCGATATCTTCCCTGCTCGCCTGGTTGCCGTCTACGCACTCATCGGAACCTTTGTGCTGATTGTCCTTGAAAGGGAAGTCATGCGCCTGATTCGCACCATCAGTTACCGCTACGGCCGCGGTATTCGTCGCGTACTTATTATTGGATCAACCGAAACCACCAGCGATATCGCTACCAGCCTTGCTGAAACCCGTCGCAGCGGCCATGCTGTTGTCGCCATTGCGGGGCCGAAGAAGATTCTTCCAGACAACTCTCATGCACTGCATTTCTCTACACCAGAAGCTGCTCTGAAACAAATTAAAGAACTCGGTATTACCACAATTATTCAAACTGACCTGTACGAAAATCCGATTCGGAACCAGACCATCCTCAGTGCGGCACAGGCAAATCATATTGACTACAGTTTTATCCCAGGCGAATCGGAATTCTATTCAGGCAAAAATACAGTTGATGTCTTCCTTGGCTACCCGATGATTACCGTCTACCAAACCCCGCTTGTTGGCTGGGGGTCAATTGTAAAGCGAATCTTTGATTTCTTCATGAGCCTCATTGGCGCCATTATCCTTCTGCCCTTTTTCCTTATCATCTTCATCATCAAGAAAATTGCCGACCCAGGCCCTGCTTTTTACGTCAGCAAACGCCTCAGTCGCTTCTCTCAACCAATTGGACTTATCAAGTTTCGTAGTATGGGTGCGCAATATGGCAGCCGAGATGCAGCCGATGAGTTCCGTGCAATAGGCCGTGAAGACTTAGCACGGGAATACGAAAAGAACCGCAAAGTTGATAACGACCCTCGCATTACACCTTTTGGACGGTTCCTCCGCGCAACCTCAATTGATGAACTCCCGCAGATTTTCAACGTATTAAAAGGTGATATTAGTCTCGTTGGACCGCGGCCTATTCTTCCACAAGAAGTAAAGATGTCTAAGGGTCGCACCGCCCTCCTCCACAGCGTGAAATCGGGCATGACTGGCTTATGGCAAGTCTCAGGCCGCAGCGAGCTCAGCTTCGACGACCGTATTGAACTCGAACTGTTCTACGCGCAAAACTGGACCTTCTGGCTCGACATTAAAATACTATTTAAAACTGTTTGGGTAGTATTAAAGGGTCGGGGAGCAAAATAGGGAATGGCTAAAGCCCCGAAGGTTGCGATTGTCCACGACTGGCTCACGAATATGGGCGGTGCAGAACCGCTCGTTCTTGAGATTCACAAGCTCTTTCCGAAAGCGCCTATTTACACCTCAGTCTATGATGCAGATAAAATGCTGGCCTTTAAAAACATCGACGTTCGCACCACCAAACTCCAAGAATGGATTCCAGCCAAACTCCGCTACAAGCACGTCCTTTGGCCAGTGATGCGCGCGCAGGCGTTTCGCGAACTCGACTTATCTGAATTCGATATTATTATCAGCAGCTCCAGCGCTGAAGCAAAAGCGGTTCGCAAAACCCGTCCAGGCCAAGTGCATATTGCCTACATTCACACGCCGCCCCGCTACTATTGGAGCCACTACGAAGAGTTCAGGAAAGAATTTAGCTTCGGTGCGCTCACCCCGTTCATTCGCCCTTTCATTCCTGGCTTCGTCAAAGCTATGCGCAAACGCGACCTTGAATCAGTTCAAGATATCGACGTCTTCGTTGCTAACTCCACTGTCACCCAGGAACGAATTAAGGAATATTACGGAAAGCCAAGCACCATTATTTACCCGCCTGTTGAGGTGTCACGGTTTACGCCGCCGCCAAAAGGGGAGCGAGCTGGCTATGTTATTTGGGGGCGCCATGTTCCCTACAAACGCTTCGACCTGGCCATTCAAGCTGCAAATACACTAAAGGTTCCCCTTACCATTGCCGGAACCGGTCCTGACACCGATCGCCTCAAATCACTCGCCGGCCCAACCGTGAAATTTGTTGGCCGCATTAGCGATGAAGCCCTCGTCAAACTTGCACAAACCTCAAAAGCATTTCTATTTCCTAACGAAGAAGATTTCGGCATTTCAGCCGTTGAAGCTTTAGCCGCGGGAACTCCAGTGATTGCGTATAAAAAGGGTGGTGCGCTCGATATTGTTCAAGACGGCGAGACGGGTGTATTTTTCGAAGAACAAACCGTTGAAAGTTTAGTGGCGGCCATGCAGCGATTTGAAACGCTCAATTTCTTACCAGCAACACTTCATCGCAAAGCAAAACGCTTCGACAAAGGGTTCTTCGCAACCAAAATGCGCAAGATTGTCGACGACCACTCCCCTCGCCCTTAATTTGCTTTTTATATATTTTGGTGATTTAATATATTTATCACTTCGGTGATTGATGTCCGTCCGTCCACAACAGAATTGAGGCTCTCTGTGTACACTGACCTCCCCTGGCTTCTTGCCAACGGCAGTGCTATGCTCGACTTCCTCTTCTGGGGGGCGTTGATCTACATCGTAGGCTGCTTTGGAGTAACCTTCTATCACCTGGACCGTCACGTCCCCGACGTCACCGCACGTCCACTGAAGCGGGTTTTGTGCGGGCACCAGCTGATACTCATCCTGCTGCTCCTCTGCCTCATGTCGTGCTGTTCATGGCGACGCATCGAGGCGCTCCCGCCAATCGCGGCTTGGAGCATTGCCACCGCCGGCATTATTGCCATCGCTTCCATAGCGAATGTTGGCACCCGCATTAAGCGCTTCGTGCTCGACCCCATCCAACAGCACCACCCCCACTACGCCTCCGACACGGAAGAAGGTTCGCACTGAAAGCGCCCCCGTGCTTGGGGGTGTTTTCGCCTTTTTAGGGCTATGCAAAGCCATGCTGGAGGAGTACGCTAGGAGACGGTTGCCCATATCCCCAAGTAAGGAGAAGCACATGCAACTCACAGCCGAGCTCGCCGAAGAGCTCAACGGTGGCCAGATCATTCTGGCAAACGGACACTCTGGCAAGGGACAGAATCTCTTCCGGGGCACCGTGCTGGAGGTCTATCCGGTTCACAATGGCCTGTTCACTGTGAAGTACACCGTCGACTCGTTCGCCGCTGGCGACATCAACGAGACCGACGATGTCGAATGGACGGAGTCGAACGGCCTCGCTACGTGGTCGAGCCTGCGGGCCGAATACGAGCGTGACGCCGACGGCGTTCAGTTCAACGTGCCCACCCAGACCGGCTCCACGGCCCGCATCGCTCTGCTCGTCGGAGCTGCCCGCCCCGCCTGACCAGCGGCCACCAAACAATTTAGCCCCTGACTTTGAGGAGTGTGATCTACAAGAAACGCCTCCTTGGTCGGGGGCGTTTCACTTCTT
>CAMLKA010000032.1 GCA_946480535.1 uncultured Candidatus Saccharibacteria bacterium | reverse complement strand
AGAGAGAAAGTTAGACGGTTGGGTATCGAGAAACTTACGACACTCGAGCTTATCCAACTTGTTGTTGGTGCGGGGTCGGCAAATATTTCTGGAGCTCGACTTGCGCGGGAGGTTCACGAGAGGGTGGCACTCGGTGACGTTTCTTATAGAACGCTTCAAGAAATTAAAGGCCTTGGCGAAGCCAAGATATGTCAATTGCTCGCTGTATTCGAATTGGGTACCCGACTCCATGAACGATGACTTGGGTCAGGCTCGACTATGGTTTACTCGTGCGCAAGTGGACTACGTTCAGTATTATATGGCGCTCTACGCCGCTTTCAATTCGTGGTACAGAGTTGCAACGCGTAAGGTAAATGATCGTGAAGCAATCAATATGCTGCGCGAGAAGGGGGAGGCATTATTTACTCACAACGCCTGCGTGACAGAATCGCTGCTGCCCCATATGTATCACTTGTCGGAGTTGACGCAACGCGAGCCTTTGTCGTACGCCTCCCCACATTGGAAGGGTGAGGTGAAGCACCCGCGTGACTGGAAATCACTTCTTGAGTACTGGTATAGGGTGCGCTGTCTTGTTGTGCACGGTGCAGAGGTAAGGAATGTGTATGTCTATTTGGCGTACCAGACACTTAACATTGTTATTGCCGATGTTTTAGACGCGAAGAAGGGTACGTCACTTTTAGGGATAGAACTCTTTACGGAAGGCGATTGACACTGTATAATATATTTCATACGCCGTGGGGTATTTTATCCTGTGCGAAAATAATTATTAAAGGAGAACTAACTAAATGGCAGATTTCGACCGAAGCAAGCCTCACGTAAACGTTGGTACCATGGGTCACGTTGACCACGGTAAGACCAGCCTTACTGCTGCAATTACTCACGTACTTGCAAAGCGGCTTCCAAGCGATGTTAACAAGGCTCGTAACTACGACGAAATTGACAACGCACCAGAAGAAAAAGCACGTGGTATTACCATTGCTACATCACACCAAGAATACGAATCAGAGAGTCGTCACTACGCTCACGTGGACATGCCTGGACACGCTGACTACGTCAAGAACATGATCACCGGTGCTGCACAAATCGATGGTGCTATCCTCGTGGTTGCTGCAAACGACGGTCCACTTCCACAAACTCGCGAACACGTGCTTCTTGCTCACCAAGTTGGTGTGCCAAAGATCCTCGTATTCCTCAACAAGATGGACCTCGCTGATCCTGAACTCGTAGAGCTCGTTGAAATGGACATCCGTGAACTTCTTGCTAAGAACGGTTACGACGAAGACGCTCCAATCATCAAGGGTTCTGCTACACAAGCCCTCGAAGGTGACGCTGCTGCTGAAGACGCGATTATGGAACTTGTTGCTGCACTTGACAGCTACGTACCAGAACCAGCTCGCGACCTTGACAAGCCATTCCTTATGCCAATCGAAGACGTCTTCTCTATTAAGGGACGTGGTACAGTTGCTACCGGACGTATCGAAACTGGTGTCATCAACATCAACGACCCAGTTGAAATCGTTGGTATTCGCCCAACTCAAACTTCTACCGTTACTGGTATTGAAGCCTTCAAGAAGAACCTCGACCGTGGACAAGCTGGTGACAACGCCGGTCTCCTCCTTCGTGGTATTGAGCGCGAACAAATCGAACGTGGTCAAGTTATTGTAAAGCCAGGCTCACTTACTCCACACACCGAGTTTGAAGCTGAAGTTTACATCCTTAAGAAGGAAGAAGGCGGTCGCCACACTCCATTCTCTAAGGGTTACAAGCCACAGTTCTACTTCCGTACAACTGACGTTACCGGTGAAGTTGAGCTTCCTGCTGATAAGGAACTCGTTATCCCTGGTGACACCGTAACCTTCAAGGTTACCCTGCTCGCTCCTATTGCTATGGAGCAAGGTCTTAACTTCGCAATCCGCGAAGGTGGTAAGACTGTTGGTGCAGGTGTTGTTACCAAGATCGTTAAGTAGTTCTCCTACATTAACGTAAAAATACTCCCGAGCAATCGGGAGTATTTTTTATTGGAGGAAAGATTAACTTTCCCAGGTGACGTTTTTGACGTGCTTTGTTGCAATAAGAATGACGTCAATAATCCACCAGATACCAAAGGTAAGCCAACAAAGAAGCAGCTTCGCAATACCGAGGCCAATGTGTCCAAGGTAGAAACGATCGATACCAAGGTTACCGAGGAAGATTGATAGAAGGAGGGCGACGAGGAAGTTCTTTGCGCCAGGTACTTGTGTTGTCGTGTCGGCAGTGGCCGTAGGAACTGGCGGAACGACAGGTGTTGCTCCTGGGGCAGGGCTCATCTCTGGGCTGGTCGGTGCCGGAGTTTCGGTTGGCGGCGTTGGGTTAGTGTCTTGCATGAAAGTACTCTCCTTCAATCATTAATGTGGGTTTCTGCCCCAAGTATACCAAAGGCATGTAGTAAGATATATATATGGTGAAACGACACTCTCGAGGACTCAAAGGTTGGGTAAGGGTCCATCTGTACTCTATTATTTGTATTATTTTGGCGGCCATGATTACTGCAGGTTCGTTGACGTGGTATGCGCTTGCGACCGATACCTATGTGAAGAATACGAATGCGCAGACGCAGCAGACCCGCGATGAAGCAGTGAAACTGGCTGAAGAAACAAAAATGAAGCTCGCCGAGCAGGCAGCGCAAGAAAAGGCAAGGCAGGAGCAAGCTGCAAAGGAAGCAGCGCAGAAAGCTGCCGAGCAGGCGAAAACAGGATCGAATACAGCTACTGACTCGAAGGCGTGTAATGTATCAACGTCTCATAATAACCCAGTCTCTGTTGACGTTGTGGTGAATAAAAAGAACTGTATGCAGCCACTTGGGTATGTACCGGGTGATCTTGTCACTTCTCATGGTGCGACGCTGAGTGCTAAGGCGATGGGCGCCTTTAACCAGATGTACGACGCCGCTGCTACTGCAGGGCAACCATTTTACGTGACAAGCAGTTTCCGCTCATACAATACTCAGATTGCCACGTACAACCGCTGGGTTTCTATTAGCGGCGCGGCTGGCGCCGATACCTATAGTGCTCGGGCCGGATATAGCGAGCACCAGACGGGATTTGTCGTTGACGTTGCGGCAAATGGTTGTACGTTAGACTGTTTTGGAGGAACGTCGCAGTATCAATGGTTCCAGCAAAATGCCGCCAATTACGGATTTATTCAACGCTACTATGCCGGCTATGAGTCAATTACAGGGTATAAAGCTGAAGAATGGCACTATCGCTATGTGGGAGTTGACGTCGCAAAGGATATGCAGGCCAAGGGCGTGAAAACGCTAGAGCAGTATTGGAATATTCCGGGCGGCGATTACTAGCCTATAAAAAGCGAAGACCCGCAGCCCCGGAGGACTGAGGGTCCTCGACGGGAGTGCGGGTATTGATGGGGTGTGGTTGCTGAGCTCATCGAGCGCAGTTCTCGGTGTCTCGAGAGTACTCCTGGGTGTTGAAGTCGTTCTTGTCGATGATGACAACCGTGCCGCGATCGAGGTCGCACGCTGCAATCTTGACTTGGAACTCGATGGGGCCGGGGCCGAGAAGTGCGGGGACGACGAACACCACACTTACGAAGAGAAAACCGATGAAGGCGAAGATGAGGACGATACTGAAGATCGTATCCCGGTCAGTCGCTTCCCCTCGGGTTTCTGAGCGCTCGTTCATGTCTGCCGGCTTCTGCGGCGGGTTCTCACTCATTAGCGTTCCTTTCGAAGAGTCCAATAAGTGTATGCTTATAATACAATAAAACTGCCAAAAAGTCTACTTGCGCAGAGGTAGAACTTCTGTTAAAGTTATGAAGTATTATTAATTACCCCGATAACTCGGTCAGACGTAAACCCTAGCGGATACGATTCGAGCAGAGGTTACGGAGTCGCAGCTCAGCGTTACGAGCAAAGAAAGGTTTCTTCCATATGGCAGAACAAGAAGGACTACGTATTCGTATTCGCCTTAAGGCATACGACCACAAGGTTATCGACCAATCAGCAAAGCAAATCATTGACACCGCGCTTCGTACCGGTGCTTCAATCGCGGGGCCAGTGCCACTTCCAACTCGTCGCAGCACTTTCACCGTTGTGAAGTCTCCACACGTCTACAAGAAGGGTGGAGAAACATTCGAAATGCGTGTACACAAGCGTCTTATCGACATTACCGGTGCAACACCAAAGACTATCGACAGCCTGCAAAACCTCAGCCTTCCAGCTGGTGTAGACGCAGAAATTCGTATGTAGTTTTCGGAAATATAAAATAACCCTTCATTTCGAAGGGTTATTTTTTTGTCAAAAGATAGCTTATTGACCAAGGAGCTGCGATTGCTGGGCATCGATGAGCGTCGCGACTTCAATCTGAAGTTTAAGGATCCAAAGCTGCGCGAAGATGATAAAGGCGACAAGGATAATCCAGTAGACTGTTTGCTTAGTGATCCTGAAGCCGGTAAAGTCTTGGTCGTCTTGTGCGACGCGGAATGAGCGCATAACAGGCGCTTTTTTTACAGCCTTACGCTTTACGCTAACTTTCTTTACTGGTGCTTTCTTTGCGACGGTAGCTTTCGTCGCTACGGTCTTTTTCGGTGCTGTTTTTTTCGATACAGCCTTCTTAGTGCTCGTCTTTTTAGTGGTCGTTGCCATTAGTGATGCCCTTTAAGCTAAATTTAACGCGTGTATACCATAGAGTATGCCTAATATTGCGTATAAACACAAGCTTTTTCGTTGAAAGAGGTGAGCGGGGGTCTACCGGGGTTGACTCTCGAGGCGGTTTGTGATACAGTCAGATAGGTAACTTTACTACAAGAGATAAAAGACAATTCTTGGTGAATTGGTAAGTCCAGCAGAGGCGCCCCTAACAGGGTAAATCGACGGATACTGCCTTCCACCAAGAATTTTAAGTGGGAGAATGAAGAGCATGAAAGCACTTCTCGGTACCAAAATTGGTATGACCCAAATCATCAGTGAGGATGGACGCGCAGTTCCTGTGACGCTTATTCAAGCTGGGCCTGTGACAGTGACTCAGGTAAAAACCGTTGAAACAGACGGTTACAACGCTGTCCAAGTAGGATTTGATGAGGGTAAGAACCTGAGCAAGGCCGTGGCTGGACACCTTAAGGCAGCCAACGTAACTCCGAAGCATATTCGTGAGTTCCGTGTTGAAGACGCGTCAGAAGAACTGACCGTTGGAAGCACAATCGACGTAACCGCATTCGAGCTAGGCGACGTAGTTGACGCTACTGGTATTAGCAAGGGTAAAGGTTTCGCCGGAAATATTAAGAGGCACAACTTCGAACGTCACCGTAAAACACACGGTGGTAAAGGTAACACCCGTAAGCCGGGTTCTATCGGTTCTATGTATCCTCAAAAGGTCTTTAAGGGCAAGCGAATGGCTGGTCGCATGGGACACGAACAAGTGACTGTTAAGAACTTGGTAGTGAGCTACATCGACGCCGAAAACAACCTTATCGGTCTTAAGGGTGCTGTGCCAGGTCCAAAGAAGGGCCTCATCGTTATCGGAGGTAAGGCATAATGGCTGAAGCTGTTAAAACTCAGAAGAACGACCTTCCTAAGGAAGTCTTCGCAGTAGAAGTGAAGAATCACGAACTACTGAAGCTTGCATACGATGCATACCTTGCTAACAACCGTACGAGCGCTGCTCGCACGAAGACTCGCGGTGAAGTGAGTGGTGGTGGTAAGAAGCCATGGAAGCAAAAGGGTACTGGTCGCGCACGTTTCGGTTCAAGCCGAAACCCAATCTGGCGTGGCGGTGGTATCGTATTCGGTCCACGTGGCAACGAAAACTACTCTAAGAAGGTTCCAACACAGGCAAAGCGCCAAGCTGTGAAGCAAGCTCTTACGCTCGCTGAACAAGCAGGAAAGATTAACGTTCTTGACGTTAAGACTACCGGCAAGACTGCTGAAGTTGTAAAGTTCCTTAGCGACAACAAGTTTGATCGTAAGACTCTTATCGTCGTTGACGAAAAGACACCTGAGATCATCCGCGCTACCAACAACATCCAGAATGTGCTTCTCGTGAGTACAAAGTACCTCAGCGTGTACCACATTCTTAACGCTGATAGCATTGTACTTTCACCTGCATCACTCCCAACTCTTAAGAGCTGGCTCGTAAAGGAGGAGGCGTAATATGGCTAAGAATCTCTCAACCATCCTCGTTACTCCTGTAACAACTGAAAAGGCCTACGGTCTTTCACAGAAGAATGTATACGTATTTAACGTCCCACTCTCTGCAAACAAAAACGAAATCACTGCTGCTGTAAAAGAACAGTACGGTGTTGAAGTAAAAGCTCTCAAGACGCTTGTTCAAACTGGTAAGGCTGTTCGTTACTCTCGTGGTAAGAACCGCTACCCAGGCACAACCAGCCGTACTGACAGCAAGAAAGCATATGTAACCTTGGCCGAAGGTAGCTCACTCGCTATCTTTGAACAACCAGCTGAGGAGGAGAAGAAGTAATGGCGCTTAAGCAATACAACCCAACGACTCCTGCTCGTCGTGGTATGACGTCTCAAGACCTGAGCGACATTACTACTCGTAAGCCTCTTAAGAGCCTTACGAAGAGCAAGAAGCAAAACGCTG
This sequence comes from uncultured Candidatus Saccharibacteria bacterium, assembly GCA_946480535.1. The sequence goes on along the minus strand of CAMLKA010000032.1, from coordinate 4,959 downwards.
GTCGCAACAACGCTGGTCGCATTACTGTTCGTCACCGTGGTGGTGGTGTAAAGCGTCACTACCGTCTGATGAACCACAACCTGCCAGCAGGTGCTGTTGTAACCGTTGAGCACATCGAGTACGACCCTAACCGTTCAGCTCGTATTGCTCGTGTGAAAGACCAAAACGGTCTTTACCACTACATCCTTGCAGATACCTCAATGACTGTAGGCAAGGTAATTAAGAGCGGCGCGGAAGCTCCAATTGAGCAATCAAACCGCATGCCACTCGCCAACATTCCAGTTGGTACTCAAATTTACGCAATTGAACTTCACCCAGGTAAGGGCGCGCAAATGGTGCGTTCAGCTGGTACGAAGGCTCAGTTGATGGCAAAAGAAGGTGACTACGCACAAGTACGTCTTCCTTCAGGCGAAGTTCGCAAGATCCGTCTTGAAGCTACCGCTGCTATCGGTGTTGTCGGTAACGTTCAGCACCAAAACATTAAAGTTGGTTCAGCAGGTCGCAACCGACGCAAGGGTATTCGCCCATCAGTACGTGGTGTTGTTATGAACGCCGCAGACCACCCTCATGGTGGTGGTGACGGTGGACGTCACGGTGCTGGTAAGGCTCCTCGTACTCCTTGGGGTCAACTTACCCTCGGGTATCGTACCCGTCGTCGTAAGGACGTTGCTGGTCACATCGTAAGGACGCGCCACGACGCGAAGAGGAAGAAGTAATATGAGTCGATCACTTAAGAAAGGTCCATTCGTCGACTTCAAGCTCGCTAAGAAAGTGGCGGCCTTGGGTCTCGAAGACCGTACCGTTATCAAGACTTGGGCTCGTGCAAGCACGATTAGCCCAGACATGGTAGGTCGTACTATTGCCGTTCACAACGGTAAGGTACACGTTCCAGTGCTTATTACGGAAAACATGGTTGGTCACAAGCTCGGTGAGTTTAGCCCAACTCGTAAGTTCCGTAAGCACGGTGGAAAGGATAAGAAGTAATGGCTGAAGTACAAATCGTACGCAGTTACGCTAAGAACGTTGACCAAGCCCCACGTAAGGTTGGGTTGGTAGCAAGTTTGGTGCGTGGCCGCTCAGTAGCTGACGCTATTGTTATCCTGAACCACACCCCTAAGCGCGCTGCACTCGTTGTCCGTAAGGCAATCGAAAGCGCCCAAGCAAATGCTGTTAATAACCACGGTTTTGACGGTAAGACGCTTGTTATCAAGACACTCTCAGTAACCACTGGTACACGTATGAAGCGCTTCAATCCTGCAAGCCGCGGACGCGCGTTGCCTTACCAAAAGAAGTCTTCAAACATCTTGGTAGAGGTTACTGGTGAATTGAAACCAAAGAAGGCACCTGCAAAGGCAACCGAAGCTCCTGCTAAGGAAGTTGCTGTAGAAAAGCCTGCGAAGAAAGAGGAGAAAAAGTAATATGGGACAGAAGGTTAATCCAACCAGCTTCCGTCTTCAAGTTCACAAGAACTGGGACTCACGTTGGTTTGCCCACAAGAAAGACTTTTCTCGCTTGCTTATTGAAGATATTAAAATTCGTGAGCACGTTGAAAAGCGATTCGCGAGCCGTCCTACGATCGCTCGTGTTGAAATCGAACGTTCAGCAAATCTCGTAACTGTGACCATCCACACTGCTAAGGCGGGCGTGGTAATCGGTCGCGGTGGTGCAGGTGTTACTGAACTCAAGAGCGAACTCGAAAAGATCGCGAGTCTTCCAGTTCGTATTAACATTGAAGAAGTTAAGCGTCCTGACCTTAGTGCAAAGCTTGTTGCCGAAAACATCGCTCACCAACTCGAGCGTCGTGGTAACTTCCGCCGCGCATTGAAGATGTCAGCACAAAACGTGATGGCTGCCGGTGCTAAGGGTGTTCGTATCCAAGTATCTGGTCGTTTGAACTCAGCTGAAATGGCTCGTCGTGAGAAGATCAGCGAAGGTTCAGTGCCGCTTCACACACTTCGTGCTGATGTAGACTTCCATACTGCACGTGCTGCACTTCCTGGTGCTGGTATCGTTGGTGTGAAGGTTTGGATCTATAAGGGTGAAAGGAGCTAATCGGTATGCTACTTCCTAAGAAAATGAAGCACCGAAAGGTTCGCAAAGGAAAAAACGAAGGTAACGCTACCTCTGGTAACTACATTGCTTTCGGTGACTACGCGCTCCAATCGCAGCAGAACAACGACATCACTTCTCGCCAAATCGAGTCAGCTCGTCAGGCGATGACCCGCTACATCAAGCGTGGTGGTAAAATCTGGATTCGTATCTTCCCACACCTTCCACGAACCCGTAAGCCACAAGACGTAAAGATGGGTGGTGGTAAAGGTAACCCTGAGTTCTTCGTAGCTCGTGTAAAGGCCGGTACTATCCTCTTCGAAATGAAGGGTGTAGACGAAGCAATTGCACGTGAAGCAATGCGCCTCGCGGCACACAAGCTTCCTGTGAAGACTAAGTTTATCGTGAAGGAGCAAGCATAATGGCAGACGTAAAGAAGGCCACTAAGGCTCCAGCAAAGAAAGCTACCGAAGTAAAGACTCTCGACCAATTGAAGGAAGAGGCCCTAAAGCTTCAAAACGACTACCGCGAATCTCGCCGTAGTCACCAAATGGGCGAGCTGGTTAACCCACACGTCCTTACTGTTCAACGTAAGTCAATCGCTCGTGCACTGACTGCTGTAAAGCAAGCAGAGCTCGCAGCCGCAAAGGAGGCAAACTAATATGGCAAAGACATTGACCGGTATTGTCACCTCTGATAAGGCTGACAAGACGATTGTTATTACCGTTACAAGTCGTGAAACGCACCCAATCTACGGTAAGCAGTACACTGTAAACCGCAAGTACATTGCACACGACGAAAACAACGAAGCCAACGAAGGTGACCGTGTTACCATCAAGGAAGTTCGTCCAATCTCTAAGCGCAAGTCATTTACACTTGCTGAAGTTGTTGAACGTTCTCACGGTTCAATCGAACTTAAGGCTGACGTTGAAGGCGAGGAGGAGAAGTAACATGATCCAACAAGAATCTCGTCTTAAGGTTGCTGACAACAGTGGTGCAAAGGAAATCCTTTGTATCCGTGTTCTCGGCGGCACCGGACGCCGTTACGCCCACGTTGGTGACGTTATCGTTGCTACCGTTAAGGACGCTAACCCAACCGGAAACGTAAAGAAGAAGTCAGTTGTGAAGGCTGTGGTTGTTCGTACGAAGAACCAAATCAAGCGTAAAGACGGAAGCACGATTGCTTTCGACGACAACGCTGCAGTTATCATCAACGATGACAAGACCCCTAAGGGTACTCGTGTCTTCGGCCCAGTTCCTCGTGAACTTCGCGACCTTGGATACAACAAGATTATTAGCCTTGCACCGGAGGTACTTTAATATGCCAGCTTCAGTAAAGCGTATTAAGAAGGATGACATCGTTAAGATTATTAGCGGTGCCGACAAAGGTACAACTGCTAAGGTTCTTGCAGTGTTGACTGACAAGAACGCCGTACTCCTCGAAGGTATTGGCCAAAAGCACCGTCACATCAAGCCAAGTGTTATTAACCCACGCGGTGGTTCAAAGGACATTCACGTTCCAACTCCACTTTCAAAGGTTGCACTTGTTGTTGATGAGAAGAGTGGTAAGACAAGCCGCGTAGGATACGTTAAGAACACCGACGGTAAGACTGTACGTCTTGCACGTCAAGCTAATAGTAAGGAGATTAAGTAATGGCTAAAGCTACTACTGTTACCGCTCCTCGCCTGAAAGCCTTGTACTCTGAAAAGTTTACAAAGGAACTTCAAGCCGAACTCGGTCTTTCAAACATCAACGAAGTACCAAAGCTTGAAAAGATCATTGTCAGCGTAGGAATCGGTAAGAACAAGGACGACAAGCACCACTACGAAGTAGTGCGCAACACCGTCACTAAGATTACTGGTCAATCACCAATTGACCGTATGGCGAAGAAGTCAATTGCTGGCTTCAAGATCCGTGCTGGTATGAACCGCGTTGGTCTTTCTGTAACCCTTCGTGGTGCTCGTATGTACGAATTCCTCGACCGCCTCGTTAACGTAAGCCTTCCTCGTGTTCGTGACTTCCACGGCGTGAGCAACAAGGCTTTCGACAAAGCAGGTAACTACAACCTTGGTGTTGTTGAGCAGTCAATCTTCCCAGAGCTTAGTTTCGAAGAAACACAGCACGTTCACGGTCTTCAAATTACGTTTGTAATCAAGAACGGAAACAAGGAAGCAAGTAAAGCCCTTCTCGTTAAATTCGGCATGCCGTTCGAGAAAGAAGGAGGCGTACGCTAATGGCTAAAACATCTGCAGTCGCTCGTGATGAGAAGCGAAAGAAAATGATCCAAAAGTATGCTGACAAGCGTGCTGAACTCAAGGAGCTCGGTGACCTCGAAGGTCTCCAGAAGCTTCCTCGTAACAGTTCACCAACTCGTTGGAAGAACCGCGACGCCCTTCACGGACGTCCACACGGATACATGCGCCGTTTCGGCCTTAGCCGTATCAACTTCCGCGAAAAAGCATCAAAGGGAGAAATCCCTGGCGTAACAAAGAGTAGCTGGTAGGAAAGGAGAAAACGAAAATGTCACTACAAACTACAGACCCAATCGCTGACCTCCTCACCCGTATCCGCAACGCCGTGATGGTTGGCAAGAACGAAATCACTGTTCCTTCAAGCAAGTTGAAGGTAGTGGTTGCTGAAGAACTTAAGAAGGCTGGCTACGTTTCAGCTGTAAAGGTTGAATCAGCAAAGCCTCGCGACATCCTTGTCGTAACAATTAACAAACCTGGTGAGAACTCGACTATTAACGAGATCAAGCGCCTTTCTAAGCCTGGACGCCGCGTGTACGTAAGTGCAAACGACATCCCTAAGGTGAAGAGCGGTCGTGGTATCGTTTTGGTAAGTACCTCTAAGGGTGTTGTTACTGGCCAAGAAGCTGTGAAGCAGCGCCTTGGTGGTGAATTGCTTCT
>CAMLKA010000031.1 GCA_946480535.1 uncultured Candidatus Saccharibacteria bacterium | reverse complement strand
CCATTATTCCTCGCGGCGGTACTGGTGGTGTGACGTGGTTCCTTCCACCGGAAGATCGTAACTACACAAGCGTGATTGAATTCAAGGATATTCTTGCTCGCGCACTCGGTGGCCGTATTGCTGAAAAGATTATTTACGGTAACGACCGCGTGACTACCGGTGCCGGTTCAGACCTTCGTAAGGCAACTGAAATTGCTCGTGACATGGTGATCGAACAGGGTATGGGTACGAAGCTCCGCGACCAAGTATTCCACGAAGACAACGGCGGTATGGTATTTGATAAAATTACCCACGAACGTCCATACAGTGACGACACAGCTCGTGAAATTGACACTGAAGTTGCAGAGCTTATTAAAGAGGCGAGTATTCGCGCCGAGACGATTCTTAAGGCGAACCGCAAGAGTCTCGATAAGTTGGCTCAAGAGCTCGTAAAGAAAGAAACAATCGAAGAACAAGAAGTCCTCGAGATTTTGAAGGACGCAAAGCTCCCTAAGGAGGCCGCTCTCTACTAAATCGAGGCGCGGGCGACAAACCCCAATGATAAATTTTCGCGCAACAATATCAAAAGCGAATAGAAGGTTGCCGCTCAAGTTAGCGGCGACTTTGCTTGCTGGCGCGTCGCTCATTGGAAGTTTGCTCGGTCTGCTTCGCGACCGTCTTTTGAACGGCATGTACTACGACACCTACAAGATGGGTCTCGATGCATATACGGTGGCATTCACCATCCCCGACTTCATGTTCTTTATCCTGGTGTCGGGTGCGTTGAGTGTGACGCTCATCCCTGTGCTGAACCAGCGCCTCGCGACGGGTAATAAGAAGTCTGCTTGGGAACTTTCAACCAGTCTATTAAACCTTCTTGCAATCGTAACGCTTATTACCAGTGTGTTGATTATCATTTTTGCCGACCCACTCGTTCGTTACGTTGTTGGCCCGGGCCTTCCAGAATCTGGACAGGCGCTGGCAGTCAGCATGATGCGCGTTATCGCCATTAACCCGTTCCTATTTGCGATTGCTGCGGTGTTTGCCAGTATGCAGCAAGCGGTAGGGCGCTTTGCGTTTTTTGCGTTGGCGCCGGTACTGTATAACATCGGTATTATTGTTGGTGCACTATTCTTTACGAACGGTATTAACATCTTCGGCGTACAGATTTTTGAAGGTGGAATTATGGGTGTGGCACTGGGTGTCGTGCTCGGGTCGATTATGCAGCTGATTGTGAGTAGTCTTGGGTTGTACGGTATGGGCTTCGATTATCGTTTCAAGATTTTCTGGAAGAACAAGGGCTTTCACCAAGTGCTTCGTTTGCTGCCGCCTCGCTCACTCGACCAAGGTATCGACTACGTGAACGGATTGGTTGAAACAAATCTTGCCTCGCGAATGGCCGCGGGTAGTGTTCGTGCCTACCAACAGGCGACAACACTCTCGTTTGTGCCAATTAACCTGATTGGTGTGGCGATTAGTACGGCGGCGTTCCCAAAGATGACCGAACGTCTTGGCCAGGGTCGTCCTGACTTGTTTAAGAAAGAACTCCAAGCGGTGCTTCGTGTCATTGTTTGGCTGGCGCTTCCGGTGTCGATTATTGCCTATTTCTGTCGCGGCTATTTGGTACACTTTATTAAGCCGGGCGGTGACCCGTACATGGCAGGTATTTTGGGTGTCCTTGCGCTGACAATTCTTTTCCGTTCGGTGTACTTTATCTCGGCGCGCAGTTTCTATGCGCAACAAGATACCAAAACACCACTCTACATTTCACTGTTTACCATTAGCCTTAATATTGCGCTAGCGGTATGGTTCTCGATGGGCCTCAATATGGGAGTATATGGATTGGCCCTCGCAGCAGTCATCGTATCGGGTGTTGAGGTAGGAATCTTGTTCGTTATCATGTCTCGTCGTATTCAAGGACTCTTTGACCGACCGTTCATTCATGCCGTCGGCCGGATGGTGAGTGCGACTGGATTTACGGCAATTATTACCTACATCATGGTGGCATTCATGCCGCTCGGCGCAGAAGATGTATTCTTCTCGGCATTTGCGAAGTTTGCGCTTATCGTTGGTATTACAGCGGTGGTGTATATAATAGTATGTCGGATATTCAAACTTGAAGAAGTTGCCCCGATTATTACCCGCGTAAAGAAGATATTATTTAAGCAGCCTGCATTAGAACCATAAACCATGACCCAAGACCATATTCGAAATTTCTGTATTATCGCCCACATCGACCACGGTAAGTCGACGCTTGCTGACCGTATGCTGGAAATGACAGGCACCGTAGAGAAGCGCGATATGAAATCGCAGCTTCTTGATAGCATGGATCTTGAACGTGAAAAGGGTATTACCATCAAGCTTGCGCCGGTTCGTATGAACTACAAGGGTCACGAGCTCAATCTCATCGATACACCCGGTCACGTTGACTTTAGCTACGAGGTATCGCGAAGCCTTCAGGCATGTGAAGGCGCGATTCTTGTCGTGGACGCCTCACAGGGTATTCAGGCGCAAACACTTGCGAATGTCTACCTCGCAATGGCTGCTGACTTGAAGATTATTCCCGTACTGAATAAAATCGATCTTCCCGCAGCAGATGTGCCAAAGGTAAGTGCTGAAGTTATCAACCTGCTTGGCTGTAAAGAAGAGGATATTATTCAGATTAGCGCCAAGACTGGTATGGGTGTTGAAGATGTTCTTGACGCGGTTGTTGAACAAATCGATCCGCCAAAGGGCCAGCCAGCCGATGCAACACGCGCGCTGATTTTCGACAGCTACTACGACGACTATCGTGGGGTTATTCTGTATATCCGTGATTTTGACGGCGAAATTAAAAAGGGCGATACCATTGAAATGCTTGCAACGGGTGCTTCGGGTATAGCACTTGAGGTTGGGTCACTCAGTCCAACTATGACGCCAAGTGATAGTTTAAAAACGGGCGAGATTGGCTACATTGTCACTAACCTTCGCACAACACGTGAGGCTCGCGTGGGTGACACGGTGACCGTAAAACGCTCGCACGCCACCGATCCACTTCCTGGCTACAAGCTCGTGAAGCCATTCGTCTACGCGGGCTTTTTCCCGGTCAGTAACGACGACTACCAAGACCTTAAAGACGCTATTGAAAAGTTGAGCATGAGTGACTCGGCCCTGCAGTTTGAGCCAGAGAACTCTCCAGTGCTTGGATTCGGTGTGCGTATTGGTTTCCTTGGTCTCCTTCACCTTGATATTATTCGTGAACGTCTGGAGCGCGAGTACGACCTTGACCTCGTGGTAACAAACCCATCAACTGACTACCAAGTATCTTTGACGAGTGGCGAAGAGCTTGATATTAAGAGTGCGAGTCACTTGCCTGACGTCAGTAAAATTACACAAATCCGTGAACCGTGGATTAAGGGTGAGATTGTGGTGCCGCAGGCATATATTGGTCCGGTGATTCAACTGATTATCTCGAAGCGTGGTCGCCAATCGAACCTGAGCTATATTGATGAGCGTGCATTGGTGAGCTTTGAGGCGCCACTCGCAAACCTTTTGACCGATTTCTACGACCAGCTTAAATCAATCACCAGTGGCTACGGCTCATTCAACTACGAACTCGATGATTACCGTGTTGAGGATTTGGTACGTGTTGATTTCTACGTTTCTGGTGAAATGGTCGACGCGCTTAGTGTTATGGCGCACCGCTCTGAGTCACAAAGCTTGGGCCGCGAAATGGTGAAAAAACTAAAGGAAGTTATTCCTCGTCAAAGCTTCCAAGTTGCCTTGCAGGCAGGTATCGGTGGTAAGTTTATCGCCCGTGAAGATATTAGCGCCTACCGTAAAGACGTGACCGGCTACCTCTATGGTGGTGACGTTTCTCGTAAGAAAAAGCTACTCGCAAAGCAGGCGAAGGGTAAGAAGCGTATGAAGCGCTTTGGGAAGGTGGATATTCCTTCAGAGGCCTTCATGGTGATGCTGAAGCGAGATTAATATGTCGCGACCATTTACCGAATCGACCCTTGAACTCCTCGCAATTAGCAGATCGCAGCCATTTAGTTACAACCACGACACCGAACTCTTTCAATTTGGTGATGAATCTGTGGCAGTTGGTGATATTCCAACTTGGGGCACCCCGCATCAAATGGGTGAAGATATAACGACCGATGAGGTTCGAGCCTTTATCGAAACTACCCCATTTGTGTACAGTTTTGTACGTCCAATAGGTTTACCTCGGTCTGTCGAGTTTTTTGATAATGGCTGGACGGCCGAAATTGAACAAGAGACGAACGAAGTGATGGCCGATGTACTGGTTGCGAACTCTGACCGCTATGATGCTGATGACCGCAAAAAGCTTCTTGCACAGAGAAGCTTTGCTTCGCTACGGCGCACCCAGCCAGGCGATGTGATTCTTCACGTTGCGGGTAATTGCGCTTGTCTTGGCCCCGATTTCACCGCGCATTTTTGTTTCCCCGACGAAGGCATTATGGAATACACTTTTCATAATATTGATCAGCACGAACAAAAGCTGAGCCTTATGGCCGGGCTTGGCCATGTCGCGCGTCGCGCTAACGAGTGGCTTGCGCTGCAAGATCGTACAACGCGTCAATAATATTTTGCAGCACCGTTTGCTTGTCGAGTGTGCTGTCGATATCAATCAGTAGGCCGTTGTTTCGGTAATATTCAATAACAGGCAGGGTCTTTTCGCGATATTCCGCAAGGCGGATTTCAAGAATCTCTTCAGTATCGTCGTGTCGCTCACCGCGTGCTCCCACATGATCTTTTGCACTCCAGCGCTCACGAACTGCCTCTTCGCTGATATCAAGATAAAGAACGGCTTTTACTGGGTGACCAGCCGCTTCGGTTGCTTCAAGCACTCCCTCTTCCTCGCCATGCCAGCGACCAACAGAGCTTAAAATGAGGGGTTTTTGCTTGAACTGATCCTGAGATAAGTAGGGCAGGACAATGGCAATGTAATCTTCGGTAGGGGCAAGTTTCCCTGCTCGAATAAGTTCGGTAACGTGCGGTGGAACTTCGGAATTGCGAAGAATGTCGCCTCCACCAAGCAATACGCCGTCAAAGAATTCGACAAGCTCTCGGCCGTGAGTATCCTTGCCGGCAAAAGGCCGTCCAAAGATGTTAATAGAACCCGTTCCAAGCCATTCGCGGATGGCTGCTAGTTTGTGCGTATCTTCCATACGGGTAGTATACAGAAGTGTTTGTCTTGAGGCAATTTAGCACTCATTGACATAGAGTGCTAATATCTCGTACAATGAAAGTATGACAGAGCGACAACGACTTATCTTAGCCGCCATTATTGAGCAGTACGCTGAAATTGCCGCACCAGTCGGAAGTGTTATGCTTGCGAAACTCTTTAATGTATCGAGCGCAACCATTCGAAGTGAGATGGCAAAGCTTGAAGAAATGGGCTATATCGTTCAGCCACACACCAGTGCGGGCCGCATTCCAACCGACGCGGGCTATCGTTTCTACGTGAATAGTCTGAACGAAGCGCAGTCCGAACAACCACAGCTTGATCGCAGTGCGAGAGTGATCGAAGCGCGCGCAACAACGCATGGTGACCGTGCTGACCGTGCAATTCGCAGTGCCGTTGATAGCCTCGTTGAGCTCACACAAAACCTTGGAATCGCAACAATTGGCGACGAGCTTTATTTGAGCGGTATGGCGAACTTGTTTTCACAGCCAGAATTTATGCAGGGTCAACATGCGCAACAAGTTGCGCGCCTGCTCGACAACCTCGAGCCGTGGCTCCGTGAAGCAAAGCCAAACGAACCACTCAACGTCTATATTGGGTCGGAAAACCCGATCGGCAAGGCGAGTGGCGCAACCCTTATTATTAGTAAGTTCCGTTCGCCATACAGTGATAATAGTTACATTGGCGTACTAGGACCAACTCGTCAGAGTTACGCGAAAGTGATGCGTCTCGTGCGGCACACCGGCGCAATGCTTGAGGAGATTCTATAGTCTATGGCCGAGTGGCTTGGACAGTTAATGAGCGACTGGCCATTCTGGGCGGTTATGGGAGTTGCCTGTATCGCGGCCGTGCTATGGATTGTCACTCAAGCGGTCTGGTATGGAGGGCTATCGCCTTTTGAGAAAAAAGAGTGGTGGCAAGACCGAGAAAAACGATTAAAGAACAATGTAAGTAGTAAAAAATTGAAAGCAAAGAGAGGATAATACATGCCAAAGAATACCCCCACACCCGATGAAGTTACGAATGAATTTGAGCAACAACTTGGCGAGTTGACCCTTGATTTGCAGCGTACTCGCGCCGACTTTGAAAACTACCGCAAGCGCGTCGATGCCGAGAAAGCTGCCGCTCGTGAAGCAGGCCAGGCGAGTGCAATTATGAAGCTCCTTCCGGTAATTGATAACATTGAGCGTGCAGTGGCGTACACACCCGAAGACCTGAAGGACAACAAATGGGTGCAAGGTGTCGGTAGCCTGGTAAAGAATCTCGAGAAATCACTTGAGAGTTTGAACCTTGCGCGTATTGACGCAAAACCAGGTACCGAATTCAACCCAGAGCTTCATGAAGCAATTCAGTTCGATGAAGATGCAACCGGTGAAAAAGAGGTTGTGGCTGAAGAGCTTCAGGGTGGCTATACATTGAATGGTCATGTGATTCGTCACGCCATGGTGAAAGTAACCAGGCAATAGGTAATGATAAGAAAATACCGCGGTAAAGCGGTATTTTTTATATGCCCGTGGATGGTGGTACACTCTTTCTATGACGAGTACTAACTTTACCATCGACGCCTATAACCAAAATGCCAAAAAGATATCTGAAAAATTTCAAAGTATTGATGTAAGGGTCGACGACATCGCGCGTGCGCTTGAGCTGTCCGGGGTCACCAAAGACGCGCGCGTACTGGAGCTTGGCTCTGGCGATGGACGAGATGCTGCGGAAATTATTAAGCACGCGGCATGGTATCGCGGAGTTGAACCAAGCGAGGGGTTGATTGAAATCGCGCGCACCAATGTTCCAGAAGCGGTATTCGAGCTGACGACGGCTCAAGAGTACACGTATCCTGAGAACCTTGATGTTGTGTATGCCTCTGCCTCTCTACTGCATGTAGATAAAGAGGACATAGCAGGCGTGTTTCAGCGTGTTGCTGAGGCACTGCGACCAGGTGGTGTATTTTACCTCTCCTTAAAATATGCAGACGCATATAAAAGCGAGGTTACCGATGATCAATGGGGCCGTCGACAATTTTATTATTATGACCTTTCAACACTCGAAGCTGTTGCGAATGGTGCATTTGAGCGTGCCTATACTGACTACCAAAACAGAGGTGAAACTCGCTGGATTACCGTAGCGTTCCGAAAAATTTAAGAAAGCAGAGAGAAAAATATTAGCACTCTTGACATGAGAGTGCTAATTTATTTATACTAAGAGTACTTGGCAATCTCTGCCCGAGAGTGCTAAAATAAATGTAGTAAACAATTTTGTTAAATCTTTAAATAGGAGAGTATTTTATGGGTAAAATCATCGGAATCGACCTCGGTACCACTAACAGTGCTATGGCCTATATGGTTGCTGGTAAGCCTGAGGTAATTGCGAATGCTGAAGGTAACCGCACTACTCCAAGTGTCGTCGCTATTAATAAGTCTGGCGAGCGTTTGGTTGGTCAAGTTGCACAACGTCAACGCGTAACGAATGCAAAGAACACCATTTACGGTGTAAAGCGTTTAATCGGTCGTAAGTTTAGCGACAAAGAAGTCCAAAAAGACCACGACATCATGCCGTACGAAATCGTCAAAAAGGGCGATGGTGTTGCGGTAAAGATGGGCGACAAGGATTACACACCAGAAGAAGTTTCTGCAATGATCCTTTCAAAACTCAAAGCGGATGCGGAAGCCTTTCTTGGTGAAAAAGTCACCGAAGCTGTTATTACAGTTCCTGCGTACTTCGATGACTCACAACGCCAGGCTACTAAAGACGCTGGTAAGATTGCCGGTCTTGAAGTAAAACGTATTATTAACGAACCGACCGCTGCGGCACTCGCGTACGGCCTTGAAAGCAAGAAGGACGAAAAGATTGCGGTCTTCGACCTTGGTGGTGGTACATTCGACGTTTCCGTCCTTGAACTTGGTGACGGTGTCTTTGAAGTAAAGAGTACCAATGGTGATACCCACCTTGGTGGTGAAGACTTCGACAACCGTATCGTTAACTACTTCCTTGAAGAGTTTAAGAAAGAAAGCGGTATCGACCTTAAGGGCGACAATGCAGCAATGCAACGTCTGAAGGATGAAGCTGAAAAGGCAAAGAAAGAACTTTCAACTACTAACGAATACGAAGTGAACCTTCCATTCCTTACTGCTGACGCTGAAGGTCCTAAGCACTTTGAAACAAAGCTGACTCGTGCGAAGCTCGAAGAACTTGTAAAAGACCTCATTGACCGTCTTGCTGAACCTGTAGAGAAGGCGCTTAAGGATGCTGATCTCAAGGCCAGCGACATTAACGAGGTAGTCCTCGTTGGTGGTATGACCCGTATGCCTGCAGTTGTTGAAAAGGTAAAGAATATCTTTGGTAAAGAACCGCTTAAGGGCGTAAACCCTGACGAAGTTGTAGCGATTGGTGCTGCAATTCAAGGTGGTGTGCTTGCGGGTGACGTGAAAGATGTACTTCTTCTCGATGTAACCCCACTCAGCCTCGGTATCGAGACCATGGGTAGTGTTTCAACCAAGCTGATTGAGCGTAACACGACTATTCCTACAAGCAAGTCTGAGACATTCTCCACTGCAGCCGACAACCAGCCACAAGTTGAAATCCACGTCCTTCAAGGTGAGCGTGAAATGGCTGCTGACAACAAGTCGCTTGGTCGTTTCGTACTCGATGGCATCGCGCCGGCACCTCGCGGTGTTCCACAAATTGAAGTTACCTTTAACCTCGACGCTAACGGTATTTTGAATGTTACCGCAAAAGACAAGGGTACTGGTAAGGAGCAATCTATTACCATTCAGGGTAGTGGTAACTTGAACAAGGAAGACATCGAAAAGGCTGCGAAAGAAGCCGAAGAACACGCCGAAGAGGACAAGAAGAAGCGTGAAGCAGTCGATGCTCGCAACCAACTTGAAAACGCCATCTACCAAGCAGAAAAAATGCCTGACCAAGATGAGTTCAAGGACAAGATTTCTGACGATGACAAGAAGAAGATAGCTGACGCCGTTGAAGAGGCGAAAAAGCACAAGGACGCAACCGACAAGGATGAGCTCGAAGCAGCCTTGAAGGCGCTCAACGACGCAATTATGCCAATTGGCGCAAAGCTTTATGAAGAAGCTGCCAAGGCAGAAGCTCCAGCCGAAGACGGTGAAGCAGACAAGAAGTCTGACGAACCTGTCGAGGGTGAAGTCGTCGACGAGAAGAAGTAGTTTCCTCTCTATACAAAATAACCGGCCAACTGTGCCGGTTATTTTTTATTGTTGACATAAGCAGAGAATTATATTATTTTTAGCTTATGAACAGGTTAAATGCATATCAGTTCCACATGAATGCTACCGTCCTCAAAAAAGGACGCGTTGCTGGCATTCGCACTGATATGGCTTATCTGTAATCTCTCATCTACCATTTTGATACAAGATAAGCCTCCAATCTCGGAGGTTTTTCCTTACAAAAGATACATCACCGATTCATTGGGGGCAGATCTGGTCTCGAAAATACGAGACCTATAGCCCAGTCCGGACGGTCCGGCGGGAGAAAGGAGAGGGAACGATGGCATTTGGTCCGATCATGCGATTCACCGTGGGTGAGTTCCGCGTCGAACTGGCGCCGCTCACCAAGGAGGTGATGCCCCAATTCGTGGACTTGGTTCACGGCGGTGGGCTTCAGCGCCACAGTGTGACGCGCTACCTCGGTATGGGCATTGCGCCCGTTGCCGAGGATGAACTGGAGTGGTACGAGAAGACGCGCGCCGCCCGCGACACGCTGGTGTGGGGTATCTGGATACTCCAAGGCGAGGGCGACGAGCTGACACGCACCCTTATCGGAAACTCGGCGCTGACGGGTATCGATAAGGATGGCAGCTCTGGCCTCATCCGTCAGGCGACAAGTGGTTCGGTGATTTTCCGCCCTGAGTTTTGGGGCAAGGGGATCGCCAGCGCCGCTCACAAGGCGCGCACGTGGTACGCCTTCCAGCACCTGGGGCTCCACCGCATCAAGTCGGCGGTGCTCCAGGCGAACGGCGGAAGCCGTAAGGCACTCGAGCGCTCAGGCTACACGTTTGTGTACACCGAGCGCAACGAGTCGTACGGTGACGGCGCCTTCATGCACCTCGATTGCCTCGAGTGCCTCAACCCCATCAACCTCTTCTGGTCACAGTGGTGGCACGGAGACCGTCCCGCAGAAGCCTCTGCTGCAGCTCGTAAGCTGACGCAGCGGGTGATGCGATGGGCTGACACGAACGTGGAGCTCGCGTAGCTTCCATGTTCTCGCCCCGCTAGGTATTTTCTGGCGGGGCTTCCCATTTTATGCTAAGTCGGCTATTGAGCGGGCAATGTCTTCGGCGCTCAGCTTTGAAGAGTCGAAGGTGGCGGTAGCAAGTGATCGTCCAAGTGCTATTTCCTGCGCAAGCGATTCGGTATCAACGCGATTGAGCGAGTCACGAACGATAAGTCGTGATACGAGAATTTCAATGGGAGCGTCGATCTCAATAATCATTGCATCTGGAAAACGAGTGCGGAATTCTTTAACCGCCGCCGCTCGCAAAAGCAGCACTGTCCGTTCCGCGTGGTCGAACTTCGGAAGCCCATAATCGTGTCCGAAGCTATGAATAGTGCCAAAGAACATATTCTGAGCGGCCATCTCTTGAAAGGTTTCTTCATTAACGAAAATATGGTCGATGTCGCGGTCGTCGCGTTTTGGTCGGGTGGTGATAGTTTTTTGCAGGCGAAACCCATAGTGCGTCACTAAAAGATTGGCAGCGGTACTCTTGCCGGCGCCCGAAGGCCCAATTAATACGATAAGACTCATTTTGTTGGTAACTCCAAAAATAATGCCGCCCATACCATGCCTGGGTCAGCTCGATAAAACGGTGCATAGTACCACGAGCCATCAGGATTGGTGAGCTCTGGGTAGGTTTGGTGCCGTTCAATAAGGGCGCTAAATTGTTTATATTGTTTTTGATATTCCGCACGCCCATGACGGTGAAGGAGGTGAAGGTAGTAGGTGGCGTGCCAGGTCCAGAGCGAGGTTTCGGTGTAGTTTGGCATTGAGATTGGCCCCATGCCAAAGCGGTAGCGAAGTTTCTTCGATGGCTTTTCGCCGTACTTCATAGGGTAGGGAAGATTCAGCTCTGTCTGGTCGATGTAATCGAGGGTTTTGTGTGCCATATCTTGGTCGTCAACGACGCGTAGGAAAAACGGCATGAGTGCACTATCAGCGCTAAAGTTCGTGCTGGTGCGGTCGGCGCGGAAGAATTTCCCGTTCCAGTATTCTTTGATAAGAATATCGCTGTACACTGACGGGGCGAAGGGAAAATTCTCGAGTTGAAGAATGTCGGCACACTGCGCAAGTCGGCCGACCAACGCAATGGCGTAGGCACTTCGCTCGTAGTACACGGCGTCGCGCATCTCAGCGTATTTCACACCCTTTTTAATGTCACCTGTTTCTGTCAAGAAGCTATTCACGTAACGACCAAGCTCTTCACTGAGGAACTCGCGTTCTTCACTGTTCAGTGAGTAGTGACTCACCACTAACGAGTGCAAGAGCCAAGAAAGGGCATCAATACTTGGACGCCCTGGGGCATTGAAGACATTTCCATTCTTATCAATACAAAGTTTTACGCGGCCGCCACGGCGGTAGT
>CAMLKA010000030.1 GCA_946480535.1 uncultured Candidatus Saccharibacteria bacterium | reverse complement strand
GCTTGTTTCCTTGGAGCAGGCAACCCTACCGATGCAAATGGCAAGACGGCAGGTGAATTATGTATGGAGAGCTACGGTACGGACGCTGGTCTTGTTGGGGCGTGTATTAATGGTGCAGTAAATAGGGCAAACCCAAGCTACTGTAACTCAACCTATCCAGCTCCAGATAGCCTCAACTCAAGCGGCCAGCCACTCGCTGATACAAATAAGGCTAAGCGTGATGCCTGTACTCATGGCGCAACAAAACTTGCAGTTGCCGGCGGTGGAGCAGTGCTGAGTGAATCAGGAACCCCTGAAGATCCAAATAAAGACACGACCGCAACGTCCTGTATCGTTGATGGTATTGGCTGGATGGTCTGTCCGCTGTTGAATGCGCTTGGTGGACTTGGCGACGCAATGTACGGCTGGATTGATAGCGTACTTCGACTCCAACCACTCACCGCAACAAATGCAGCAGGAGGGGAGTCGGCACAATTTACGGCGTGGCGTAATATTCGAAACCTGGCGAACGTCGTGCTCGTCATTGGCTTCATTATTATTATCTTCTCGCAGCTCACCAGCATGGGTATTTCGAACTATGGCGTGAAGAAAACGTTGCCACGCTTAATTATTGTGGCGATTGCAATTAACACCTCGTTCTACATCATGGCGATTGCGGTAGATATTACGAATATTGCCGGTGTTGGTATTCATCAGATATTCTCAACACTCGCGCCCGATGCAAGTTCGGCCACAATGAATGCAGCTGAAATTATTGGTGCGTTCGTAACAGGCGCTGGGGCTGTTGCTGTGGCGGGTACCGTCGTAACGATCGCAGCGACCGCGGGGGGACTTTCACTAGGTGTCCTTGGACTCATGGCGCTTCCAGTCATTGCTGTAGTGGTACTCGCACTCCTTGCTGCTGTTGCAACACTCTTCATTCGTAACGCACTTATTGTTGTACTGATTGTGATTGCGCCGCTCGCAATTGCGGCATACCTGCTGCCGAATACACAAAATTTGTTCACGAAATGGCGTAAGTTATTCGTGAGTATGTTGGTACTGTTCCCGATGGCAGCGCTGCTGTTTGCGGGTGCGAAGTTTGCTGCGTCAGTTGTCGTAGTTTCCGACCAACCGCTCTCTGCACTTGCGGCCATCTTCATTATGGCGGCGCCGCTTGGTATGTTGCCATGGCTCATTAAGTCTTCTAATAGTCTTCTTGGAAATATTGGCGGCAAACTTATGGGAATGGCGCAGAAAGTCCGCAACCCAATCAAGGGTGCCACCGCTGGGCAAATTGAAAAGCAGAAAGCTGCTTACCAAGCAGGACGAAGGAATTTCTTCGGCGCACGCCAAGCAGAGGGGCGAACAAATATGGCCCAGCGCTGGAGTAACCGACGTATGTCTCGTAACGCTGAGACCGAAAACCTCAAGGGAGAGGCGCAAGAAAATTGGCGTGAAATGGCTGTTGATGGCTCGACGAAGGCTGGACAACGAGCGGCTCATGCGTTGGATGAACAACAAACGCACCACACTCGTAAGGCCGCGAATGATAGCACATTCAAGGTTCGTTCGGACCGTCGCAAGGCAACTGCAGGTACCGCCGACCATGCATATAATGTAGCTGCGGAAAATAACGCAGTTGAAAGCAATGCAATAGGCGAACAACTTCGTGAAGCACAATCAATGCGCGTATTAAGCAATCCTGGGCTCAACGCAATCGATACCGCTGGCCGCGCCGCCAAGGTACGTACTGCTCGTAATGAAGCGCGTACCCAAAGCCAGTTCGATCAACGCACCCAAACCGACGCGGGGCTTGCAGCAGCTATACAATCTACTAAGCGTGCCGAAGAGGCGTCGAAGACCGTTCGTGCCGAACAAGACGCGACCTTTGCTACGGCAAAGTCGACCGACCCTGGACTCCTTCAGCTTCAGCACCGACAGGTTGAAGCGACGGCACAGTCAGACCGTGCAGCTGTAGCACTTGAACGCGCACAGCAAGCAAATGTTAACACCATGAATGCTAAGCTCGATAGTGCAGCAAGCAAGAAAGAACAGGGCGCGCTTCAGCAGCAGCTTGATCAACGCGTTACCGAAGCAACAAGCGCACAGGGCGCAGCCGAACTTGTTGCTCAAGGCTACGACGCCGCAACCGTTGCGCGTATTCAGGGTGCGCAAGTTGAATCTGCCGTAGCAAACTCTGCAACCGCAGCCGCACAGCGTGTTCAGCAGGCAGAGTTTACCGAAGCAGTTACCAGCTCTTCAGGACCTGGCTCACTGGCTGAACAAATGGCTGGTATCGATACTGTTCACGGTGAAGCCCTGGTTGGTGCGCAGGCAATCGAGACGCAGCGCAAGGCATACGAATCGAACGTTACCGCTTACTCAATCCAACACCGTGACGCCGGTGTTGGTACTGATAGCCTGCTTGCATATGCGCAGGGAAGCGATCCAGCAAATCCTGGCCGCAACCTTACCACAGAAGAGCGTGAAGCGGCCGGCCGTGCAGTGGTTGATAGTGGAAATATTGACGCCGTGAAGCCATACCTCGAATACCTTTCAACTGCACTCAACAATGCAGCCGGTAACCCTGAGGAGATTAGTGCGGTTCAGAACCTTCAAAAAGCCTTTGCCGATAGGATTGGCAGTAGTGCCGGTAAGCCAATGGGGCTTGGCCCAGGTGAAATTGAGGCGCTTCGAAACGGTGCCTACGAGACACCAGAAATTACACTCGTTGCAAGCGGCCAAATGACAAGCGCACAGGCCGCCGCTTCGCCGACACTTCAGACCGCCAACGGTATTCAAACCTTCAATACGATCGTCGCGAAGGGTGTATCTGCCGAGGCGTGGTCAAATATGGACAAGAACGATATTGGCCAAATTACGCAACTTGGTAAAGAAAAGGTTATTCCACCAGAACGTGCTGCAACTATGGTTGAGAGCCTTAAAACCGCCCTCACAGACCGTCGTATCAACGTTCGCATCAAGGAGCGTGAACGTAAGTTCCTCCGCGACCTGTATGCCGAGCTGAACAATGGTGACGTATCGGCGCTCCCAGCAAATATTCAAAATATCCCTTAAAGCACCGTGGTAAACTGAACATATGGCAACTTATAAAGTCCCCCAAGACGTCGAAGCCGATGACAAACTCATTGGTCCGTTTAGCTTCCGCCAGTTTATTTACTTGATTATCGTGGCGCTCGCCGGAGTAGCAGCTTGGGGACTCGCGCAACTCTTTATTGGCCTCGCCATTATTCCGCTGCCAATCATTATTTTCTTTGGTACCCTCGCGCTGCCGCTTCGTAAAGACCAACCAATGGAAATTTACATGGCGGCAATGGTTTCGTTTTATCTGAAACCTCGAATGCGTAACTGGGATCCAGAGGGGATTGAGACATTAATTGAAATCTCGGCCCCAAAGACCGTTGAAGTGCAGCGAACAAAAGATTTATCACAAACCGAAGCCGCTCAGCGTCTCAGCTACCTTGCAGATATCGTTGACTCGGGTGGATGGGCGATTCGTGGTGTATCAGGTGCGCCGGGCACGGCCATGAACAACGATGTGTACCTTGAAGCGCAAAGCGCGACTGACATTCTTGATACGAACACTTCTGTTGCTCACACGTTTGACCAAATGATGACACAAAGTACTGAACGTATGCGTGAAGAGGCGAGGCAGCGTATGATTCAAGCAACTGTCGTACCTGCGCCAACAGTCCCTGCCGCTCCTGCTGCGCCTACCGGCGTTGATCCGCTTCTGGCTCAAATGTCTCAGCAAATGCAGGTCGCACAGGGGCAGGCGAGTGCGAACACTCCAGCTCCACACTTCGACCCATATCCAACCTTCCACCAGTCAATTATTCAGCCGTTAAACGACACTGCGCACCAGGCGCAAAGCGACATTCGACCACCTGTACCTGCGCCAACAATCGCTGCTCAGCCAGCAGCACAAGCACAGCCTGCACCAAAAGTAGAAGAAAAGCCCGCAACCACTAGCGACGCAGCCCTTACTGCTGGTATAATGAACCTTGCAAACAACCCTGATTTGTCTATCGAGACGATTGCCCACGAAGCGAAGCGTTTACACGAAAAAGCCGAGGAAGCGTCCGACGAAGTTGTTATTTCACTTCGATAGTTCAAATCTCTAAAGGAGTGGGATCGTAAGAGGGTATGCCGCCTAACAATTCTCCATATAACCAACCCCAGCCTCAAGGGGTACCTCAACCTGTGCAACCACAGGGTTCTCCTGTTATGCAGCAACAAATGCAAATCCCTGGACAGCCAGCACCAGTCCAAGCTCCTACTTATGCATCGCAACAACCAGCGGTAGGACCAGTTGGCTCGGGACCTCAAGGGCCAGCCAAGCCTACACCAAAAAATCCAAACTCAACCCAAAGCACCCTTCAGCTCTCTGAGATTCGCGACAGCATGGTCATTATGATTGACGGTTCGTTCCGTGCTGTTGTTGCGTGTAAGTCAATTAACTTCGACCTTATGAGCGACCGTGAACGCGAGGGAGTAGAGTATAGCTACCAGAACTTCCTCAACTCGCTCAACTTCCCAGTGCAAATCCTTATTCGCTCACAGCGCGTTGATATCGGGCCATACATCGATAAGCTCATTAGCACTCGTCGCTCACAGGACAACATGCTCCTCGGTGTTCTTATGGATGATTACATCAACTTCATCGACGCGCTCTCGCAGGAAGCAAACATTATGGAGAAGTCGTTCTATATTGTGATTCCATACTTCCCGAAGGGTGACGCCGCTAATCTTGTTGAGCAGGGGAAGGGCTTCTTTGGTAAGCTCTTTGCTCGTCCTCAAAACACGATTACAAGCATTGACGCTGCTTCGTACCAGAAGGCGAAAGATGAAATTAAAAACCGCGTCGACTCTGTAATGGCCGGCCTTTTCCAAATTGGCGTACAAAGTGTGCAGCTTGATACAAAATCACTGGGCGAGTTGTACTACAACTACTACAACCCAGACACAGCGGTGCGTCAGCCACTCGGTAACTTCGACAACCTTGCGACAACCTTTGTGAAAAAAGGTCAGGGTCCGTCACCTAATGGAGGTGTTTTGTAATGGCAAAACAAAAATCTGCTGTTGATATTGCAGCCGAACAACAAGCACGCGAGCAGGCTGAAGTCGAGCAGGCATTCCTTAAGGGTGTCTCAACCCTCCGCGACCTCATTGCTCCAAGTAGCATTGAAATTCACGCCTCACACTTCCGCCTTGGAACAAAGTACGGGCGAACCCTTTATGTGTACGGCTATCCTCGCCAAATCTACACTGGTTGGTTGAGTCCGCTTATTAACATCGACGAAGTACTCGATGTCAGTATGTATATCTACCCGGTTGAAAGCCAAGTGGTACTGAACAACCTTCGTAAAAAGGTAACCCAGCTCGAGGCTTCTGCTTCAATTAACAGTGAAAAGGGAAGGGTTCGTGACCCAGCCCTTGAAGCGGCTATTAATGACGCCGAGGAACTTCGTGACCAAATTCAGGTGGGCGCCGAGCGCTTCTTCCGTTATGGTTTGTATGTTACTCTCTGGGCCGATAGCATGGATGAGCTTAACTTCGTCCAGCAAAAGATTGAAACCATCTTTGGCCAACAAATGGTGTTTAGTAAGGTTGCTTCTTCTCAACAAGAGCAGGGGCTTAATAGTTCAGTGCCGCAACTTTCCGACCAACTACAAATTCGTCGCAACATGAATACCGGTGCTATTAGCACCAGCTTCCCATTCACCAGCGCCGACCTTACCGACAACCAAGGTATTCTCTATGGAATTAACATGCACAATAACGGGCTCGTTATTTTCGACCGTTTCCGTCTTGAGAATGCCAACATGGTGGTCTTCGCGAAGTCTGGTGCAGGTAAGTCATTTACCGTGAAGCTTGAAGCACTCCGCAGCATGATGCTTGGTTCTGAAGTGATTATTATCGACCCTGAGAACGAGTATCAGAAGCTTGCCGATGCAGTAGGGGGCTCTTATATTCGGTTGAGTCTTAACTCGCAAACTCGTATTAATCCGTTTGATCTTCCTCGTGTGATTGATAGCGATGAGGCCGATGACGCACTTCGTGCCAACCTTGTAACCCTTCACGGACTCTTCCGCCTTATGCTTGGTGGCTCACAAGTAACTGCAGCGGGTGTCGCAATGTCAGCGTTAACACCAGCAGAGGAAGCCGACCTCGACCAAGCACTTATCGATACGTATGCACGTGTCGGTATTACCAGCGACCCACTGACACACAACTCACCACCACCAACCATTTCAGACCTCTACGACACACTGCTTCACATGGGCGGAAGCGGCCCAGCACTCGCACAGCGCCTTCGTAAGTACACGACGGGTACATTCGCGGGTATCTTTAGCCAACAGTCGAACATCGACATTAATAACCCGATGGTAGTGTTTAATATTCGTGACCTCGAAGACGAGCTTCGCCCGGTTGCAATGTACATTGTGTTGAGTCACATTTGGAACGTTACCCGCACCGACCAGCGTAAGCGAATGCTCATCGTCGACGAGGCATGGCAGCTTATGAAGTATGACGATTCTGCAAACTTCCTCTTTAGCCTCGCAAAGCGCGCTCGTAAGTATTTCCTTGGACTTACTACTATCACCCAAGACGTCGAAGACTTCATGAGTAGCAAGATGGGGCGCGCAATCGTCGCCAACAGTTCAATGCAACTTCTTCTGAAGCAATCTTCAAGTGCGGTTGATGTGCTTTCTGATGTATTCAAACTTACCGAAGAAGAAAAGAAGCGTTTAGCGAACTTCCCAATTGGTCAGGGCCTCTTCTTTGCCGGCCAAAGCCACGTCCATATTCAAATTCAAGCGTCACCAACCGAACAGCAACTTATTACTACCAACCCACAGGCACTTTCTCAACAAGGTCCAACAGGGGTACAAAACGGCGCCTAAGGCGTATAATAGGTCCTAAGTATGCCAACGACTTTCACTCCGGGCGACAATAAACAAGAGGACAAACTCAATCCAGGTCAGCAAGATTATGACCGTCGTTTTAATGATATTGCGCAGGCTGAGGAAAAAGCAGCTTTCGATAGTATTGCAAACAATTACGACCAGACCGCCGACTCAGGCCAAGAAGATGAAAATATCGAACGAGCTCGAATGGCAGAGCAAGAAGCGCAAGGTGCACCAGGAGCTTCATGGGCCGACCGCACCGCTCCACAGCCCGTAACCTCGGGTTCAAGGAAATTCATCACCAACATAACCCTTAAGCGCGCGGCGCCGCTTCTTGGTATTGGTGGGATTATCGGGATTATCATCTTCCTTCTAGGTGGATGGCTTCCAACGATGCTCCTTCCAAGCCTCTCGATGGGAGCCGTGGCTGAAAATGACGCCCGAGGTACACTCCTTGAGCGACGCCTTGTTGCAAAGCTGCAGCAAAAAATGACCGATAACGGCCCTTGTGATACAAAGCTCTCGCTTTGTCGTAATACAAAAATGCCAAAGATTATGCTCAGTACAATGGCCAAGAAGGGGATTGTTGCTGTCGACGCAAACGGTAACCCTATTGATGTCGATGGTACGGGATATATGGAAACAAACCCTACCCATTACAAATACACGACGCAACAGGGTGAAGAGAAAATTATTGCAGCCAATAAGTTTGTTGATGAATACAGAAACAACGCAAGCTTCAGGAAAACATTCAAGAACGCTTATAACACTCGGTATATGTCGTATACCGGTGGGTTTATGAAGAAAATCCTCAATAAGTGGGGAGCAAAAAAAGACGGCGGTGTCATGGCAGACCCTGAATTCACAGAGGAGACCGCAAAAGAAAAGGTTTCGGCGCTTACGAAGGTGGGGGGTGAAGGAAGTACAGATTCAGCCGCAAAGCAAACGTTTAAAGAGCGAGCGAAGCTTCTTTTCCAGCGTAGCGCCGATAAGGTGAAGAAAACGGGTGGTGACCCAATCCTTCTCGTAGGAACAGGTGTGTGTATGGGTATTGCCATGCCGACGTTTGCTGCCGGCACTATTCGCGCTATTCAACTTGCCCAGGTAGTAGCGCTTACGAGTAACTTTATTCTTTCCGCAAGCGACATGCTTCGTGCAAATGAAGCCAAACCCGAGCAAATGTCAGCGCTCGGAAAAACCTTGACCGATCGCTACAAAGTAGAAGGGGAGGATACAATGAAGGCCGCCGTCGACTCGTCTGTCCTCCTCGCGGCAACCGGTGCTGCAACCGGCGCAATGCTCAAGCCATCGAAATACACACCTGGCTACTCGCTGTATAGCAATCCCGCTATTCAAGCCTCTTCACAGATAGCAAACAATCCTGGAGTGAAACAGACCTGTAATATGATCAATAGCCCCCAAGCGGCTGTTGCTTCGGCTGGTATTACAGCTGCTGCTGGTGCCGCAACGGGTGGAGTTGCTGCTGCCGTAAAGGTGGCCCTCCAGGCGATGGGTAAGGTATTGATTGCGATTGGTGCAATCGAAGCAATCATGCTGCTTCTCGAACAGACCGGCGCACTCGACATGATTGCCGAAGGTGCATTCGGCTTAGTAGCAGGGCTTCTTGGAAATATCTATGAAGATGCGGAAGGTGTTGAACTTGGCGACGCACTCGGCGCCGGACTATTCGCCACCTTCTCACTCGCAGCACTCGGTGGCGGTGCGGCAGTCCTTACAAAATCTCAAGCTCGTGGCTTCTCGGCGATTTCCGCTCAGGTAGATAATGAATATCGAGAAGAGGCGATTGCAACACTGAGTCCTTTTGACATCTCAAGCCAATACACCTTCCTCGGAAGTATCGTTTCAAAGCTCGCCATTAGTTCGGCGGGGTCGGGAAGTATGGTGTCCTCAACAATCTCAACACTTGGATCAATCCTCCGTTCACCATTCCAGGCCTTTGATACTTCTGCTTCGGCGCAAGTTGACCCAATCGAGGCGAAATATGGCTATGCAAGTTACTTTGGCGTTGAAGAAGATATCGCTGTCACTATTGCCGGTACGCCGGGTGTAGGAATGCCTGTTGAATATGTTGATATGAACCCTAGCACCGCCGAAGATCTCGTGGCTGGCAGTTTCGATCCACTTACCGGTGAGCCGTATCAGCCAAATGCAATTTTTGGCGACACCGGAGCTATTACAGGACAGAATGCAGACATTGCAACCACTATCGCAGACTGTGCTGACGCCGACCTTGAATCGATGAGCGGCTGTACGATTGCAAGCTCAACTACGACTACTGCCAGCTCTACCTCTTGTGGTGGTGACGCTGGTGCAAACTGTGACACCGACGACAGCGGATCACTCTCAACTTCGAGTGTTACTGTCGAAGGCGACGTAAGCGCACAAGAAAGCGCCGCGCAGCGTATTTACTTCATGGACCACCAACTCGAGAATATCCTCAGTGGAAACGACGAAGAAGAGACAACCGCAAGCACCACCTCAACCGCAGGTGCAGCGATTGACCGCGATAAGCTCTGGGAAGAATCAGTCAGCGTCGCCTGTGCTCCTGGTACTACTTTCGTACGCGACGACCGAGGATTTAACCAAGGCACCGAATTTGCTATCAAGCTTTGTGCCATTCCTAATACCGAAGAGCACGGCAGCCCTATGCTTATTAACTCACGAGCATCTGGTGCTGTACTCGCGATGATTGAAAAGATGCGCGCCGATTTGTCACTCAGCGTCGTTAAGATTGCGAGCACTTTCCGTACCATGTCGGCGCAAGAGCACGCCTGGAACTGTAACCAGGGCAACCCATACGGCGAAGACTGTAGCGATATTGCTGGTAGGGCAGCGAAGCCAGGGTACTCAAACCACCAGTCGGGCTACGCCATTGACTTCCAGCTTCCGTCCGGCAACTCCGGTGCGACAAAGCCAGGTGATGCCTATTGGGATTGGTTAAATAAGAATGCTGCCACATATGGATTTAGTTCTAATGTTGGTGAATCATGGCACTGGTCGGTAACGGGAGGATAAGGAATATGAGCACACTACAGAAAACAACCACACAAAAAACATCGCTCCTCCGACGACTCGGTATTTACGTATCTATTGCCGTATTTGTGTTCGCACTCATTCCAACACCGTCGTCCGCACAGGCTCCTGAATGTGATGAAGAGTTCTATAGTATGAACGACATCTTGTTCTATAACCCATGTAGCGGGGACTCTTGTTCTGCGGTCGCCGGTGGCGCGCTTACTTCAGCCGGCCCAACATCACTTATTGGTAACTCAAACGAAGAGAAGATTTGGAACTATTTCATCGCACGAGGACTTACCCCAGTTGCAGCAGCAGGGGCGATGGGTAATATGAAGCAAGAATCAAGCGCTTTTGACCCGTGGGCAGGTGAGCATGGTAGTACTGGTAGTCTTGATAAAAGCAGATTAAACACTGGCTTTGGCCTGATTCAGTGGACAAATACAGACGGCAACACACAGGGGCGTCGTTATGGTGTAATGACCTACCTCGAGAGCAATGGCGTCGCCCTTAATGCATCAGACCCTTCACAAACCGATAAAGCGCTTTTATATGAATTGAACTACCTATGGGATGGCGAATACAAGGCGCTTACATGGCAGGAACAGGTAAATGCCGAGAAGGGCGTTGAAGGCGACCCGTCTATCGACTACTCGGCCGATAACACCGGTAACGGATCGGCTATGGTGTTCCATAAACTTGTAGAGCGCTCGGGTGACGACACAGCCGGAAAACAAGAACGTATTGATAGTGCGAAAGAGTTCCTCGCAAAATACGATACAGGAGATATGGCTCGCGGTAGCTGCGGGGTAAGCACAACTGGCCTTACCTGGGAACAATCAGTCACGCTGGCAAAGAAAATAGCCGACGAATGGGATAGTATTTTCTGTGGAGCCGGATCGGTAAAGGGCGGGTTCTACTGTGGCTGGACAAGCGGCTACTGTACCGCAGGAGCTGCCTGGATGGCAGAAACAACCGCACCAAACCCAGGCGCCGTCCCAGGAATTCCTAACGGAGTAAGGGTCGCAAGCACACTCATTTCAAGTAACCCCGACGTGTATGCCAGTACAAACCCCGACGGAGCAAACGTCCAGCCGTTCTCGGTATGGTCATTTGGTGACGGGGGCGCGAATGGGGAGCCGGGCCATACAGGTACGATCGTTGGAGTAGGGGAAGACGGTTCAATTATCACCTTTGAAACAAACTGGGCTGGAGCAACCAACGGCGCTACTAATAGCTTCCTTTACAACCCAGGGCATAAGGTGGCCGTATTCCAATATCCATCATTCGAAGCCTTCAAGAATAGTCGCAGCCCAGGATACATCTACAACGCAAACGCAACACCTAAAGATGCTTCAATGTCGAGCGAGATGGGCAAGAAGATAAATGCGTTCTTGGGAGGTAACTAATAATGGATATGCGCAATAAACGACTGCTCGTGATTGGCGGTATTGTCTTCGCAATTATTATTGCGGTGATGTTGATTATCTATTTCTTTATCCCAAAACTTCCTTCAACACAAAACTCAGAACGAACCGTGATTATTGATAACTACGCAAAGTACACCCAGCATATCTCGGCGGATTCATTTGGGTATTTAGGTAACTATCTCTATGAATTTATCGAAGAGCCAGATAAGAGTGTATACCATGCAACAATTGTTGATGGGTCGTATACCTACGCTCCGGAGTCTTGGTTTTCTAAGTTCACCATCAAGGTAGAGGGGAGCGATATCACCTGGAAAGTCTCTCTGCAAACACTGAAGAATGGGGAGATCAACGGTGACATTGGTATTACCTGTGGCGATGGAGAATCCTGTGTATCACTCTCTGACAGGCTTCCTTCGGCAACGCTCCAATCATATCTTCCACTGACCACAAACGATTATATTATTGCCTACCAAAAGGCTGCTAACTCTATTTCTATCGTGTACTACGACAAAGAAGGCACCGGTAAGACAAAGGCGCTCGAAAAAATTACCTCACTCGGCTTTAAACCTGAAGACTACAAAATCGAATATTTCTACGGCGGACGCTAGAGTTCAACGTGGTGCAGATGTTTACCTGCATGGCTCGTTGCAGAAGTAATAATAATTTGGTGACCCTTGAGATGGCTTGTTAAAAGCTTTTGTCGGTTTGCATCGAGCTCAGAGAAGACGTCATCGAGCAGAACAATTGGTGTTTTTCCCGTGAGTTGTTCAATGATATCAACTTCAAGAAATTTCAGCGCGAGAACAATTGTGCGCGCTTCACCCCTTGAAGCGGTCGAAAGAGCAGGGGAGGAATTGATTTGAAATATAACGTCATGGCGGTGTGGACCAACTGAGGTGTTGCCGAGGTAGCGATCGCGGTCTAAGTGAGCGTGCAACTCATTCAAAAGCTTTTGTTTAATGTCGCCTACAAAAGTATGTGAATAATGAATTGATACTTCATCATGCGTTCCGGCAATATTTTGATAAAGCTGCGCAAGATTTTGATTCAGTTGTTCAATAAACGCAATGCGCTGCTCAATAATATACGCGCCGTGCTCGGCAAGGGCGACATTCCAGGCAAATAGCTGATCGTCGCTTATGTAAGCGCTTTTCAGAAGGTTATTGCGTTGCTTAAGGGCTCGTTCGTATTTCCGAAGCGACGGGCCGTAGAGCGGGTTTAACTGGCTAATAAAGCGGTCAATGAATTGTCGGCGGCGAGTAGGTGAGCCGTGAAGCAGGCGAAGGTCTTCTGGTTCAAATAGTACGACAGGGTGTTTAAGCTTTTGAGGGATTCGAGCGGTCGTTTTACTATCAATAACGAACTGTTTTCGACTTGTCGCTTTTTCTGGGTCAAACTTTATTGTTCGGGCTTGCTGATCATTTAA
>CAMLKA010000029.1 GCA_946480535.1 uncultured Candidatus Saccharibacteria bacterium | reverse complement strand
GCCTTTGCAGAACGCTTACCAGCCTTTGCAACGTGTGCTTCTTCCTTAACTTCTTCGGTTGCTACTTCTGCAGTTTCAGCAGGGGCAGCGCCAGCAATTGCAGCTTCAATTTCTGCAATAGTGTTCTTTTCACTTACTTCGAGGTTGAGCTTTGCAGCCTCAGCAAGCAAATCGGCTTTCTTTGCCATGTAGGTATATAACCCTTTCTGTGGTACAAACGGCGCTCTTCACACCTCCCAACATTGATTTGTATTTGTTCATTGTAGCACAATAACCCCTGAAAAGCCAGAGGTCATAGGTACATGGGCTATGTGATGTATAATAAACCTAACATAAGCGAGACATACCGTGACATATATATCGGGGAATTTAACGAGTGCGACGCCAGGAGCAGATCTCTATGCTCTTATTGAAACCGCGCTGACCTCCAATGGATATCTACTTGTCGATACGGTAGTTATTTCAACACGCACCCATAAGGTATGGCGTAACCCTGCCGCTAACAATGTCCAAAATTTACAGTGGTATCTTGATATTGCGTATACAACCACAGGAGCGGGGTCAATTTGGTTTACTCCTTTTGAAAATTACGACCCCGTGACCGACCTTGGATATAGAGGTGCGTTCTGGACAACCGCTACAACTACTGCTGTCGAGCAAACATACTACTCACGTTTCGGTACTACTGGTTATGCGCTCGAGACAAACTGGCCGACCAATGGGGTTACAACAATCAACCAGCTTGATGTAACAACGTCCGCTTTTGGATACTGGATATCAATTACGCCAAATAGAATTATTTCAATTTCAACTGCCGCTCCTTCTCGAATGGTGTATACGGGCCTTTATAAAGCAGACACAGCACATGCCAGCTTTGTTGGGGCTGATTTATTTCCTATTATTTCAGCGAGTCTTGATGGTGCGAGCTCCGTCAATGCAAGCGCAAATATGGCGATGGTCTCTCGAGTCCCAAGGGCCCCCTCCATTTATAGATGGAGTTATGCTGCACGATTGTGGTCGTACGGTGCTTCACCACTCTCGTACGAAGGTGGCATTGGTATGATTGGCGATGTGACGAGCAATGCCTTCCTTGGCCCCGTAACACCCCGTGGTAAGCGAATCTATATCGTCTTCTCCCCTTCATCTCTCTCGGACGCGTACGGTGGAAACGCCGCAAGCAATGCTGCACTTGTCGGCCAGCTCTATGATATTTATGCTTTTCAGGCTGCAAATACGGTCACACGTGGTGATACGGCGTCTATTGGTGGCGCTTCATGGACGTTCTGTTCAACCGGCACTGGATACACAACGTATGCTTTTAAGCAGGTATAGCGATGGCAGACTTTGGAACCCTCAATCCAGCACTCGATATCGAATCAGGACCGCTTCTTGATAGTTACGGCATGGTGAGTAGTCCTATGCAGTATGGAGCACTTGATGAGCCAAGCGCAATTGAGAGCGGTGAGGCACCTGGAACTCTTCCGGTAATCGGTCAACTCTACCCTTCTTAGGCGCCCTCTTGCACTTGCCCTTCATACAGCTTATGATTAACAAGTATGAAAGAGTTGAAAGAAAAACTACAGCAAACAGGATTCACAGGAGAACTAGATGACAGCGCTGAAGCGCGTGAGCTCTACTCACACGACGCCTCAATGTTTGAAATCATTCCTGAAGTGGTTGCAAAACCGCAAACTGCCGAAGATGTTACAAAGCTCGTGAAGTTTGTAGCAGAGAATAAAAAGAATAATCCAAAATTGTCGCTCACTGCTCGAAGTGCAGGTACCGACATGTCAGGTGCGGCTATTAACGATTCAATCATCGTTGACTTTAACGCACACCTTAACCAACTTGTAAAAATTGACGCGAACAGCGCTACTGTTCAGCCAGGAATGTTCTTCCGTGATTTTGACGTCGAGACTATTAAGCTCAACGCACTTCTGCCGTCATATCCAGCAAGTCGCGACCTTTGTACGATTGGTGGCATGGTTAATAATAACTCTGGTGGTGAAAAGTCACTTGAGTTCGGCAAGACCGACCGCTACGTTACCGAGCTTAAGTTTGTCTTTGCGGACGGTATTGAGCGTATCGTGAAGCCACTCACGAAAGCCCAGCTTGCAGCAAAGATGGGACAAGGCGACTTTGAAGGCCGCGTGTACCGTGAGCTGTATGAAATGATTGAAGCAAACTACGACGCTATTCAGGCTGCTCGCCCTCATGTCAGCAAGGACTCAACAGGGTATCACCTTTGGGATGTCTGGAATCGTGACACGGAGATATTTGACCTTGCAAAGGCGATTGTTGGAGCACAGGGTACACTCGGCTTTGTGACCGAAGCAAGCTTCAACCTTGTGGAGCGACCAGCTCACTCTGGACTGCTCGTGCTTTTCCTTCGCGATATTGATGGCCTCGGAGAGCTTATTAAGACGGTTGTTGCGCACAAACCTGCTACATTTGAAGGTTTTGACGACGCAACCCTGCTGCTTGCAATCAAATTCTTGCCAAGCTTCCTTACCTTCCTTGGACCCGTAAAGTTTATTCACCTTCTCTTCAGCCTTATTCCTGAAGGCTTCCAAATGCTGAAGGGTATTCCAAAGCTTGTTCTTATGGTTGAGTTTACAGGCGCAACTGAAGAAGAAGTGCGTGAAAAGATTAAGGCGCTTCACCGCGACCTCCAACCATACAAGGCTCGCTACGAAATTAACGGGTTCGAAGAAGATCCAACTGAAGGGTCAAGCGAGAAGTTTTGGATCCTTCGTCGCCGCAGCTTCCAATTGCTCCGCAGCAAGGTGAAAGACAAGCACACCGCACCATTTATCGACGACTTCATTATTAACCCTGAATATCTTCCTGAATTCCTTCCGAAGATTCGTGTGATTATTAAGAAGTATAAACTTTTCGCAACAATTGCCGGCCACATGGGTGATGGTAATTTCCACATTATCCCTCTCATGAAGCTTGAAGATCCAAACGACCGCGCAAAGCTTGAGCCTGCCATGAAAGAGGTAAATAATCTTGTCCTTGAATATAAAGGGTCTCTCAGTGGTGAGCATAATGATGGACTGGTTCGTGGACCATGGCTTGAGGCACAGTACGGTAAAGAAATCGTTGATCTTTTCAAAAAGACGAAAGATATCTTCGACCCAGAGCATATCTTTAATCCAAACAAGAAGGCCTACGCAACTTGGGATTACAGCTTCTCACACATTCGTGACCATTTCTAAAACGAAGCCAGTATGCTAGAATACTGCTAACGTTAATTGCATAGGGGTTTTGAGAGTGGCGTATATTAGCAACACAATTACAGACGTGAACGCGCCATCGGTGATGTATTCAGAGTTGGAGCCTGCGCTTATTACAGCTGGCTACACACTGGAAGATACGGTTGTTATCTCAACCCGTACTCACAAGGTTTGGAAGAACCCTGCTGCAAATAATCCAAAGGGACAAGATTGGTATATAGACGTTGCCTACACAACAACTGGTACCGGTACATTTGGTATGTAC
Organism: uncultured Candidatus Saccharibacteria bacterium; assembly: GCA_946480535.1. Next base: position 9,804 of record CAMLKA010000029.1, on the reverse strand, counting down.
GTCATGGAGGGGTATGATGCCGCTTCAAATCTTGCCTATCGAATGGCGATGGGGTGGCAATATTACACGAGCGCCTCAACACTTTCTGCGGCCAATAACTATGCGCCGTACGGTGCTACGGGATACTCTCTTGAGGCAAGTCAGTGGTATGTGCGTGCTGGCGCAGCCTCTGATAACAGCACGACCAATCGCGACGTCTCACTTCCTGCAAGTTCATTTGGGTATTGGATTTCGGTCACGCCTCAACGAATTGCTATGTTATTCTCAGTCGCCCCTTCGATGCTGTATTACAATGGCCTTTACGAACCAAGTGCTGAACAAACCTTAAATGCAGGCGCTTCAGCCTTCCCTCTTGTCTCGGCTATGATTAACGGTGGTGAGGCGCCAAACTATGGAATGCTCGCTATGACGCGCTTCCCTAAGATAGTCGGGTCTATTCGCTATGAAGCACTTGCTTCGAATGTTGCACAACTCATGACTATATTTAATTCTCCAACCGTTCCAAGCGGTGATACGACCGTTTCGAGGAAGTTCGCAATTCGCGTTCCGCTTACTTCAGGTGCTACCCAACGTGGTTTCTGGGGGTACCTTATTGATGTTGCTGCCGTTTGGACAGACGCCATTGTTACTCGTGGTGACACTCTCACGGACGACACAAGTGCTACTTGGGTTTTGACTGCACGCGCAAATAACGCCTCATTGATGTTTAAAAGGTAGGTTTATGGCAGATCACGGAAGTATCGCAATTATCGACTTCAACCCGAACACTTTTCAAGTCAGTAATATTTCAATACAAACTTCGATTGACTCAGCTGTTCATCATGCTGGGGTCCACTTTATTTTTGACGACCCCGTGCGAGAAAGCGACATGATTCGCGTTGGACAATTCGGTATTGCCGGGACGGGTGCTGATGTTAGTACAAATACAAATTCTGGGGCTACAACGGGCCAGCTTTATCCTTATGCAATCGCCCCCGGTGCCTCGGACAGCTAAAATGAGTAAATTTTACATATAAAGTGCTATCATAGTACTAACGCTAAAAGGAAAAGTAATGGCAAGGCTTCCAGTTACAGGTGCGGACGAGGGTGTATGGGGTGATATTCTTAATGAATATCTTAAAGTTGCTCACGATGCCGACGGATCATTTAAGGTAAATACTGTTGCAACGCAGCATATTCTTAATGACGCTATTGCCGAAGCCAAGCTCGCTCCAGGTGTGCGCGCTAAACTGAACGCTACCACTGAAGTGCAGCTTCGAAAAACCGCTACTGCGCTAGAATGGCGTACGAGTGAAAGCGCATCTTGGGAGTTGCTCGTTCTCCTTGCTGATATTACGGGGCCACAAGGTGCTCGTGGAGCCGATGGTGAACAAGGCGCTCAGGGTATTCAAGGTGTACCTGGAACTCCTGGTATACAGGGGCCTAAAGGCGACACCGGTGACGCAGGTGCGCAAGGGCCAGCCGGCGCCAAAGGAGATAAGGGTGATACTGGAGACACCGGCCCTCAAGGTGCTGCAGGTGCACAGGGACCTCAGGGCGATCCAGGCGCTCAGGGCCCGCAAGGTAACCCAGGCCCAGGTGTTGCAAGTGGCGGTACGACGGGACAAGTGCTTTCAAAGAGTTCTGGTACCGACTACGCGACGCAGTGGTCGAGCATTACTTCCCTACTTCCTACTGCACAGGTGACTACCCTCACGAATGTTACCGGTGACGGCTCTTCAACCATGGCTGATGCTTTCAGAATCGTGAAAATTACTGCCTCAACAGCCTGTCGTATTCGTTTTTATCGCTCTATCAACGATCGTACTGCCGATTCTGGTCGCGCACATACCACTGCGCCACCAACAGACGGCACGCTCCTTGCTGAGTTTCGCTGGGAATCTCCAGCGACATTTTGGACGAGCGGCTTTACTTTAAATCTCGATGCAGGACAGAATACTGTCTTTTGGCGCGTGGACGACGGCACGGCTACGCTCAATATCGAGTGGATTCGTGAGACACGATGACCTATATTGCGAGCACCCTGACAAGTGCTAACCCAGCGGCTGATCTTTATGCTCTTATTGATCCCGCCCTCTCGGCAGCTGGATATGTTTTTGTAGATACTGTAGTTATTGGTGCCAGGACTCACAAAATGTGGCGTTCACCTGCGGGTTCGAACGCTCAAAATCTTGATTGGTATCTCGATGTTGCCTACACGACCTCAGGTGCTGGCTCTGTATGGTTTGCTCCGTTTGAGGATTTTAATGCCACAACCGACCTTGGCGTTCGTGGCCTATGTATGAATACAACCTCAACAATCGAACAAACGTATTATAGTCGTTTCGGAGCTACCGGTTATGCGCTCGAAACGAACTGGGCCACAGTCTCTCATGCAAACAATCGACTTGATTTGTCAACCTCAAGCTTTGGCTATTGGATTTCAATCACACCCAATCGTGTCATTGGACTAACAACTATTAGCACTACGAAGCTCGTCTATGCTGGTCTGTACAAACCAAGCGATGCGTTTACAGCTCACGCTGGATCTTCTTTATTCCCGCTTATTGCAGGTCAGGCAAGCGATACCGACGCCCTCAATGGAACGGCAACAAACGAGAAGGTGATGGTTACTCGCGCGCCAAAGGCGGCTACTATGTACTACTGGCCGTATATTGCACGATTTTTTGCCTACTCTACACTTGCAACAGTACATGAAGGTGGGCAGGGGGTTATTGGTGATAATTCTATTAATCCGTATCTTGGATTCTCAACTCCAAGGGGTCGAAAGCTGTATGTTGTATTTGGGAGTACGTCAAGTGATCACACGCTGACGTTCAAATCTACCAGCTTGACGAGTCCTGCGCTTGTGGGTGAGCTCTATGACATACTTGTTTTTCAGGCAGTTGCCGCTGTTGCGCGTGGCGACACCGTGACATTGAATAGCGAAACATGGGTACTCGGGTCAAAATTAAGTGGTATAGAAGCGGCTTATGCCTTTAAGGCGGTGTAGTTATGGCGGATTTTAGTACAGTCCTGTCACCCGTTGCTTTTCCTGTAGGCTTTTTGATTGATACCTACGCGGCCGCACAGTCGCCTGTAGCATACGGAACGGTCGATGAGCCAAACCCACTAGAATTCTCCCTTGATGCGGAGATACCAACCATAGGACAAATTTACCCACGGTAATAGATATTATATGACGTATATATCCGGAAACATCACCAGCGCAAACCCAGCAGCAGACCTTTATGCTCTTATGGATCCTGCGTTCGCAAGTGCCGGGTTTACGCTCGTCGATACGGTAGTTATCTCTACTCGAACACACAAAATCTGGAAGTCAAATGCGGCGAATAACCAGGCGGGTCTCGACTGGTATCTCGATGTAACCTACACGACAACAGGGGCCGGTTCTATTTGGCTTTCACCATTCGAAGATTTCAATGCAGTCACTGACATCGGTACACGAGGTCCTATTTTTGATACAACAACGACCATTGAAGGTACCTACTTCTCCAAGTACGGCGCAACTGGCTCTGCACTTGAAACAAACTGGATGGCGGCAACAGGAACAATTAATCAAATAACTCTATCGACCGCATCAGTAGGTTATTGGATGTCAATTACACAAAACCGTGTCATAGCGATGAGTTCTTTAGCGCCAAGTAGACTAGTTTATTGTGGTTTCTGGGAGCCAAATACTGCCTACAGCACTAATGCCGGCGCCGCTCTCTATCCCCTTATCGTTGGAAGCCTTGATTCATATCTCACAAGCACAACGGGTACGACGGACGGCTATGCTGCCGTTACCAGGGCGCCTCGAGCAACAACGTTTAGCCGCTGGAACAGGATTGCGACATTCTGGACAGGGCATTTCTTCCCTCACCACCCTGAAGGAGGGTATGGTGTCTTGGGCGCTGCCGACGCTAGCCCATTCCTAGGTACTATTCCGCCTAGAGGAAAATATGTATATGTCCTCATGAATCCTAGTACTGGTACTTTTACGGCGGGCACCGTGTATGCAAACAACTCCATAGCGGCAGTGAATGTGGGAAGGGCAAAAGACGCCCTATCTTTCCTTAGTGCGAGTACCGTTACGCGTGGTGATACTGTAACAATTGATGGAGATACGTGGGTGTTAACCTCAAGTCATGCGACATATCTTACTTGTTTAGCATTTAGGGCGATATAGATATGGCTGATTTAGGCGCAGCACAACTCCCCCTTTCGGTTCCTTCGGGCCTCGATGCTTCAGCAATGGTTACCGAATTCTCGACTGTCGCATATCAAGAAGCGCTCATGCCCGAAGTCGAAGTGATTGAATCTGCGCCAATTATAGAATTCGGGCAGCTTTACCCAAAATAAAAGAAGCCCCGAGAGGCTTCTTTTTTGTGCCATTACTATTCAGTAACTTCGACACCCATTGAACGTGCGGTTCCGGCGATAACCTTTACTGCACCTTCGAGGTCGATGGCGTTGAGTTGATCTTTCTTAAGTTCAGCGATTTCTTCGAGCTGAGCACGAGTGATCTTACCAACCTTGTCAGAGTGAGGCTTGGCGCTTCCCTTTTGGATGCCAATCTTTTCACGGATAAGGTCGTCAACTGGTTGACCAAGTGACTTCCAGGCGAAGGTACGGTCTTCGAACACTTGAATGTGTACGATAACGTCCTTACCGTTGAGTTCCTTAGTTGCGTCGTTGAATGGGTTAATGAAGTCCATCATGTTAAGACCCCATTGACCGAGTGTTGAACCAACTGGAGGACCAGCGGTCGCACGACCAGCAGGGATACGGAGCTTCAAGTTACCAATTACTTGCTTTGCCATTGTTGTAAATATCCTTTTGTACTAAATATTAGAATCGCGTTTGTTGAAGCATGCGCGATATTTAGTGCGTAACTTGCTTATTATAGCAAATTACGCCCCTATTGTCCATGATGCTAAGAGGCGCGACGAATTGCTGCAGCGCCTTGGAGGCTTCGGGTGTGACGATGCGACTTTAAAGCTTGTTCAAACAGGGCAATATCCACGGGCCGAAGCGTACGATGCTCAGTAATATGATCCATCAGTTCCACTTCGTGGCGGTAATACTCACTTCCATCAAGCTGTCCAACAGCATCAGTCAATACATACGCACGCTTCGGCGCACCATCCAAGTCAGGGACATTCAACACAGTATCGACTTTTGCTCGTACTACTCCATGATCCGCCGCAAGTCGATACGCGGCACTTTCAAATGTCTCCTTCTCGAAACGCTCTTCGTAGGGAAGTGCAAGCGGCTCTGGCGGTACAAGAAAGAAATTACCCTTTCTAAATACAACCGCTACACTTTCTGGAACTTTCTCTGGCATTTTGTTGAACCCCTCCTTATAAAAAAGAAGGCTCTACACGATGTAAAGCCTTCATATGTATCGTCATTGGTGACTACGACACCTTCTTAACTTGCAATGCGTCGAGCTCGACTGAAGTGTCACGGCCAAACATACTAACCATAACCTTCACCTTGCCCTTCACGTTGTCGATTTCAGAGATGGCACCATCGAATCCCTTGAATGGGCCGTCGGTAATGCTGACCACTTCGCCTTCTGCGAAGTCGATTTGGTGCTTAGGATCCTCGACACCCATACGCTTCTTAATCTTTGAAATTTCTTGATCAGAAACTGGAGTTGGTTGTGTGCTGGTTCCTACGAAACCGGTCACGCCAGGCGTGTTACGGACGATGTACCACGTTTCGTCGGTGAGTTTCATTTCAACCAGTGCGTAGCCTTGGAAGATTTTCTTCTCAACTACCTTACGCTTACCGTTCTTGATTTCAATTTGCTTTTCCTTCGGTACCATTACGTCGAAGATTTTGTCAGCCATGTCGACCGCGTTAATACGCTGACGAATGCTTTCAGCAACTTTCTCTTCGTAGCCACTGTAGGTGTGGATTGCGTACCATTGTCGTGATGAGTCGTATCGATTCTTTGCCATATATTCCTTTATCCTTAAGCGATGATGATTTCAAAAATCCATTTAAAAAGCATGTCGAGGAGGACGATAAGTCCCATAAAGAAGAGGCTGAACAAGATAACGGCAACAGTTAATGCCCATGTTGCTTTACGGTTTGGCCAACGCACTTGGCGGAGCTCAACCCACGCACCCTTGAAATAGCCGCCTATACGAGCGAATACATTCTTCTTTTCGGTGGTTTCAGTCGTTTCGGTCTTTGTAACCTTTTGCGCTTTTACTGCTTTAGTCTTTGGCGCTGCTGCTGGCTTTTCAGCCTTCTTTGGCGCGTCATCTTTAGCGGTGATGCGAGTGACTTTCTTATTCTCTGCCACTTTTTCCTCCCAAATAAATAAGTCTGCTGTTGCAGACTGTCAAGGCTATTGTAGCGTACCCCTAGCAAAACGTCAATATGACTCCTTGTCTATATAGTGTATTATAGTGCCAGAAGATGCTTGAGGTTATTCTTTATATAGTCAATGTTGTCCTTATTTGCATCGTGGCTCTTATGGCACGACAACTCTTTCGAGCCTTTAAGCACAGTACCCCTCCGGCATATACCTCAAAGCTGGCCAATGAGACCGACCTTCCAAGCGTGACGGTGTGCATCCCTGCACGCAACGAAGCGCATGCTCTTATGGACTGTTTGCAAGCAGTAATCGCTTCCGACTACCAGAAGCTCGAGATCATTGTTCTTGATGACGTTTCAGGTGACGACACCTCGGCGCTCATTAAATCATTTGCCAGCGAAGGGGTCAGGTTTGTAAAAGGTGAAGCGCTTCCTCGTGGTTGGCTTGGAAAGAACCACGCCCTTCAGGGGTTACTTGAAGAGGCTAGTGGCTCGTATGTACTCTTTATGGATGTCGATACGCGACTGAGCCCACGAGCTGTCGAGCATATGATTCGCTACGTGCTTTCAAAACGAGCGTCAATGGTTTCGGTATTACCTCGCCGTGAAGATGGCTGGCGCGCGAGTGTTGTCGCCTCTCCGCTGCGTTATTTCTGGGAGCTTATCTTCAATAGACGCCTTTGGCCATCGACTGCCAGCAACGCCTGGCTTATTCGACGAGAAGTGCTTCTGAAACGCTTCGATGGTTTTAAGTCCTTCAAGAATGCCGTGCAGCCGGAAGCGAAGATTGCCGCTGAGCTGGCGCAAACAAAGGAGTATCAATTCCTTATTGGTACTGAAACGTTTGGCATTGCGTATGAAAAGAAGTGGCGCTCGCAACTTATTACAAGTGTTCGCCTACTCTACCCTCTTCTCGGCAACCAGGTTGCGATGGCTATCCTCGCGCTTCTTGATGTCCTTATGTTGCTCATACCCTTTGTCGTCCTCGTGTTTATTGCACCACGAGGACTCGTTTCACCGTTCGCCACAATTCTTACCGCGCTTGTTGCCCTGAGCTTTTGTGCAGTATACGGTGTGTACGCACACAAAGTTTGGCGTCATGGATGGCTCATAGGAGCGCTTTTATGGCCACTTATCGTCTTTCAGGAAGTTATACTCATCATCGCCAGTATTGTCCAGTACAAGCGACGTACGGTTACTTGGAAAGGTCGAGTTATTCGACCGGAAGCTCAAAGCTAAAGGAAGATCCGTGGTTAAGGCGACTCTTTAGTTCGATTTGCGTGCGAAGCTTATGTGCGAGCTTCGTTGAAACATACAAACCAAGCCCCGTACCGTTTGTTTCGCGGATACGATAGTCTTCGCTACGGTAGAACTTATTAAAGACTTTATTTTGATCAGTACGACTAATACCAATGCCGGTGTCCTTTACTGTGAAGGTGACGGTATCTTTTGTGCGGCGAGCGATAATGGTGACACTCCCCTCTTTGGTGTATTTAATAGCGTTTGTAATGAAGTTTTGCAGGAGCTCTTCAAGATAGAGGCGACTCACGTTCACCTTGCCAAGCTTTGCACCCAAGTCGAGGTTCAAGTGGAGTTTTCGAGCCTCAGCTTCTTTTTCATAGCGTTGATGCATGAGATGAAGAAGCTCTTGGACATCAATTTCTTCCGGAGCGTCTGCGACTCCACGCTCAGCGCGCGAAAGTGTGCTGAGGTCATTGACCATTTTCGCTAGGTACACCACCTGGTCGTGAGCAGTGGTGATGTTGCTTGAAAGCAGCTTTGGCTCAGGCTGCTTTGGTTGTTTCATCATTAGCTCAAGGTTGGAAAGCGTCCCCTCGACGATCGTAATAGGCGTGCGAAGCTCATGGCTCACTACGCTAATAAATTCATCTCGCTCTTCTTCGAGGCTCTTTTGCTTGGTGACATCACGCATGATGAGAATATAGCCTCCCAGCTCATCACGGCGCTTTGTGAGGCTGTAGTTACTTCGGATTGGAGCTGAGGTAATCTCAAGACGAATTGATTCACCATCGCTATAAGTATGGTTTAAGTCATCGCGCCTGGTAGCACGTGTTGTTTCCTTGAGCACCGCTAGAAGGTTCGCGGCTTCGTTATCTTTTGTTGAAAGTTTAAAGAGGTCGCCGATGTTCTTGTTTTTAAGACTGTCGTTTGTATCAAGCAAGTCAAGCGCAGCGGCATTATACATAAGAATGGCGCCCTTTTCGTCGGTCGTAAACGCTGCGTCAGTCAGGTTGTTCATGATTGTTAAGATACGGTCATACTGTAATCGCTCGCGTCGCTGGCTATGCAGCAATGCCTTGCGTTTTGTCTCCTGAACGTGCAAAACCCCAAGGATAGCAAACCCAAGGAAGATTGTTGCGAATATAGTGAGTCCGTTATTGATAAGGATATAGGGCACCGTGTCGTAGAGAAAGATAGTACTCACCACACCAGCACCAAGCAGCGCAGCCGTGCTTAAAACAAGCCCTTTTGTTCCAAAATAGAGCTGACTTGCAAGCAAGAGTAAGACATAGAGAGGTGCAAAGGGTTGCGCAAAACCAGTCACAAACACAAACATTGCGAGTGCAAACAGATGAATGAGCCCTAATCGCCACGCTTGCTGCGTCAAGCTTGCAGCTGGTTGCACGTAAAACCAAAGGCTCATGAGTACCCAGAGTACGGAGATAGAGATCGTAAGGGGTGCATTAATTGAATAATCGCTCGGTATTACACCTGCAAGAATAAGCATGGCGTACAGCGCGAGTACTGGCGTGATGGCAACACTAATAACGCGTACTGCACGCGCCGCTTCATGATTAAATTCGGCACCACCCACTTGCATAAGTGCTTATGATTATAGACCATAGTGCCCGTGCTGCCTATGGGTTAAATTGACGGGGCTTCTTCCTTGAGTGTTCGCCTGTGTTGCTTATAGAGCGGGTCGCCTTTTTCTACTAACTTCCAGAAGCGTTCGCTGTGGTTGAGTTCGACAGTGTGAGCAAGTTCGTGTACTAAGACATAGTCGATAAGCTCAAACGGAAGTTTCATAAGTGCAATATTAAGGCTGATCGTACCGGTGCTGCTGCAACTCCCCCATCGACTACTGGCGTGTGAGAAGCGCACTTTGCTATACCGAAAGCCTAACTGATCGGCAAGGTACTGTAAGCGCTTTGGAAGATAACTTTTCGCCTCAAGACGAAGCGCCGCAATACTCGCATCACGCACCTTACGCACCACATCGGGATCTGCCAGCGTTGTACCCGTCGGAAGTGTCACGACAATATGCTGCTTGCTGCGCGTCGCCGTTACCCTGCCGCCTCCATGACGCACGATAAGCGTATGGCTTTTGCCAATCTGCTGGCCGTCTACATACGACGAGTGCGGCTGGGCTTGCTCAAGCATTTTCCGCAGTTGTGGTCGCGAAGATTTCACGAGTCGCTTCAGAAGAAAAAGTGGGGCATATACCGGCATCGAGGCACGAAGCGTACC
>CAMLKA010000028.1 GCA_946480535.1 uncultured Candidatus Saccharibacteria bacterium | reverse complement strand
AAGACATTTCCATTCTTATCAATACAAAGTTTTACGCGGCCGCCACGGCGGTAGTGGCGCATAGCCCAGCGAAGGGTGTGGTGGACGTGAGTAGCGTGATTCAGGCGCACGAGCGATTCAGCGACGGTACCAAAGTCGCGCATCCAAAAGAAGTTATAGTGCCCAAGGCTGGTGCGGTAAAAGTCACCATACCAGAGGCGATCGACAATCTGTTGGCAAATCTCACGAGCATCGCCAGGGAAGCGTTCGATACCGGCAAAGTAGCGGTTTACTATTTGTCGGTATTCGGCACGAAGAATTCCGAAGGTAGCCCCGAAGGCGCGAATAAGCGGTTTCATTAGATATAGTGTAGCACGACGCTTATGCTTTTTGGTCGTCGGGCTTGATACTGGTGAGGTGCCAATATCGGCAGGTAGGGCAGTGGTAGACGCCAATGGTGACACTCATATTTTCGAGCATACGAAAATCTGCCGCTTCCAGTGCTTCTGCTTCAGTTTTAAAGAAGCGTTTTCCTTCGCAGGTAAGGTCGAAGCGGTAGGCTTTCGTGTCTGAATTTTGCTTTGTACGTCGAGGCATGGTCTTTGCTATTATACCTTTGGTTTTTGAAGAGGAGTATAATAAGAGGTACATAAACTAATACCAAGGAGGTGTACAGTTATGGATCTATGGGCAATATTAACCTGGATAGTCATTGGTGGGCTGGCCGGATGGGTGGCTTCAATGATTACCAAAACGGACGCAAGCCAAGGTGTTATCGGTAATATCATCGCAGGTATTATTGGTGCATTCGTAGGAGGCTTCTTGGTGGGACTTATCGGAGGGGAAGGCTTTACCGGCTTTAACCTCTGGAGCTTCGTCGTCGCGCTTATTGGTGCGATCGTTGTGCTCTTCATCTGGAAGGCGATTACGGGTCGCACGAACACTGCGCCGTAGGCTTTCGGGCAGAAAAATGACCGCTCAAAGGGGCGGTCATTTTATTTAGCACTCTAGACATATGAGTGCTAAATCCGTATACTAAATACAGATATGAGCAAGCGTGATTACTATGAAGTTTTAGGGGTGTCAAAAACCGCCTCTGCCGATGAAATTAAGAAGGCGTTTCGTCGCCTGGCTGTGCAACACCACCCAGATAAAGAAGGTGGTAACGAAGAGAAATTCAAAGAAATTAACGAAGCCTATGATGTTCTTAAGGACGCTCAAAAGCGCCAGCGCTACGACCAGTTCGGACATGCTGGTGTGGGCGGTGCATCGGGCGGCGGTGGCGGCGGAAATCCTTTTGAAGGCTTCGGCGGCTTTAATGGCCAAAGCGCGAACTTCGATTTCGGTGGTGGCTTTGGTGATATTTTCGATCAATTCTTTGGCGGTGGAAATGCTCGTCAACGTGGTCCAAAGAAGGGGCGCGATGTTGAAGTCCAGTTGCAGCTAACATTTACCGAGGCAATTTTCGGCCTTGAGCACGACATGACGCTCGATCTCGAAGATACCTGTGACCATTGTAAAGGCACAACTGTCGAGCCAGGCTATGAAATGAAAACCTGTCCAACCTGTCATGGTGCTGGTCAGCAAACTCGTGTTATGAATACGATGTTTGGTGCAATTCAGCAAACTGTTCCATGTGAAACCTGTCACGGTGCCGGTAAAGTTCCTGAAAAAGTATGTACCGTCTGTCACGGTACCGGTACGCAGCGCAAGAAGCAAACCATTAAGGTGAAGATTCCTGCTGGTGTTGATGATGGTGCAACCATTCGCCTCTCTGGTCGCGGCGAAGCGATTGGCGGTGGTGAAAAGGGTGACCTTTACATCCATATTCGCGTGAAGGCCGATAAAAAGTTTACCCGTGAAGGTGACATTATTCTTTCCGAAGAGCACGTCTCTATGGTCGACGCCGCGCTTGGGACGGAAATTGAAGTACCGACCGTCGATGGCACAGTGCGCATGAAGGTTCCAGCAGGGACGCAAAGTGGCACCGACTTTAAGCTGTCTGGCCACGGAGTTCCTCATCTTCGCAATGAAGATAAGCGCGGGCCGCACATTGTGAGCATTATTGTCGATACGCCGACAAAACTAAGCCGCAAGCAAAAAGAAATCCTTGAATCACTTCGGTAGCACGAAGCATACCCGTGTCGTATAATAACCTCAAGATCATCTTGAGATATTGATTATTTAAACAAAAAATGGTATAATATAAAACAATGAATACGCAGCTGACTGGCCAAGAGGGCTATAGGGGTATATATCTGGAACGCGGCGGCGAATCTGCTCGGGTATTTGTTTCCGAGCTTCTTGAGGCGCCGGAATTCCCCCTTGATGACCAAGAACTTCTGCACGCCCATGAATACGAAATGAGTATCGCCGAAGCGCAGCTTCCTGGTGGTAAGACCATCGCCGAAACACTCAAGGCGTCTTCAAAAGCCGATGAAACAAAAGTCGCGCCGCTTATCATGCCACACTACTTATTGAATGGTGCAGTTGATGTTGCTGGATATGAAGGGCTCGAATCAGCATCAACCCCCAATGAGGTATACGAGTGGTTTGCAACCCAAGCAAAGCGCGATCCTGCGACGGCACTTGAGCTCACAAAGAAAATGTCCGAGGTGTATATTGCAACAATCGCTGGAAAGCTTTCGAATAGTGAAGCTATCGCTCCAGAAGAATATGCAGCAGAATCTCGTGTGATTAACCCTGAAGCACTGCTCGAGGTGGCGTCATCGGCTGTTGAGGCTCGCGCACTTCTCCTTGAAGAGCGTTCATTGTATAGGGATGCCCACGGTGCCCCGGGACTCGATGGGGCGAAATCGGCTATCGTTGACGTGTATCTTGGCCGAGTGAATAGCGACCTTGCATCGTACATACCAACGCTCGTAACCCTTCGTGAGCAGGCGATACTTTCAGGTGATACGGAAACTGCAGAGCGAGCGACAGAACTTATTCCAAGGGGGATGAGGCGCGCTATTGAAGAAGAGAAGTCGCGCAAAAGTTTAATGAAGCGCCTTGATTACATTCGTAACGGGATGGGCGAGTCGGAGACTGGTGAGGCGTCGTCGGTAACGCGTGCAGTGATTGAATCTGCGCAAGATGCAGCATTCGTAGAGGGCGCAATTTTTTCACCAGAACAGGTAAAAGTACTCAAGGAGACACTTGTTGATCCGGACACAATGCAGATGATGTTCGAGTCAATTCTTCATAAAGCCGCACTTCTTGCGGGTCCAGATGATACTCCTGGCGAAGGGAAGTTCCATGTACTGATCAATCCCGACAAAGCGACGTTTGCGGTTAATGGTGTGAACGGTGAGTATAAGGTGGCTTCGCGTCCACAATCGCTTTATAAGATTATTACCGTTGGAGGCTTTCATGAGCTCCAGCATATCAATCAGTCGCTTGCTGACGGACTCCTTGGTCAGTCTCTTCAGATTGGAAAACTAAAAGGTAAGCGTGTCTCGATGCTTCGCGAAGGTGGCGCGAATGCTGTCGAGCGAGAGGCTGAGACGAAACTCTTTGGGTATTCAAAGCCAATTGCGCTGACCTACGCGAAGGCACTCTTGGCGCTTGAAAATGGCGGCACCACCCTCGATGCTATTACGGCATTTGCCCAAGAAAAGATGCGCGTTGTCGAAGGTGTGAGTATGCTCGATGCAGCCAAAGAAGCTGCCGACCGAGTACTTCGAATTACTCGAAAGGGAGGGCTGAGTTCTCATGTTATGGCCTTTGCAGAAGAGGCAATCCTAAAGAGCGAGGTGGCCGATATGGATCCGGCTGCCAAAAGCCGAGCGGCAGCAATGACGGGCCTTGATCTTGTCGACCAGGCTCGACTCCATAAATATGGCCTTTTGCCACCCGTTGCAGATAATGCAATAGACTGGGCGCCGCACATAGCCTCCGTTCTCAGTCCGTATATCCATCGAGCACTTCATGGTGACGAACACGAAGATGAGCGGCACGAGCGTACAGCAATGACACAAGAAATGATTGAAAGGTAAGACCATGCAGGACACATCAAACATAGGATACATCGGCGACGCTCTCGGGCGGCTTGGGTTTGACCAGACCGTACTGACACTGGGTGATAGTGAATATCGGCAATTCCACAAAGACGGTGCCGTTCGTTGGATTACCTCAATTTCGCCAGCACTTTCATACCCAACGACACACACGGTTGTCCGTACGTTATCGCGCGACAAATCGCTTGCGAATAGCTTTATCAATCAACTCGGATACTCAATTCCAAAGACCGTGGCGCAGCACCTTGCTGGCAGCCGAGAAGAGGCGTATGCCCTTCTTGAAACGGTCGGCAAAATTATCGTGAAGCCAAACATGGCATCAATGTCGCGTGGTTTGACGCTTGATATTACTGAACAGGCGCAGCTTGATGAGGCGCTTAACGCCCTTTCAGCCAGTGGCGACGAGGATGCGGTCGTGCAAGAGCAGGTATATGGTGATGAAATTCGCTTTGCCGTTATCGACGGCGAACTAAAAGGTGCCATTCTGCGCCAGACAGCTCGCGTTGTAGGCGACGGCGTTAGCACCGTCGCTGAACTTATCGAACAGGAAGACCGAGCGCGCGAAGCGATCAAGGACACCGCCGTTCCCTACCCCTCTCTTACAACTATCGTCAGCGAGGAGACGCTTTCACGTGTGGATATTCCCGCCGAAGGTGAAGTGGTGCAGCTTGCCGCAGGAACCATGATTCGCACCGGTGCCTCGATGTATGATATTACGACCGAAATTAATCCTTCGTACAAGACTATCGTCGAGTCTATTGCTCGGTCGATTCCTGCTGGTTTTATTGTCATCGACCTGCTCGTTGCTGATTATAAGCAGCCTGCAGACGAGTCGCCGTACTGGTTTATTGAATTTAACACTTCGCCTGTTTTGAAACTTTTCTACGCATGTCGGGACGGCAAGCATTTCGATGCAGCGAAGTATTTGGCTGAATATATTAATAAAGTAGTGACAAAATAGGAGTGAAAATGAAAGTTGCAGTTTTCCTTTCAAAAAATAAATTTACCCCAACGTCGGCCGGCTTTCGCTTTCTAGAGCGCTTGAACAATTCCCAAGAAACACTCGAGGCTGAAGCTGTTTTCTACGAAGACACGACAGTGCTTATTAAAAACGGAGTGCTCTCGATTCTTTTTGATGGTCAAGACCGCAGTGCTGAGTATAGCCTTATTTACATTCGCGGCATCTCGTATGGGCCGCTTCGACACACGATTGCACGCTATTTTGAAGCGAAGGGCGTACCTGTTGTTAACAGCGAGTCCCTCACGTTCCAGGCTATGTCAAAGCTGGAGCAAAATGCTCAATTTGCCCTTGCTGGCGTTTCGGTGCCAGATAGTGTGTACATTACGAAGGGCGGAAATCTTCCGAAGGCTCTTGAGCTTTTGAATGCGCCATTCCCGTTGGTTGCGAAGGCTATCGATGGACGTAACGGAAGTGATAACGAGCTTGTTCATTCATATGATGAACTTGCAGCGCTTCCATTTGAAGATGCAATTATTCAGAGTTTTGTTCCAAACAACTTTGATTACCGCGTTATCGTTGCCGGCGACCAAGTTCTGGCAAGCTACCGCCGCGTGCGCAGTAAAGATGATGCAGGACACAAGAATAACGTGAGCCAAGGTGGTACGCGTGAGTTTGTGACGCTTTCTGAGGATCTCGCGGTCATGGCAACGCGCGCTGCGAAATCGATTGGCCGAGAATTTACTGGAGTCGACATTCTAACAAATAACGAAACAGGCGAGAGTGTCGTGCTTGAGGCGAATTTCAACTTTGGTACGCCAGACTTTGAGACGCAAGACGAAGAACTTGCCTATTACGCACGTATTGCCGAGTATTTTACGCGTTTGTCGTAACGAAAACGTGCTCGTTGACGAAGGCGAGATCGCGTGCAAACTGGTCAGCGTCTTCGTTGAAGAGAATCACGACAGCAGCCATCTTGTAGCCATCAGCAGCCTTGCCGATAAAAGCACCTTCTGTCGCTTTCACGCTCAGGTAGTTGAGTGAAGAGAGGTTTTTGAGGCTCTCGTACTCGTTGATACCCGTAAAGATGCCTGGGGTCTTTGGAAAGAGCTCCAAAACAGCACAAGGGCTGTTACGTGAGGCGGTGGTATCCGCAGGGTGGTTAAGTGATAGTGCGATTGCGCAGCCGGTAATATCAATACCATTTGCAAGGTAGTGCATACGTTCACGATAGCCGCCGTTGCGCGCGCCGATTTCTACAATACGGGGGCCAGCTTTTGTCATAATAATCTCGACATGTGCCGGACTGCTTTTCATGCCAAGGGCTTTAATGCCTACTTCAGCACAGTGACGAAGTGCTGCTTGGTCTGCTCCGCTGAGCGTGCTTGGGAGAAGGCGGCTGTAGTGGAAGTTATCGTCATAGCCGATGTCGTAGCCTGTTTGGTAATCGACCACTTGTTCAAGGACTTGCGGAGTGCCATTTGCGTCGATAAACGCGTCAACCGAGTGGATGCTTCCTTCGAGGAACTCTTCAATAATAAGTTTTGGCTGTCGGTTGCGCGCGTATTTTTTATAGGTTGCTTCAAGTAATTCTGCTGATTTGCGGTAATTTTGAATAAGTTCTTCAAGCGTATTACTTTTGGTGACAAGCAAGCTTTTAGCGAGGTTTGCAGGCTTGAGAATAATAGGGAAGTCGTGTGCTTCAGCGAATCGGATTGCATCTTCTTCGGAAGTGACAACGCTAAACGCAGGACTTACCTTTTCTGGTGCTTCTGCAAAGAGTGCACGCATCAGTGACTTATCGGTGCAAGCTTCAGCCGCAGCAACGGGCATACCTGGAAGCTGGAGGTGTTCGGCAATCCATGCTGCAGGAAGAATGTAGCTCTCGTACGTCGCGAGCACTGCGTCTGGGCGAACCTTTAACGTATCAACGGCAGCAAGGATCGATTCTTTTGTCGAGAAATCGGCAACCTGTCGGTTTTTGAATTTCTTATCGGGAAACTTGGTCTTCGCGACGTCTTGAAGAAGGGTGTAGGTGTGATTGTGATCGAGAATATAGCTTGTAAGTGTCGAGAACTTTTGACCAACGATAAGAATATGTGACATATTGCAAATTTTACATAAATATGATAAAATAATCAAGTCTTTAAATAATGCTAACGCTCAATCATAATAAATTCTATGGCTTCAAAACACGATTTTCACAAGGTAATTATTGGTCGCTCTGAGGTACTGACATTTGTCGGATCAGGGGCTATTAACGTACCCGCAAAAACAGATACAGGAGCGTTTCGTTCAGCAGTGCATGCAAATAATATTTCTGTTGACGAGAATGACGTTCTTTCATTTGATTTGCTGGGCGGACACCCTGTGTGTGGCGCAATGGCGCACCGTGTTGAGGCTGAAGAATATAAGAAGGTGTGGGTGGCGAACTCTTTTGGTGAACGCGAAGAGCGATACGAAGTGAAGCTTAAGGTAAAACTTGGCCCGAAGGTATTCCACGCGCGCTTTACCCTTGCCGATCGTTCAAAGAAAATTTATCCAATTCTTTTGGGCCGTAAACTTTTAAACCACCGTTTTCTTGTTGACTCATCAGAAACAAGCCTCGATCGCGTGACACTCAAGCAGCAATACGGCATTGAATTCCCGAACGACGAAGAAGAAGGAAGGGAGTAATCCATGAAAATCGCAATTCTATCGAACGGTCCAGGTAACTACTCGACCAAGCGACTTAAAGAGGTCGCAAAAGCCCGAGGGCACAAAGTTCGCGTTATTAAGTATCGTGAATGTTACGCCTCAATCGAACAAAGTAATCCGACGGTAAGCTACCGGGGTGAAGATCTTTCTGGCTACGACGCGGTTATTCCTCGTATTGCCGCAAATATGACCCGCTACGGTACGGCGATTGTTCGTCAGCTTGAAATGCAAGGTGTCTACACCGTATCTGGTTCACTTGCTATTAATCGTTCACGCGATAAACTTCGTAGCCTTCAACTGCTCGCAAAGGCCGGGGTCGGTATTCCGAAGACCGTCGTGTCTCGTAACTCAACCGATATCGACAACCTGCTTGAAAAGCTCGGCGGTATGCCGGTCATTATTAAGCTTGCTCGCGGTACTCATGGAAAC
The DNA here is from genome assembly GCA_946480535.1 of uncultured Candidatus Saccharibacteria bacterium. The sequence goes on along the minus strand of CAMLKA010000028.1, from coordinate 6,036 downwards.
GGTGTGGTGCTTGCCGAGACGAAAAAGGCTGCAAAGTCGGTACTTCAGGCGTTTTACCTTACTAACGAAGATGGTACGAACGTGCTCTTGCAGGAATTCATTAAAGAATCTGCCGGAACTGATATTCGTGCGTTCGTTGTGGGTGGCCGTGTGGTTGCAAGCATGAAGCGACAAAGCCTCGATGACGATTTCCGCTCAAACCTCCACAAGGGCGGCGAAGGTAAGACTATTAAACTTACCGAAGAAGAACGTAAGATGGCCATTAAAGCGGCAAAGGCAATGGGGCTGAACGTTGCTGGTGTCGACATGATGCGCTCTGAGCGCGGTCCACTGGTGCTTGAAGTAAATGCCAGCCCAGGGTTTGGTATTGAAAAGGTTACAAAGCGTGACGTTGCAACGGCAATTATTGAATATGTTGAGCTGAATGCGCGTCGTCGCAACAAAAAGGACAAGGTGGGCGCCTAAGCCCTCCACTCGCTTGCTAAAAATGCTATACTGGGCCTTATGAACAGGCCCAGTTTTCGTATCTGGCGACCAGCAACTACATATTTTTTAATCGGTGGGCTGGTGCTTCTTCTCGTCGCGCTGGTGGCAAGTTACGCTGCGACGAATTTTAAGCCAACGACTGAACTCCGAATGGGGAGTGGTGTGTATCACTTGTGGTTGGCAGACACTGATGCCGAGCGCCAACAAGGGCTATCGGGAGTTGAAAGCTTGAAGCAGAACGGCGGGCTTCTTATGAAATTCGATACCGACGCCAATTGGGGAATCTGGATGAAAGATATGAAGATTCCGCTTGATATTGTGTGGCTCGATAAAGATAAAAAGATTGTGTATATCGTGAAGAACGCGCCGGCAGAGTCATCGACCGACGTTATTTACTCGCCGAAGGAGCCTGCGCGCTATGTCGTGGAGCTTCCCGTTGGGTCGGTCGACAAGGCGGGGCTTAAGAAGGGCGTTGTTGCAACGTTTGACGACACAGATACGGGAGGGGCGTTCTAATGGTTCCAATCATTGTGTTTGCGGGTATTGCAGTACTGTTATTTGCGGGGGCATTTATTTCGAAGCGCCGTTTTGGGCTGTTGGGCTTGGCGCTCACCGCTGGTGCAACGCTGAGTACTATTTGGAGCTACGAAGCAGGACTGGTGGTGTCGGCAACCGGGATAGTGCCGGAGGGCGTTATTACCCAAGCGGCCACCCAGTCGCTGGTTGTATTGTTGCCGGCTATTCTGTTGCTGTTCCATGGCTATGCGTATAAAAATGTTGTCAGCCGTGTCATTGGTTCGCTGCTCTTTGCGATTTTGGCGCTCGCCTTTTTGGTTGAGCCAATTGGCTATGCACTGCCACTCGATGGGGTAGGGAATACGGTATATTCAACGATCAAACAGTACAAAGATGTCATTATTAGTGTCGGGGTTATTTTAGCGGTTGTTGACCTCTTTTTCACAAAACCAGCCCACCTCGCTGAACGTTCACATAAGAAGCACTAATTGACACATCACCCCTGTTGCTGTATAGTGCATAGGGTCGCAAGAGGCAACTCTCGAGACATTCGGGACCATAGCTCAGCTGGTTAGAGCACCTGCCTTTTAAGCAGGGTGTCGTGGGTTCAAGCCCCACTGGTCCCTCCAAGTAGATTTATCTATGAACCGGGGTTCAAGCCCTTACAAGCTTGTCCCTCATGTAAAGAACATCCCTTTGATTCTTCGGAATCGTCGCTACCGGGGGTGTTTTTTATTTTTATGCTTTTTTCCTAAGGGAGAAACGACTATTATAAGTGACACTATGTCGAGCATATTTGACGAAGATAATTTTGAAGAGCCGTACTATTTTGATCTCGGCCAGATTGAGAATGATAATCAACGCCATCTTCGTGAACGATACAGCTCACTTGTTGATAGAAATATTTTAGATATCGTATGTTTTGATCCTACCGAAGTTCAGACCCACCGCCGAGTGAAGTTTCGAACGGGTGATAAGGAAATTGAAGAGGCCGAGCCTCAGCTCAACGCGGCATTGATGCTTGATATGTTGAGGCGGGCGGGCCTGAATGTACCAGTGGATGGTGACGACCCACGCCTCATCACAGACTTGCCTTATACCAATGGCGTACGTTCAGTTATTTTTGCGGTCACACGTCAGGACGACTCCTTTGTGCCCGTGTACTATGAGACTGACACTGACGGTATTTCGCCAAAACTTCTGTACCTTATGTCATTCGATAAGGCGCATGATACGGTACTGCACTATAGGAATCTCGTTGATTACCGCACGCAGCTGTGCGAGAAGCTTCGTATTGGCGACCGTATTCTTTCTCGACTCGGCGTCGATGATTTAAAGGGCTTCAATACGACCCTTGATGATATCGAAAAGCTTTAATTCTGTTTCGCCATTCAATAAGTAGTTAATCTCCGCTTTCTATCATGGGAAGGTGGGGTGGCAATTCGTATGCAAGATTCATAGCTCGTGGCATGTCGCTGTGGCCTGCGGCATGTTCGTTGTGGGCGTGGCGGGCGCGATGTGGCTGCGAATTCCGGGCTGGGTTGGGCTGGCAGTGTTACCGCTGCTTTTTGTTTGTTTCTTTTTTCGGTATGCGTATGTCATGGTACTCGTCGCCGGGCTGGCTGTATGTATAGGGCTCTCTTATGGCTCGCTACATCAGGTGAGTCGCGAGGGGTATGTTTCGTATTACGGCCAAAATAGCCAGGTGTCGGGGAGGGTGAAGGAAGATATCTCAAAAAGTGCGTCGGGGTCATATTCTATGCAGGTCGATGGAGTGCGCATTGATAAGCAGGAGCTCCCCGGGACAATTCTTATCACAAGTCGCCAGACCGGCGGCGCGCTTCGTGGCGATTTTATAACGGTCAATGGTCTCGTGAAGCCTGGCTTCGGGAGTTTTCCCGCAACAGTGACGGCGAGTCATATCGAAAAGGTTGAGCGCGAACCTTATAGTGATATTGGGCGGGTGATTCGAGATGGATTTGCCGATAAAGTACGAGAGGTTATTCCCGATCCACAGGCGAGCCTGGGTGTCGGATTCTTAACAGGGCAGAAAAGTGCGCTGCTGACAGAATTATCAGACGCACTAAAAATTTCCGGTCTGACGCATATCGTAGTGGCGAGCGGTTATAATCTTACTATTCTTGTGCGGATGGCGCGGAAGCTTTTCTTAAAACTGTCCAAATACCTTTCGGCGCTATCGTCGGCAATTATGATTATCGCGTTCGTAATGATTACGGGGCTTAGCCCGAGTATGACGCGCGCGGGTCTGGTGTCGGGGATGAGTTTGTTGTCGTGGTATTACGGACATGCCTTTCATCCGTTTGTTTTACTACCGGTCGCCGCTGCCATTACCGTACTCTTTCAGCCAAGTTACGTATGGGGCGATATGGGCTGGCAACTCAGCTTTGCCGCTTTTGCGGGCGTGATGATTGTGGCGCCACTCCTGCAGGCGTATTTATTTGGGCAAAAGGAGCCAGGGATGTTTCGGCAAATTTTAGGTGAGACAATTTCTGCGCACATTGTGACGGTGCCGATTATCGTGCTCAGTTTTGGAACTATTTCAAACGTTGCAATTATTGCGAATATTCTTGTGGTTCCTCTTGTGCCACTTGCAATGCTTTTGACGTTTTTGTGTGGCATGGGAGTGCTGCTAGGGCTGCCGTTTATTGAATGGCTCGCTACGCCGACCACCTGGCTACTCGGCTATATGACCAATGTCGCAATGTTCGTTGCCGAGATTCCATGGGCACAAAGCGAGCTAGCGTTGTCGCCCTTTGTTTGGCTGGGGTATGTGTTCGTGCTCGCCGGTGCTTGTTACTGGATGTGGCGGCAATCACGGTATAGTTTTCGAAGTGGGGAGCCACTTGCGTGCTAAAAAGTTTAGCGTGGTCGGTCGCGGGCAACTTCTCGAGCCATGGTTGCGAACATGTCGTCGATGAGGTCTTTACTAAAGGTGCCGTACTTGCGCTTCACGGCAGTTTTAATAAGGAAGTCTGCAACAGCAGGGTTCTTTGGAAGGATTGACCCATGAAGATAGGTTCCAATAACATTCTTATAAATTGCACCTTCGTGTCCGTCTTTTGAATTGTTACCGGCGCCACGAATAACGGTAGCAAAAGGTTTCACGTCGTCGCCAAGGTAGGTTTGACCGCTGTGGTTTTCATAGCCAATAATTTCACCAAACGCATCGCTGGTGGTAATGATGTTGCCGATAAGTCGCTCGTTAGTGCCGTAGGTTTCAATATCAAGAATACCAATACCTTCAATCATCACATTGTTGAGGGTGCGGAAGAAGTGTCCAAATAGTTGGTAGAGGCCACATACCATGAGCATTGGTGTTCCGTCGTTTGCCCATTGCTTGAGCGCCGGTCCAATCTTCAGAAGATCGGCGTGGATTTTTTCTTGCCCACTATCTTGGCCGCCACCGCCAATGACAATGTCGACCGTTTTTGGCAGCGTGTCGCCCACATTGTAGGCAATAACTTTTGGCGTGTAGCCATACCATTCAAGGCGACGTACAAGGACTTGAAGGTTGCCGTGGTCGCCATAAATGTTCATATCGCGAGGATAGAGTTGAAGGATGGTGATTGTTTTGGCGGTTTGGGTCATGAGATAACCTCCACTCGGGTAATTTTCGAGAGTTCTTTTCGCAGCGCAAGCATGGCGGTGTAGGTGCAGTAAATACGCTTCGGGGTTTCGGGGTGGAGTTCGATAAACTCAGCCAATGCCTTTGGCAGTTCGGTCTGTACTTTTTCCATGCTTACTTCATCGTATTGCAGACGAAGCGCCATGTCATAGGCACGTACACCGGTAACGTAGACGGGGTGGCCGATGAGTTTTGTGAAATCAACATCCCAAAGCCAGGACATGTCGCGGCCATCGGCGTAGTTGTCGTTAATGGCGATCATTGTTGCGTAGCCGTCGGGGTCGTACGATTCGAGGCCAAGGCGGAAGCCGGCTGGATTTTTTACCAGTACCAACTCGAGTGGATGACCACCGACTGAAAGTGTTTCGCCACGTCCGAATGCCGGCGTTACGGTCGAAAGGGCGCCAAGGAGGCTGTTAACTGAAGCGCTTGGGACGATTGCTCGAACGAGCGCTAGGGCCGCCGCACTATTGTAGATGTTATAAATACCTTTAAGTTTAAGTGGCGTGACAAAGTCTTTACCGGCAACCGTAAAAGCTGCGCCTTTTTCGTTGAAATCTTTGAGGATAACGTCTGCTTCAGGGCGCTTTGCGGCTTTTTTCGCCGTGCCACCATGGAGTTCGTCATCGGTAGGGAACTGTGACAGAAGCTGGTCGGCGAGACCAAAATAGCGAACGGCAGGCTCGCCTGTTAGCGCTGTGGCAACGGCGCGAATACGGTCATCTTCACGGTTTGCGACAACGATTTCACTCGTGACCGAAGCAATCTTCTCGAGCATTCGTGCTGTAGCGTCGATTTCGCCGAAACGGTCGAGCTGGTCGCGCATAACGTTAAGGAGCAGCGAGTAACGAGGCTGTACCACTTCAACAAATTTCACGGCGTGCGCTTCATCGAGTTCGAGCACGGCAATATCGGCATCGAGCTTGCCTTTTACATCAATTTCACCAAGAAGTGCAGCGGCGACGCCACGAACAAAGTTGCTTCCGGTACGGTTGGTGAATACTTTGAGGCCCTGTGACTCCAAGAGAGCTACCACCATCTTTGTTGTCGTGGTTTTACCGTTTGTACCGCTAATAACGACAACGCCCTGAGGAAGCTGCGCAAGCGTGTCGGGTACAAAAGCAGGGCTAATTCGCTCTACAAAAAGGCCGGGGAGGGCCGAGCCGCCGCCGCGAAGGCGTGCAGCATAGCGTACGGCTTTGCCGAGAATAATCGTAAAAGATTGAGGCATATCCTCTATTATACCCCACTCTTTTAACGTATAATGAACTCATGTTCTTGGTGGGACTTATTTCCTGGTGGTACGGCCGTGGCTGGATGGGGCAGTGGAAGCGCATTGCACACCGGTTTGCTTTGACGCTTGAGTTTTTCTCAATCGGTCAGCTTTT
>CAMLKA010000027.1 GCA_946480535.1 uncultured Candidatus Saccharibacteria bacterium | reverse complement strand
ACGAAGATTCAATCAAAGCTAAAATGAAAGATGGAATTCTCAAGGTCACGGTTCAGTTTAAAGAACTACCTAAGCCTAAGCAAATTGCCATTGAGGCTTAAAAACTTTTAAAAGAATAGGTGTCGGGAAAATCCGACACCTATTTTATTATGCGTATGCTTGGCTGGGGATGAGGGATTCGAACCCCCGATCACGGGACCAGAACCCGTTGCCTTACCGCTTGGCCAATCCCCAGTATTGACACCTGTGGACAAGTCCACAAATGAACGTTCTTTATTGTAGCATAAGTTACCGGTAAACGAACTGCTTATGGTACAATTACAGCATGATAAATCGGAGGGGATTTACACTTGTCGAGGTGATCGTCATCATTATTGTGATTGCGATTCTCGCTACAATTACCACACTCGGATTAAACCGATACCTTGAAGATGGTCGCGATAATCGCCGCAACGCGAATGTCACTGCTATCTCAGAAGCGCTCGAAAAATACTACGATCAAAAAGGTGAGTACCCAAGCTGTGCGGCTATCACGGCGGCTGGCAATACCGTTGCAACGAATACACTTAGAGGACTCGACGAATCAGCGCTGCTCGTACCAGAGGCTTCGACGGGGACCACAAACTCAATCCGCTGTGGAACAAACCTCACCGCGGGAGGGACAGATGGTGACTTTATTGAGTATGTCGGCGATGGAAGTGCCACCTGCACCGGTACCGGATCGTGCCTCTCGTACACACTTCGGTATCGCAGCGAATCAAATAATACTGTCGTTGAGCTCAATAGCCGCCGCACGGCAAGCCTCGCATCATCAGGTGCTATTACAAACCTTAATGCAGCGCCGTCATGCTACACTGCCATCAACCTCACCTGGGCTGCTATTTCAAACGCGACGAGCTATGAAGTCCAACGCGCAACAGATGAAGACTTCACAAACAACCTTACTCCTGCAACTTCTACGGTAAATTCACTTTCCGTAGGCTCGCTTAACCCTGGCCAAGAATACTTCTTCCGCGCTCGCCCAATCGGAGCAGGACAAAACGGAAACTGGTCAAACGTCGCGTCGGCGACCACTCTCAAACTTGGCACTCCAACACTTACCGCCACGGTCAATTCCTCGAGTCAAATTACCAGCAACTGGACCGCTTCAAGCGATGCGGGCTGTGGGGGAGCGCCAACAACCTACACCTTCCAGCGAGCAACAAACAATACCTTCACCCAAAACCTCAACAATAACCCCGGAGAAACGGGCCTGAGCTTCGTCTCATCTGGTCTTGCCGTTGGAACAACCTACTACTTTAGGGTCCAGGCCGTTACTACCTCCCACACAAGTGACTGGTCAAACATCACCGCAAACTCAACCGTACCAAACCCTCCAACAAACGTAGCTGCCACGGTCAACTCGGCAACACAATATACTATTTCATGGACTGCATCGCCTGGTGCAACTAGTTATGTAGTGCGCTACGGTACGACAACAAGTGCAAATACGTATAACGCCACGACCAGTAATACAAGCCTTGCTATCACTGCGAATATCCTCCAGGGTACAACGCACTACTTCCGTGTCTTCGCTGTCTCTGGCGGCATAGAAAGTGCAGCGTCTTCCACAGTTAACGGAACGACTCCTATTAATGCTCCACCAACCTTCAACGTCAGCGGTTCAAATAATGGCGTCTCGCTCACAGCTTCAGCAAGTACATCTTCTTGTCCATCAGGTACGACACGCTTCTTCTTATGGCGAGCAAATGGAAGTAACTGGGTATCGGGTACTCAATATACGGCCGTTACTTACAACCTTTCGCCAGGACAGGGCGTTTCACTGACTGCACTCGTTCGATGCCAGAAGGGGTCTGTCGTTAGTAGTTATCGCAATGCGAACAATAGCGTAAGCTACACTCGACCTGGCATGAACCTTAACCTTTGGCTTGGCAATGATGGTTGTTCAGGCGGCTTCTGTGGGCGAGAAGTATATGCCGGCTGGAATAATGTATGTGGAACTGGCGCACCGCGCATCTACGCTCGACAACTTTCCGCATACGGAAACTGGATTGCCGACTCAGCCTCAGGTGATGTTATTCGCTGGAAGGGCGCCTCAGGTGCCGGAGTGTGGGTAGATTATTACGATATTAATATTGGATGTACTTCAGGCGCACGATCGATTCAGGTGCCAAGTGCCTACAAATGTACGGGGTGTAGTTAAAGCGTATGGCAAAACGAATGGGTAAGTTGAAGTTGGGCATCATGGTAGGGCTTATATTGCTTGTCGCTGCCGCTGGAGCGACCGCATGGCTTTTCTGGGGACAGTCACCAAAAGAAGTTGCCAATGCACCTCGCGAAGTGTCACTCGAAGAGACTCCAGAATATGGCGCATGCCAACTTGTGACAAAAGCCGTCATCAAAGAAGCGCCGGAAGCGGGCCGTATCACCGTTCTAGAAGAGGGTGAGCGAATCGGCCAAACCGCCATGAACGGCACCTCCGCCGAAAGCTGTCAGTATACTTTCACAACGCCAGTAGCCTCAGGAAATAGCCTTACAACATCTATTTATCCGTATACAACCGGGTCAGAAGGCGAGAGCAACGAAATATACGGCGCCCAGTGGGCCGAAGTATTTGGTTCAAAGTCGGTTGCATACTTTGCGAGCGGAGAAGAAAAAGATGGCAAAACAACCGTATACCATTACCGTTTGGTGCCAGGGTCGCAGAACGTACTTTTTAGCCTTCGCCAGCCAGCAGACGCAATCACATTTGATAAAGCAGAGGCGCTTCGTATGCTTATGTACGTCGCCGATAACTCGAATTCGAACATTGTACAAAATAACGCCCAAAGCCAAGAGGCCGTCGAGGCAAATTACGGACAAATTACGGACGGATCATAGACGCTAGCTCGTCATAATACGACGATAACTAAACTTCGCGTGCGGACGCCAGCCGCCAGTTGCGTCGCTGTCGTATTGATAAATAATGCCGTTTTTTACTTCGCGAATTTGTACCAGTGCTGGGCTATACGGGGCAAGTGTTTTGTAAAAGGCAATATCTTCCTCATTGACCACCTTGCGACCAGGAAAAATCTCCTCAAACTTTGCCGTACCGACCTCGTTGAAATAATTTGGTCGGCCCTTTGGCGGCATATACATTTCGGCATGGAGCCCAACCCTAGAGACAATCTTCTTCACGTCTGAAAGAAAGAGACGCGCTTCGCCATCAACATACAGATACAGCTGCTTCTTACTACTTAAGAAAAGTGTCGCCTCAACACTGCGTCCAACAGGAATATGCCTGGCAATCACCGAATCCACCTCAGCGGTAACACCAAATTTTTCCTTAATCTGACGCTCCAGGGCAACATCGTCATACAACTGGTCGTTCATAGCATTCATTGTACCACCTAAAGCCTCATTACAACCCCTCAAGGCTCGTGTATACTAGAGGTAATGAGTTTTCAGGATCGCTACCGTCAGTTAAATAGTGCCCAGAAACAGGCCGTCGATACCATCGACGGACCGGTCATGGTTGTGGCCGGTCCTGGAACGGGGAAGACCGAGCTCCTTAGCGTGCGCGTGGCAAATATTCTGTCAAAAACCGATACCTTGCCGGAGAATATTCTCTGTCTTACTTTTACAGAGAGCGGCCAGGCTGCCATGCGTGAACGCCTTGTGGGCATTATTGGAAAGGACGCCTACAAAGTAGCGATCCACACCTTCCACAGTTTCGGTAGCGATATAATGAGCCAGAACCGCGATTTCTTTTACCGTAATGCGCTCTTCGAACCAGCCGACGACATCAAGCAGTACGAAATTCTTCGCGGTATCTTTGAAGAACTCGATTTTACCAACCCGCTTTCGAGCATGATGAATGGTGAATATACGCACCTCAACGACGCAAAGCGTATTATTTCTGAACTGAAGCGCAGCAGCGCCCTTACGAGCGATGAGCTTCTCGCCGTCATTCAGCAGAGCGAATCATCGCTCGATACAATCGAACGAACACTGATTCCAATTTTAAGTGAGCGAGTAGGGAAGTCAACCGCGGCTGCACTCCACAAAGCATTAGATACCATCCGGGACCACAGCCTTACCCTGGAAGCGTTATACGAAGTTCGCCCGCTCGCCCAAGTCATTTCCGACTCACTCGAAGCAATGCTCGAAGAAACTGAAACGGTGCACCCGACCAAACCAATCTCCGCCTGGAAAGCTACCTGGCTTGAGCGCAACGATGCCAAACAACTTGTTTTTAAAGACCGTAAACGCCTCGCAAAACTAAAGGCTTTGTCGTTCATTTACTTCGAATACTTAAGTCGCATGGAAAGACAAAGCCTGTTCGATTACGACGATATGATTATGCAAGTCGTGCATGCAATTGAAGTAAACGATGACCTTAAGTTTAACCTACAGGAAAAATTCCTCTACATTATGGTCGACGAGTTCCAGGATACCAACCTCGCGCAGCTTCGTATTCTTCACAGCCTTACCGACAACCCTGTTAATGAAGGCAATCCGAATATTCTCGTTGTGGGCGACGACGATCAAGCGGTCTATGGCTTCCAAGGTGCCGATATTAGTAACATTCTTAATTTTTCAGAACACTACCCATCACGAAAATTGATTGTCCTCACCGATAATTATCGTTCTGGTGCAACCATTCTTGAAGCGTCGCGAAAGGTCATCGCCCAGGGCACCGACCGGCTTGAGGAGCGTATTCCAGAGCTCGATAAAAAACTCACCGCCAATAAACCAGGCGAGGGAAGCGTGGTGGTTTGGGATACGCCAACCATCGATACCGAGCGTTCAGAAATCGTTCGCCGTATTGCTGCGTCAATCGAAGCGGGTGCCAATCCGTCTTCAATTGCCGTTCTTGCAAGGCGTCACGCCGATATTCAATCGCTCCTTCCATTCTTCCGCCATGCCGGCATTACCGTTCGTTATGAGCGAGAGGAAAGTGTTCTTGACACTGCACCAATTAAAGCCCTCGAGCAAGTAGCCCGCGTTGTTCTGGCGCTCGCTGAAGGTAATCACGCCCTTGCGCAGGAGCTCCTCCCGGAACTTCTTTCGCACCCCGCCTGGAAACTCAACGCAAAAGATATTTGGCGTCTCAGCCTCGACGCCTATACGAATCGTCAGAACTGGATGGAAGTCATGGCATCGACACCGCAATTCGTTCCTATCCACGAGTGGCTGACGGCACGCGCGCAGGATGTTTCAACCCTCGCACTCGAGCCCATGGTCGACCTTCTCATTGGCAAATCAGCCGATGAAACAGAAGAGAGCCCGTATTTCACGTATTTCTTCTCTCAAGAAGCACTCGCTGAAAACCCTGAGACATACATTGAGTACCTTGGTGCACTCCGTGCAATTCGCGCCCGCCTTCGCGACTACAAAGCAGGGGAGACGATTGGACTGTCAGCATTTATTGATTTCATCGAACTCCATCGCCGCCTCGATATTACGATTTCTCTCAATCGCTCATCGGTTGCCAGTGATGTTTCGGCTGTGCAGCTCCTTACCGCCCACAAATCAAAAGGGCTTGAATTTGATACCGTATACGTCTTTAACTCTGTCGACTCTGTATGGGGCCAAAGCGCTCGCAGCATGAGCCGCTCTATTACTTACCCAGAAAACCTACCGCTCGCCCCAACTGGAAATACCGCCGACGAACGTTTGCGCCTATTCTACGTCGCAATGACTCGAGCAAAAAACGAACTCATTATTACGCATGCCGACGTCAATGACACCGACAAACACACACTGCCTGCCGACTTTCTGCTGGAAATTGAAGCTCCGCGCCTTGAAACTGGCGAACCGACACCCGCCCAAGCGCTCGAAACCGCTCAGCTTGCTTGGTATGAACCGCTCGTCACCCCAACACAAGATCTTAAAACACTCCTCGCGCCGCAACTCGAGAAGTTTAAACTCAGCGCGACGTCACTTAATAGCTTCCTCGATGTTACCCGCGGTGGACCGCAGCACTTCCTGCTCAATAACTTGCTACATTTCCCAAAGACAAAACCAGCACCGGCATCATACGGAACGGCAATTCACTGGACACTCCAGCAAGCGCACACGCACCTTAATGCCACGGGTGAACAAAAACCGCTCGAAGATTCGCTCCACGATTTTGAGGTAGCACTTACTCGTGAGCGTCTGAGCGAGTCAGACTTCCAGCACTACTTGCTTCAAGGAAGCCAACACCTTCCATTATTTTTTGCATCAAATGTCCTTCCAATGAGCGCGTCACAAAAAGCTGAGGTTAGTTTCGGGTACCAAGACATTCGCATTGGCGATGCCCGCGTTACCGGCTCCCTCGACATGATTGATGTCGACACCACCGAAAAAACAATTAGTGTCACCGATTACAAAACCGGACACCCCTCAACCTCATGGCATAAGGGTGACGATCGCACCAAACTCAAGCTGCATAAGTACCGCCAACAATTAATTTTCTATAAAATCCTGACTGAGAGTTCACCAGAATATTACAATTATTCCGTTACAACCGGACAGCTCGCTTTTATTGAGCCAACCAAAGCGGGGGAGAGTATCGTCCTCTCACTCGACCTGACGAACGAAGATATTGAGCGCACCAAGCAGCTTATCGAAGCTGTCTGGAAACACGTTTGCTCACTCTCGCTCCCAGATACCAGTGCGTATTCCGAGGACTACAAAGGTGTCCTTGCCTTCGAGCAAGACCTTATTGACGGTATAGTATAAAAAATGCTATAATAATAGTATATAGATTGATTGAGCTGTGGCGTGCCGACAGCTTTTCTTTCGGGAAGAGGCGTTTGCACGCTCTAGCTCTTAGTCTATACGTTTCATTAACAGACAGAGATAGTGCACAAGAGGTTCGTGAGGAGTGCCATCCTCCCCCTAGGCCGTCGATCCGTCCCCCAGCGGATACCGACCCTCACGACCACGGGCGTCCCCCAGCGCCCGGGCCCCGGCATGCTTGCTCCCATGAGCGAGCAGCCGGGGCCACATAAGCCCCGTTAACTCCCGCGCCTGCGTCACACCCGAGACAGCAGGGGGGACCGCGGGATACAAAAGGGCGGTGCGTTCGACCCGTCCTCATCTTCAGGGTCCACCTAACCCTGGAGAAGAGTGGGGCCTTCAATCGCGTTGAGTACCCGGCAATGGCGCCGGAGGAATACGCGGGCGAAGGCCCCACTCTACGGAAAACTTCCATCCAACCGAGAATGCAGCTGAGGAGCGCATAATGGCCGATTACAACGGAAGTCCGACCTACATGACACTCAAGTGCAAGGGCTGCTGCCCGTACCTGAGCATCAACCACGCCACGCACACGTGCAACACGTGCAACCGTACGGGGCATCTGCCCGGCTGCGGTACGCGGCGGTAACAGCAGTAGGTGGGAGGCGTTTCAGCAATGAAGCGAAAAATCAGGGGACCAAGCACTATCTCTGTCCACTCACTTTTCACCACAATAACTCTACCGATTCGGTGGGGCCACCACCATTGTGATTAAAAGCGAATGGGCAACTTCTGGAATAATCTACCAAAACCTTTTTTCATCCTCGCTCCTATGGAAGCAGTCACGGATGTCGTTTTTCGTCATGTCATCGACAAAGCAGGGTGTCCCGACATCTTCTTTACCGAATTCGTAAGCACTGATGGCTACTGCAGTCCGAAGGGTCGACACAGCACGTATGGCCGCCTGGCATTTTCTGAAGACGAACACCCAATGGTTGTGCAAATTTGGGGCGACAAACCTGAACACTTCCGCGAAATGGCACACGGTATGAAAGAGCTCGGCTTTAAAGGCATCGACATTAATATGGGCTGTCCTGCAAAAGATGTCGTCAAAAAGGGTGCCGGGAGTGGCCTCATTCGTACCCCTGCGCTTGCTGCTGAAATTATCGCCGCCACCAAAGAAGCTGGCCTCCCCGTAAGCGTCAAAACACGCCTCGGTGACATTAGGATTGACGAGTGGCGCGACTGGCTCACGCATATCCTCAAGCAAGATGTCGTAAACCTCACCATACACCTTCGAACCCGCAAAGAAATGAGCAAGGTCGACGCACACTACGACCTTATTCCTGAAATTAAAAAGCTCCGTGATGAGGTTGCACCACAAACGCTCCTTACTATTAACGGTGACGTTCGCGACCGCGCCCACGGCCTTGAGCTTGTTGAAAAGTACGGCGTTGACGGAGTAATGATTGGGCGCGGCATCTTCGCAAACCCCTACGCCTTCACTGATAGCTACCAACCAAGTCGTGAAGAAATCCTCGGGCTCCTTGAATACCACCTCGACCTATTTGACCGTTTCAATACCGAAGAGCACCCGCGACAGTTTGATCCACTCAAGCGATTCTTTAAGATTTACGTACGCGACATTCCAGGCGCTGCCGAACTCCGCGACAAACTCATGCACACCAAAAGCACCGACGAAGTTCGCGAGATTATTCGTTCGATTCCTGATCTCGATACTTCTTCAGCTGCGCTTTGACACCGGTTCGGCCAATATTGAGTAACTGAGCAACACGCGCCTCGGCGGTTGTTGTAATGCGGCGAATTCTCTCTTTGCTGGTAAGGCGAACTTCTTCACGTTCGCTCGCGGCCTCTTTTGATAATTGAATATCAGGGTCTGGAAGGCTAGAAAACTGTACCGGGTGCACCGGCTCCCCATATTTCACAAGTACTGGGGTCTTCTTAAAGCGACCTTCTTTCTCGCCGTATTGCAGCGAAACAGGTACTACAGGAAAACCTCCGCTGAGTGCAATAAGTCCAACGCCGTCATTGAAGCGAGGAAGACCAGCGGCTTCATCGATACGAGTTCCACCTGGGTGAATGCCAATCGACTCACCTCGCTTCTTGGCTTCTTTCGCTTTTCGAACCATCGCCATCGCCGATGCACCGCCATCATTCGCTTCGCGGTCGACAGGGATCTGCCATGTATGTTCCATGAACCACTTTACTGGTCGTCCGAACTTTCCTTGGTCATCAATCCCAAGTCCGTCGACATATTCCTGCTTAATCACAAAGCGCATCGGTTGACCGGTTTTTTGTGTATGGATAGCCGACATAATAAGCGAATCGGCAAATTCAACATGATTCGCTGCATATTCTGCTGGCTCATCGAGAATATTTTCCTCGCCCTCAACCGTAATATCATACACACGATTCAGTACAAAACGAGAAAGAACGTACAGCTGCCGATAATAATCAGCAGGTGGTACGTTCTTTTCTTGATGTTTCGGCGTGTTTTCAGCCGGTCGTTCAGGAGTCATCATAATCTAGTGATGGCGACGTCGGTGGTGGAGCTCAGCCACACGGAGGCGGACCATAGAGCGGTCAACAAGTTGCGTTGCTTTCTCGAGCTCAACTTGATTCTTCGCCTCACCCTTAAGCTTCTGGGCGCGCTCAAGCGCAGCCTTCGCCTCAGCTTCAGTAATAGCGTCACCGCGGTCGGCTTCGTCCACAAGCACACGAATAGCAGTAGGGGAGATTTCAATTACCCCACCACTGACGGCGAAGTATTCGAGGTCTTCGTCCTTATCATTCTTTTCGTAGCGTACAGCGAGCGCACCAGGTGCAGCAAGCGTGACAAGCGGTTCGTGTCCTGGGAAGACAGCAATATCACCAGCAGCCGTTGGCGCCATCAACTCATAAATGTCGGTGTCGACACTTACGCCTTGAAGGGTAATGAGCTGCAAATGCATGACTACTTCGCTTCCTTTGCTGGCTTCTTGGTTTCATTCGCAGCCTTGTTTGCAAGGGTACCGTCAACCATGTAGAACCATTCTTCTGGCTTGTCATCGTACTTACCAGCAAGAATGTCGCCGAAGTCCTTTACGGTATCTTCAAGCTTTACATAGACGCCCTTGTTACCGGTGAACTTTTCAGCCACGAAGAAGGCCTGTGAAAGGTAACGCTGCACACGGCGTGCACGGTTCACGGTTTGCTTTTGACCGTCGGAAAGCTCTTCCATACCAAGAATCGCGATGATGTCTTGAAGTTCCTTGTATTCCTGAAGAATACGCTGTACTTCACGAGCCACACGGTAGTGTTCTTCACCAACGATTTCTGGATCGAGGCTCGTTGAAGTTGAAGCAAGCACGTCTACTGCAGGATAGATACCAATTTCCGTCAACGCACGACTCATCACGATGGTTGCATCGAGGTGGGCGAAGGTAGTTGCAGGAGCTGGGTCAGTAAAGTCGTCCGCTGGCACGTAGACGGCCTGCACAGACGTAATTGAACCCTTCTTTGTTGAGGTAATACGTTCTTGAAGAGCACCCATTTCCTCTTGAAGGTTTGGTTGGTACCCCACCGCAGATGGAAGACGACCAAGAAGGGCTGAAACTTCAGCACCGGCTTGAGTGTAACGGAAAATGTTGTCGATGAAGAGAAGCACGTCTTTACCTTCGTCACGGAATGATTCCGCCATCGTAAGGCCAGAAAGTGCCACACGAAGACGAGCTCCAGGCGGCTCATTCATTTGTCCGAAGACAAGTGATGTCTTATCAAGCACACCCGCTTCTTCCATTTCGTAGTAAAGGTCGTTACCCTCACGAGTACGCTCACCGACACCAGCGAAGACAGAGTTTCCAGAGTGGAACTTCGCAATGTTGTTAATCAGCTCGGTAATAAGGACGGTCTTACCAACACCAGCACCAGCGAAGAGTCCAGCCTTACCACCCTTAACAATTGGGGCAATAAGGTCAACCGACTTAATACCAGTTTCAAGGATCTCCGCCTTATTTGATTGCTCTTCAAGGCTTGGAGCGGGGCGGTGAATAGGCGATACCGCACCCTTTGGTGCCGCCTTGCCATCGATTGGATCACCGGTCACGTTAAACATACGACCTACAGTGTCATTACCAACAGGAACGCTAATTGGAGCGCCCGTCGCAATCACTTCTTGTCCACGCTTCAAACCATCGGTGCTTGAAAGTGCAATCGCACGAACGGTTTGTTCGTCGAGGTGCTGTGCAACCTCAAGGGTGATTGTTGCGCCGTTGTGCGCAACGGTCAATGCGTCGTTAATCGCTGGAACATTGTCCTTAAACTCGGCGTCGACGACGACACCGACGATTTGCGTTATTTTTCCTGTTGTCTTAGTCATGATTTATTCTCCATCTGTAGTTGCTGTGCTTTTCGTGTCAAAAGGTGAGTTCGTAAGGATCTATCAGTCATTCAACGCCTCCACACCGCCACTAATTTCGGCGATTTCCTGAGTAATGGCACTTTGACGCACCTTATTCATTTCGAGCGTCAGGTCATCAATCAAATCGGTCGCATTGTCGGTTGCGTTCTTCATGGCCATCATACGCATGCTATATTCACTCGCTCGTGAATCAAGAAGCGCTTGGTAAAGCTGCGCACCGACCAAGCGGTAGCCAATGCCATCAAGCACTTCTTCGGTACTTGGCTCGTAGCTGACATCTTGTGTTGCGGCAGCCGGCTCTACGATACCTTCACCGGCAGGCAGGACACGCTGGACGATTGCACGTTGCACTACGCTGTTAACGTAATCGGTGTAGACAAGATCAACTGCGTCAACCTCACCTGAAACGAACTTTTGTCGTGCGGTTTCAAGAATTGCATGAAGCTCATTACTGCCAGGACGGTCAGAGAGATCTTGGTAGGAACCAAGGACATTCACGCCCTTCAGACGAGCGACGAACTGCGCAGCCTTACGACCAATCGTAATAGTCGCGTTCTTCACACCGGCTTTTTCATCGCCTAAAAGCTCTTGGGCATACAGTCGAGTCAGGTTGCTGTTAAACGCGCCGGCCAGGCCTCGGTCAGACGCTACGACGATTAAAAGTCGCGTCTTTACAGGGCGCTGCACGAACAGCGGGTGACCCTTTACCGAAGAGTGTCCGGCTAGGTTCGCCAATAGCTGACGAGCTGCGTCAGCATACGGTGCAGAAGCCTTGGTTGCTTCTTGGGCACGACGCATCTTACTTGCCGCAACAAGCTGCATCGCCTTCGTAATCTGCTTGGTGCTTTTGACCGAGCGGATTCGCGATTTAAGTGCTTGTGTATTTGGCATGGGGTTTAGGCCTCAAATCCCTTTGCGGTTGCCTTGGCAACAGTTTCGATTGTCTTAAGAATCTCCTCGGTTGGTTTTGCACCAGTTTCGAGTGTCTCCATGTCTTTCTTGTGATCTTTCCAAATACGAGACAGGGTCGCAGATTGTGCTTCTTTAATCTTACTTACCGCAACGGTATCGAAGTAGCCGTTCGTAACTGCAGCGATACTCACCACTTGCTGCCAAATACTCATTGGCTGGTATTGGTGTTGCTTCAAAAGCTCAGTGAGGCGTTGACCACGCTCAATTTGCTTCTTTGTTGCGTCATCAAGGTCACTACCAAATTGGGTAAAGCTTGCAAGTTCACGGAACTGTGACAAACCAAGCTTCAAGTGGCTTGAAACTGACTTTACGGCACCAGTCTGTGCAGCACCACCCACACGTGACACAGAGAGTCCGGCAGAAATCGCTGGGCGAATACCTTGGTAGAAGAGGTCGGTTTCAAGGAAGATTTGACCGTCGGTAATTGAAATCACGTTGGTTGGAATGTATGCAGAAATGTCACCAGCCTGCGTTTCAATAATAGGAAGTGCAGTCAATGAACCCGCACCAAGCGCGTCAGAAAGCTTCGCTGAACGCTCGAGGAGACGAGAGTGAAGGTAGAAAACGTCACCTGGGTACGCTTCACGTCCTGGTGGGCGGCGAAGGAGGAGTGACATCTGACGATACGCGACAGCGTGCTTGGTAAGGTCGTCATAAATCATCAACGCGTGCTGGCTGTTATCGCGGAAGTATTCACCCATAGCGGTTGCGGCGTATGGCGCAAGGTAAAGGAGTGACGCTGGGTCTGAAGGGCTGGTTGCAACAATAATTGTTTGCTCCATCACGCCTTCATTCTTAAGGCGCTCAACAAGGCGAGCAATCTTTGAACGCTTTTGACCAATAGCAACGTAGACGTTAATAACACCGGTCTTTTGCTTTGCCTGATTAATCATGGTGTCGATCGCGATTGCGGTTTTACCCGTTTGGCGGTCACCAATAATAAGCTCACGCTGACCACGCCCAATAGGGAACATGGCGTCAATCGCAACGATACCGGTCATAAGTGGCTCGTGGACAGACTTACGATCCATCACACCAGGGGCATTACGTTCAACAATGTTGTGCTGCTTTGTTTTAATTGCAGGACCACCGTCAAGTGGGCGACCAAGCGGGTCAACCACACGGCCAAGCAGTTCAGGACCAGCAGGAACAGAAAGCACTTCACCCTTCAGGCGAACAGTTTGACCAGCCTTCACCTCAGAGTCTTCACCCAAAAGCACGGCACCAATTTCATCTTCAAGAAGGTTCAAGGCAAATGCTTCAACCGTACCGTTTTCGGTTTCAATTTGCACCACTTCGCTGTAGCCAGCGCTGCGGAGGCCATGAATCCAGGCAACACCGTCACCAACACGAAGCACGATACCTACTTCGTCAAGGTTTCCGGTTGTCTCGAGGCCTTCAATGGCACTTCGGAGTTCTTTTGATAGTTCTGAAATGGATAGTTCGCTCATAATTGGTTTCCTTTAGGCTTTCTTGTACCTGGTCTTTAGTATCGTTAGTTGACGGGCGATAGTGGAGTCGAGTTCATACCCAGGAACTTCGAGTTTGATACCCCCGATCAGTGATTCATCAATAGCCGTGTCGAGGGAAATGTGTTTGGCACCAGTCTTTGCTTTTGCGAAGGCCTGGATTTCCTTCAGTGTCGTCGCACTTAGTTCGTGCGCCGACGTTACCGTGCCGGCGATATGGCCATGCTCGGCCAAGTAAAACTGAATGTCGCGCACAATGAGACTGAGCTCTTTTGTACGACGAGTCCAGATAAGATACGCCGCCAGCTGACGGGCAATCTCTTTTTGCGGCTTACCATTCACAAGATGCGTTGCAACGTGAAAGGCGAGTGCGCGGCGAGAGATTTTCCGTGCCATAGACTACTTTGCCTCCTTGAGTGCGTCAGTAATAAGCGCTTCGTCAGACTTTTTATCAAGCTTCTTACGAACGATCTTCTCGGTTGCAAGTGCAATCAAATCAAGCGTTTCGTCGTGAAGTTCACGGCGCGCTTTGTCGATGTCTTTAGAAATTTGCGCATGTGCGTCAGCAACAATCTTCTCTGCAGTCGTACGGGCTTTTTCTTCACTCGAGCTCAACATTTCCGTGGCTTCAACCTTTGCGGTCGAGACAATCTCAGCAGCTTCTTTACGGGCCTGTGCAAGTAGCTCGGCCGTTTCAGCTTCACTTTCCGCAGCAGATTCTTGCGCCTTCTTGGCAGCTTGCGCCGCTTCTTCGATATTCTTCTGACGTTCGTCAACCGACTTCATAAGAAGCGGGTATACAAACTTCCCAAGAAGCCACACCAAAATGAGGAAGGCGACAATCTGCAAAATCAGCAGACGCCAATCAATACCAAGAGCCGTAAAGATATCCTCTTGAACAGCTTCTTCAGTAGCGGCTAATGTAGTAAGGAAGTTCACGCGGGACTACTCCTACAAGAACTTCGCGATAATAGCCACGATGATACCGATGATCGCAAGTGAGTCGGCGAACACGATAGCGGTAATCATGAGGGTACGGATATCAGCAAGCTTCTCTGGGTTACGACCAAACGCGTTAAGCGCGCCGGCACCAATAAAGCCAATACCGAGAGCCGCACCAAGTGCTGGCAAACCGTAGGTTAGTCCAAATGCTAATGCATCCATTGTTATATACTCCTTATTTATTACTTTCCATTATAAACTATCTCACCCCTTGGCCGGAGCCTTCTTGTTATGGGTATCAGCAGGGGAGTGATCAGATGAAGGGCCGTGATGAGCCACGGCAAGCGCAGTAAAGATAAGCGTCAGGACAAAGAAGACGTACGCCTGAATAAAGCCGATGAACAGTTCGAAAGCCATAAAGAATGGTAATGTAACGGCTGCAAAGTAGCTTGTAAGTACCGCGATAACAATGAGCAGCACCTCACCCGCAAAAGCGTTTCCGAAAAGACGAAGTGCAAGGGCGGTACCGCGAGAGAACTCACCAATGAGCTCAAGAATTCCCTCGAAAGCGCCGACAGGGTCTTTGAATGGGTTACGGAAGTAGCGGTGCCCATTTCCAAATA
>CAMLKA010000026.1 GCA_946480535.1 uncultured Candidatus Saccharibacteria bacterium | reverse complement strand
GGTGCGGCCGCAATGTACATGGAAAACTGGCACCTTAATTTCCCACAATTCCTCGACCTTAAGGCAAACTCTGGTGACCCATACCTCCGTACTCGTTTTGCTGACACGGCAACCTTTATTAGCGACGAATTTATGCGCCGCGTTGAAAAGGACACCGACTGGTATCTCTTCGATCCAGCAGAAGTAATGGACCTTACCGAACTCTACGGTGATGAATTTGCAAAGCGCTACAACGAATATGTAAAGCTCGCAGAGGCTGGCAAGATTCGCCGCTTCGAGAAGATTTCAGCTCGTGAACAATTCCGTGCAATTCTTATCCAGCTTCAGGCAACCAGCCACCCATGGCTTACCTGGAAGGACACGATCAACGTTCGTGCCTTGAACAACAACACCGGTACAATCCACCTTTCAAACCTATGTACTGAAATTACCTTGCCACAAGACAACGAAAACATTGCGGTCTGTAACTTGGTAAGCATCAACCTTTCTGCACACCTGAACGAAGATGGTACCTGGGATTGGAAGCGCCTCGAGCAAAGCTCACGAAGCGCCATTCGCCAGCTCGACAACCTTGTTGATATTACTGAACTCCCAGTACCTGAAGCGATGAACGCGAACAGCCAAACACGCGCACTCGGACTTGGATTTATGGGCTTCACCGACGTTATCGAAAAGCTCGGCTACAGCTATGAATCTGAAGAAGCCTACGACCTTGTTGACCAACTGTCTGAATACATTAGCTACTTTGCTATCGACGAATCGGCTGAACTTGCAAAGACTCGTGGCAGCTACCCAGCATTCAAGGGCAGTGGCTGGAGCAAGGGAATTCTTCCTATCGACACCATCGACCAACTCGCTGAAAACCGTAAGGTAAAGGTGAACATTGACCGCAAGCAACGCCTCGATTGGGACAAGCTTCGCACCAAGGTAAAGAAGGGAATGCGTAACGCAACACTGATGGCGATCGCGCCAACCGCAAACATTGCACACATTGCCGGCACCACTCCTGGTCTTGACCCTCAGTTCTCACAAATCTTTAGCCGCTCGACATTGAACGGTAAGTTCCTCGAAGTAAACGTGAACCTTGTGAAGGACTTGAAGGACCTCGGTATTTGGGATGAAGTAAAGGACGACCTTCTTATCAACCAAGGCGATATTCAAGAAATCGACGCGATTCCACAGCACCTTAAGGATGTATACAAGACAAGCTTCCAACTTTCTCCATACGCCTTTATTGAAGTTGCAGCTCGCGCTCAAAAGTGGGTCGACCAAGCGATTAGCCGCAACATGTACCTCGAAACCCGTGATATCGATGAATACGAAAAGATTTACACCGAAGCATGGCGCCGTGGCCTGAAGACGACCTACTACCTACATGTAAAGCCACGTCACCAAAGTGAGCAAACAACCGTAAAGTCAAATAAAGCAGAGAAGATCCAGAAGACTGACGGACGCAAGGTTGGCTTCGGATTTGCGAAGGTAAAGTAATGAGCGCTGAATTATTCTCAAGCAAGCCGTATGAACACTTCGAACTGAGGGAGCCGGTTCTTGAAACTGCTGCGCCAGTCGAGGTTGCGCCTCAGCCGCAGCTCGACCTCAGCGAATGGCTCGGTCCGGTTGCGCTGTTTGCAGCAAACCACCGCGGCGAGTTTGAACTTGAAGAACGTGAGGCGGCATGAGTTACGCAACGACCGAAGCTGAAACTGCTGTAGAGACCCACGAGATGATCGTGCGCCTCTACCAGCAGTACAAGGGCGATCATATTGCGGCTATTCGCGAGGCAAGTAAGATCCAACGCGATCTCAGTCGTGCCGAACACGAGGTGAACCGCATTGAACGGCACCTTGAGCGCATCGAAGCATTTTGTAAGCAAAACGACATACCATTAGAGGAAGGGAACTAAGGAGGAACAATTATGGCAGATACTAACGACCACCCAACCGGCATCCTTGGACAAGGACTCCGCGATGGACTACAGCTGAAACCAATTCGTTACCAATGGGCGTACGACCTGTACAACCAAGCGGTGGCAAACACGTGGTTTCCAAATGAAGTACAACTTGTGCGTGACTTGGCTGACTTTGAGAAGCTCACCGACGACGAGAAACACGCACTGAAGACTGTTATTAGCTACCTCAACCCTAACGAACTCCTTATTAACAAGTCACTCGCGTTTGGTATCTACCCATATATTAATGCCGCTGAAGCTCATATCTACCTTTCAAAGCAGATGTGGGAAGAAGCAAACCACTTCATGACGTTTGAATACATCATTGAGACCTTTCCATTTGATCGTGAAGAAATTTACGCAGCCGGCTTCGGTAAGAAGTCACTTGCCGATAAGGCAGCTTTCCAAAACAAGCACCTTTACCCAATGCTCGAAGGTAATGTAGACATTACCACAACAGAAGGTAAGAAAGACTTTGTTCGTAGCCTTGTTGCATACAACATCGTGCTTGAAGGTATCTGGTTCTACAGTGGTTTCATGGTAGGAATGAGCTTCCGTCAGCGCAACCTGCTTCGAAACATCGGGTCACTTCTTGACTGGATTACTCGCGACGAAAACCTTCACCTTACGTTTGGTATTAATCTGCTTCTTACCATCATGGATGAAAACGAAGATCTTCAAACTGCTGAGTTTGCCGAAGAAATTCGTAACCTCATTCTTGAAGCGGTGGAGCTTGAAAAGGCATACAACGAAGACATGCTTCCAAAGGGAATCCTTGGCCTTAACGCTGAATACGTCAACCAGTACGTCATGTACATGACCGACCGACGCCTTGAAGAGCTTGGCTTTGAACCTGAATATAATGTATCGAACCCAGCGAAGTGGATGGCGGCAGCAAACGACACGCTTGAGCTTGTGAACTTCTTTGAAAGCACCAATACTTCATACGAAGTGAACGGCGGAAAGTAATACACGTATGAGCCTCGAGAGAATCGATACGTACGTAAAAGAGGCTGACGCGTTACTTCGGCGACGCGGAATTCAACAAGCTGATCTGGTTGACATTGATACGGTGTGTTACGACACGCCATCCAATGACCGCTATGACGAGTTGAAGCGAGAATTTGCACAGCGAGCGTTCCTTATTGATGAGACCGAGGTTAACGGTCGCCTTATTGCCGTCCTTGAGTTTCACGAACCACTAGAAGTTGAGGGGCACCGGCTAACATATCTGGAACTTCCTCAACCAAAGCGCCCGGACACAGAAGAAGGTATTTCTCATGTGCAATATGTGACGCGCCAGGGTATCAGTCGTTTTAGAAGTCGATACAGTGCTATCGCATTTGAAGAAAAAGGCAATCCTCTCAATAGGCTTTTGCAACTTTCGGGCGATCTGGCAACGGTACGTTTTCATGACAAGCACATGGGAGCGGTGCTAGAACAGGAGAAAAACCATGACTGATGAAGCGCGTACGATTTTAAGCGAAAATCTTATTGGATCTATCGCCACTATTAACGAAGATGGTTCGCCATGGGTAACGCCAGTACATATTGTTGCTGACGACGAAGCGGTGTACTGGTTTTCAAAAGAGACCGTGCAGCACTCACAAAATGTTGAACGCGACCCAAGAGTAAGCTTAACGCTGTTTTCAACCGACCTGAGTCGTGGCCCAAAGGGAGTTTATATTCAAGGTAGTGTTGAAAAGCTTGATGTGGACGCCACAACGGAATCGAAGAAACTTCTAGAGGCGAAAATTGGCTTCTTGCCACCAAATTTTGTAGAAGCGACGGGGTACCGCCTGAAAATTGGTGAATTTAACAGAGGTAAATCGACCGGAAACTGTTGGTATTTTTACACCTAAAAATCTATAGACAACCACCATATGTGGCGTATAATAACTAAACATAAGCACTACAAGTGCGACAAACATATAAGAATAGGGGACTAACAAACATGAACGCAAGTGCAATCATCTCAGACGAAATGACACTCGACGAAAAGCTCGCCGCAATTGATGCTGCAATGGCAAATGCAATGGCGCAAGCACAAGACGACGCTGCAAGTAACGGTGCTGTTTTTGTACAGCCAGACCCAGCTGACCTCACTATGTGTGAAGGTTGCCAGTAACCCTTGTTCTTATAAGGGGAGGGAAATACACCGCCGTAACAGGCGGTGTATTTATATTAAAAAGGGCTTCCGAACTCGCTGCCTAGTGCTACACTAAGTATAGTGAAAACATTACTCGTCATTTTTGGTATTACTGGTGATTTAAGTACTCGTAAATTATTACCCGCCTTAAGTCATATTATTCATGATGAACACGCTCCTGACCTTGAAGTATTGGGAATCTCTCGCCGTGAAGCGGATATGAAACAAATCATTTTGGAGAGCACCCGGGACGAAGCACTCAGTGCTATTACAAAGCTCTTTACGATGGATGTGGCGCGAATTGAGGACTACACAAGCCTCAAGCAGGCAATTGCGAACTCTGGCGCCGACCAGACGCTTATATACCTTTCGGTGCCCCCTGGGGCGGCAGCGCAAATTGTTGACCTTCTTGGCGAGGCGGGAATTAACACGCCCGATGTACGCCTTCTCTTTGAAAAACCATTTGGGTTTGATCTTGAAAGTGCGAAAGACTTCATTACTCGTACGGGGCGGTATTTCGACGAAACGCAGTTGTATCGTATCGACCACTATATGGCCAAGGAAGTTGCTGCCGAGCTGCTTCGCTTGCGACGTGGTGCTGAAGCAAAACATCATCACTGGGGTGCCGATACTGTAGAGAGCGTGACGATTGTTGCGTCCGAGAAGATTGGCATTGAAGGCCGCGCGCAGTTCTACGAGCAAACAGGTGCACTCCGTGACTTTATTCAGGGGCATTTAATGCAACTTCTTTCTATTGTTTTGATGACACGCCCAACACTCGCTGAGGGGCTTTCTGTGCAGCGTTTCAACGCACTCAATCATGTAAAACCGGTGAATCCAGATATGGCTGTACGCGGCCAATACGAAGGCTACCAAGACGAAGTAGAAAACCCAGGAAGCCCGGTGGAAACATTTGTTGCCCTCGAACTTGAAAGTGATGATGAAAATTGGCAGGGCGTACCTCTGCGGCTTGTGACCGGAAAGGCGCTCGACGAAAAGCACTCCTACATAGAAGTGCAGTATAAAGATGGCTGGTCTGATGTCTTTGAAGAGGGAAGGGTTGTGCCGGAAAATGGTCGTCTGCTCGACGCCTATGAACGCGTACTCCTTGAAGCGATTGCGGGCAGGAAAGAGCTTTTCACAAGTAGTGATGAAGTGCTTCGATCGTGGGAGATTTTAGCACCGCTACAGTATCAATGGGAGATGTCCGACGAGCCAACGCCGGTGTATAAAAAGGGTGCCCACTTTACGACCGCTTTTAAGCAATAACGCTACCGCTAGTGTAGTGACAATACTACAACACTCCACCTATAGCGCCTTGGCATAAAACGGTGCTACAATGAAATCCCATGGAGGTGACATCTGAAATGGGGAAGACACAAAAATTTATTTTCGTAACTGGAGGGGTGCTTTCGGGGGTTGGTAAGGGTATTACTGCAGCTAGCATTGGTGCCATTTTGCAAGCTAAAGGATCACACGTCTCTATTCAAAAATGCGACCCGTATCTCAATGTAGATGCGGGTCTTTTGAATCCACGCGAACATGGGGAATGTTTCGTGACAAAAGACGGGGCCGAGACCGACCTTGACCTTGGGCACTACGAGCGCTTTTTAGATATTGAATTAACGCAGAAGAATGCCACACTTTCAGGCCGCTTGCTGCGCGACCTGATTGCCGACGAGCGCGCCGGAAAGTTTAATGGCCAGACAATCCAGCTAGTGCCGCATTTAACGGGCGCCATTAAGGACGCGATTCAAGAAGCGGCGAATGGATCGGATATTCATATTGTTGAAATTGGCGGAACGGTAGGTGACTACGAGGGCCTGAGTTTCGTTGAAGCGATTCGCGACTTCGGTAGTCGCGTCGGTCGTGAAAACTGTTTTTATGTCCATGTAGTGTACGTGCCGTTTATTCAGACAAGCAAAGAATTTAAGTCAAAGCCGGCGCAAAATGCACTCAATGATCTGCGCGGGTTTGGTATTGTGCCTGATTGTGTCGTGGTTCGTACTGATGAGCCAGCGCCAGGTGATATCGCAGCGAAGATTGCGCGATTTAGCGGTGTGGCTGAAGACGCAGTGATTCTGCTTTCGAACGCAAACACTGTCTATGAGGTGCCGCTAACGGTGTATGCCAGTGGCATCGGGCCTGTGCTCGAACGCTTTACGGGTAATACGAAGAAGCCGGATCTTACGAAATGGCGTGAGCTCGCTGAAGCTCAGGAAACACGCTTCCCGCAGACAGTGAAGATTGGCATGATAGCGAAGTATCTTGATAATGAAGATACGTATATATCAGTTATCGAGGCCTTAAAGGCTGCTGCATGGCACGAAAAAGTAAACCTCGACCTTCGATGGGTGGATGCTGAAGACGTGTTGAATGACGACCTCCGCGAGGTTGATGGCGTGTTGGTTCCAGGCGGGTTTGGAAAGCGTGGTATTGAAGGAAAAATCCAAGCGGCAACGTATGCGCTTGATCATAAAAAACCGTATCTTGGGCTGTGTCTTGGACTGCAAGTGGCAGTGATTGCGAGCGCACGAAAGGCTGGGCTCAGTGACGCTAATAGTACTGAATTCGATTCCGAAACAAAGCATGACGTCGTTTACATTATGGAAGGCCAGCAGGGGAAAGAGTCGACTGGCGGCACACTTCGCCTGGGCGATTACACGGCCACCCTTCAAAAGAGTTCCAAGGTCAGTGAGGCGTATGGCACAACAAAGACAATTGAACGCCATCGCCACCGTTATGAGGTAAACCAAAAGTTTACAAAAGCAATTGAGGCGGGCGGATTGAAGATTTCCGGTACCTCACCAGACAAGAAGCTCGTTGAATACGTAGAGGCCGAAAATCACCCGTACTTTGTCGCCACTCAAGCGCACCCTGAGTTTAAAAGCCGTCCGGGACGTCCGCACCCACTGTTTGTGGGGCTGATAAAAGCAGCCAAGGTGTTATAATGACATCTGATGGAACAAAATCTTAGCTCAATAATTTCTGAACTTTACAACCTTGATGTCCAGGCGCAAATCTCGCGTCCGGCTGCTGAATTTGGCGACTATGCAACGAATGTTGCGTTGCAGCTTGCGGGCCGTGTTGGTAAAAGTCCACGCGAAGTAGCAGAAGAAATTGCCGCCAAGCTTCGTGAAACGGGTGCGTATTCCGAAGTTACCATTGCTGGCCCCGGGTTTATTAATGTTCGCGTTTCGGGTGTTTCGATTGCAAAGCAACTCGAAGACGCTTGGTCTGATCATTTTGGTGAAAACCAAGATGGAGCAGGCAAGACCGTCGTTGTTGAATATCCAAGCCCAAACATGGCAAAGCCGTACAGCGTAGGGCACCTTCGTCCTGGAAACCAGGGCTGGGCAGCACGTCAGCTTATGGAGGCAACGGGCTGGAAGGTTATTACCGATAACCATCTCGGCGACTATGGTGCACCACTTGGTATTTGGATTACAGGCTTCCGTAGCTTAAGTAGCGAAGAGGCGCTTGAGAAAGACGGCGTCTACGAACTCGGTCGCGTATATATCGCTATGAAAAAAGCACTCAAAGAAGAGGCTGAGCGCGGCGAAACGACGCTCACCGATGAAGTGCAGAACTGGCTTTTGAAGTACGAAGCAGGTGACCCTGAAGCAGTTACCTACAGCCAGCGGTTTAATGAAATTTCACTCAAGCATATTCACACTGTGATGGATCGCCTCCACATTTCAACCGATTACGAGTTGGGCGAAGCGTTCTTTGCTTCGAAGGGAAAAGAAGCAGTTCAAAAACTCCTTGAAACGGGTGTCGCAAAGCAGAACGAAGACGGCTCGATTATTGTGCCGCTTGAAGATGCCGGTTTCGACGTGCCGTTATTGGTACAAAAGAGTAACGGCGCGGCGCTGTATGCAACCACCGACCTTGCAACTATCTTGTATCGTGAAGAGAACTGGCACCCGGATCGAGTTATTTATTCTGTGGGTGCTGAACAACAATTTTATTTCTCTCAATTGTTCGCAATGGCGAAAAAGCTCGGTATTACGACCGACCTTGTCCATCTTTGGTTTGGTGTCATCGATCAGCTCAATGAAGACGGCACTCGTGAAAAGATGAGTAGCCGCAAGGGTGTCGTGTTGATGGAGCAGCTTCTTGATGAAGCAGAGGCAAAAGCGCGTTCTGTTGTAGAGGGGCGTGAAGTGTCCGAAGAAGACGTGAAGAAAATTGCCCTTGGCGCAATTAAGTTTAGCGACTTCATTTCAGACCGTCGTACTAATATTTTGTTCGATTGGAATACTATTTTCGCGCTGACTGGTGTGAGTGGACCGTATGTTCAATACGCAGCGGTGCGCGTGAATAAGATTCTTCGCGACAACGGCAACGGCAACGCATTCAGTGAAGCCTACGACTACACTGCCGAAAAAGATGTCATTGCAAAGCTGCTTGAATATCCAGAAGTTGTGCGTCGTGCAGCGAACGAGCTTGAGCCGCACAAAGTTGCCAACTATCTTTACGAGTTGGCACGTGAACTGAACCGCTACTACGAAGCCACGCCAGTGGCAACGGGTGAGGTAAGCCAAGATATCCGCGAAGCACGACTTGGTGTACTCGCAAAAGCTTCACATATTTTTGGACACGGCCTTGGCCTGCTTGGCATTGAAGTTCCGACGCAGATGTAAGCACAAACGGATTGACCCCAGACCACCCCTTTGGTACGCTGGTTGTATATGATGTCGCAGCGAAAGGGCTTCACGCTTGTCGAATTAGTGGTAATTATTGTCGTTATTGCGATTCTTGCTACGATAGCCACGCTCGGTTTGTCTCAATATCAAAAGCAATCACGTGATGCCGTACGCTCTGCGGATGCTACATCAATTGCTGAGGCACTTGAAAAATACTACGACACCCATGGGGAGTACCCAAGTTGTGCCGATCTTACGGCAAATCCAACTATTGTGACAGGTACGAACGGCGCACTTCGCGGTGTCGACCAAAGTGTCCTCGTAACTCCAACTGCAGATAGTGGGGTAGAGAATTCTATTTCATGTACAGAGCTCAGTTGGTCAAGCGGCAGCGACACATACGCATATGTTGGTGACGGTTCGGCTACCTGTGCCACGACAAGCTGTTTGCAATTTAAGTTGCAGTACCGCGATGAGCAGAGCGGTACAATTAAGTCTATCGACAGTCGTCGCCAACAAAACATTGCAACTTCAGGCGGCATGGCGCTGACCTCTCCATCTGTAACATATACCTCTGTAACACTAAGCTGGAATACGGTGCCAAACGCGACAGGCTATATGATTCAGCGTGACACGGCGAATACCTTTAATACTGGTGCGCTGACACAACAGCTCGTGGCCGCACCGGCAGCAACCTACCAATTTAACGACCTCGGCCCAAACATGACGCGCTATTACCGAATAAAGCCAGTATCAGCATCGGGTGACGGGGCATGGTCAAACGTTGTTACTCGCACAACAACTAATTTTGCGGCTATCACACTCAGTCATTCGCAGGTTAACCCATCGTCAATTACTTCAAGTTGGACAAATCTCTCCGGGATTACTTCTTATACGATTCAGCGCAGTGATACTTCTGGGTTTGTTACTGGTTCTGGCACGACAACGACGACGGGTAACTTCACAAGCCAAAGCTTTACCGACACACCAGTACAGGTGCAGCGCTTCTACCGTGTTCGCGCCAATGTAACAAACGGCTCGGGAACCACCTATAGCAGTAACTGGACATCAGTGCCGTATACAACCGTCGTGCCTGCGCCAAGTGCACCAAGCATTTCAGCTGCCATGAGTGGTACGAATGCTGTCGGTACATCGGGATCAACGTCGTGTACGCAAGGTGCATCAGTACGGTACTCAATTCGTGAGACACACAAAGCAAATAGTGGTCTTGGCGATAGCTGGACAGCGTGGTCTGCATGGAGCACGACCGCACCAACAATGACTGTTGCGGGCCTTCAAGGAAACCGCCATGCATTCCAATCAAAAGCGGCGTGTCTGTATAGTGGCGTGTATAGTACCGAAGCTATTAGCACCACCGCAACGACAGTACGGGGCATCAATCAGCCAGCGCCACCAACATGGCCAGCGGGTCTTTCGAAAAGTTGGAAAAATGCAACTTCTGGTAATTACATGAACTACGGCACGAGCTGTCCAGACGGAACCTGGGTAAACTTTAACGAGTTCCACTCATACGCCTGGAATGGTTCAACGCCACGCGACTTTTATCACAACTTTGGCTTTAATGACTATTGGTACCTCGGCCCATCGGGTGGTGCAAATGTTGAATACTGGGCGTACTATAACTGCATTAGTTCATATGCTGCAGCGTCAGCAACATCGGGTGCGAGTTATGATGTAATTTGGGTATACCCATAGGGGAATGATATGAAAAATAAATGGATTATATGGGTAATTGTAGCGGTTGTCGGGTTTGTGGCGATAGCGGCTGGAACGGTCGGTGTTTTAACGGCGCTGAATTCGAAAGACACAACGCAAGACAATCAAAATAACACAGCGCAGCAAACGGGAGCTGCGGCTCGTGCGGTGATTACTTCTTTTACGACGCACGCCGCTAAAACTGAGGCGCTGAGCGATATTGTTGTTGTATCTGCACAAGAGGGGGGCACTGCGCCACTCTACGCGTTTACGGACGCCAGTCAAAATAAGGCGATTCAATTCGATGTGGAAAGTTACGTCACACTCCGTAAGGTTGAAGGGCTTGCGCCGCAAGATATTACTCGCGTAGGCGATGCTATAGGCACCTACTTAACCGGAGAGGGGCTTGAAAAGAAACCACTTCGGGGCGCTGAGGTCATCGGTGTCTATGTTGGCGAAACGGCAACATGCACCGTGATGGGATCTGTTGGGGCGATGGCGATGACTTTGGCCTGTGAAGACGTAACGAAAGTGAATGAGCAGACGGCGCTGGTTGAAACACTGCTTGCGAAAGCTCCTTCATACGAAAAAGACTACAGTGCGATTAAATACGCCGCAGTAGCGAGCGATGACAAAGCATATTCTTTGGCGCAACTTACCGTTGTTGCAAGCGATGCGGTCACGATAAAGAACTCACTGCTCTACACCGCAGAGGGTACGACATGGACATTTGTTGAAGATTCTCTCAATACACCACTAGGACAAAGTGGTGGGGGTAAAGCCCCACTTGGTGAAGCGGGTCAAAAGCTGCTGCAGGATACTCACTACGAACCGCTTCTGATGGAAGTTTTGTCGCCAAAACAACAGGCGTCAACAAACTAAGCTTGATTTTCTCGCCCCGGTAAGCCTATACTGGGGCTATGACGTTTACGACACACCAATCATGTATGCTACTCGGCCTCATGTTTGATGCGTCCTCGACGTCGTAGATTTGATTTGTAGAAACCAATCAGCGCGTCGAGGGAAACCTCGGCGCGTTTTCGTTCTACAAAGAAAAGACGTACCATGCACTCGCCATCCGGAGGAGTGCACGCACCCGCAGGCCTGAGGAGGCTTGCACGAACAATCAGGAGAAGAGATGAACGCTGCAACGCTGATGACCGCCCGTGACCAGGTGATCAAGCGCGTCGGAGATGCTGGTCCGCTCACCATCGAGGCTGGCGAGAGGTTCGAGAGGAACCTTTGGTTCCGGATGAACCTTCCGCACCTCAATGTTTCGGCGGTGGCCGAGCTGGTGCGCGACCTGCGCGAGGAGGGGATCCTCGCCATGACCGAAGGGACGATGACCCGTCGAATGGTCGGCGGTGGCGGCGCAACCGAGTCCCCGTACCGGAGCTCGACGCGCGAGCGCGTCTACGCTCTCACCGAGCGTGGGCGGATCGAATACAACAAGATCATCGCCGCCACCACAAGCATGCCGTAACCATCGGCACGTCGTTGTCGCCCACGAAGCGGCAGTCGAGTGGGGCTCGGGGCCATAAGCCTCTTGAGCCCCACTCGCGACCCATTCTTCTCCTGATTCAATTACCTTTGAAATGATATACTGAATGAAAAGTGGTGGTAATAAGAGGAGCACAAATGGCCGAAAGTCAAAAAAATACTCAATCATCAAAAGCACGAACAAACGCAGCAGACCGTCGTAAAAAGGCGGCAGCATCAACCAAAAAAGCCGCAGAGGCAAGTGTTGATCACGTGAGGGGCCATGTAAGTGGCTTTACCGATTTTATCCGTACTCAAGGGGTGATTGGCCTCGCCGTTGGTCTTGCGATTGGTGCTGCAGCGGGCGACACGGTAAAGAAACTCGTTGAAGGGTTTATTAACCCGATTGTTCAATTTATTACCGGTACCGGTTCGACACTCGCGACGTCAACATGGACTTTTGAAGCATTTGGCCGAAGCGCGACATTCGCCTGGGGCGCCGCTCTCTCCTCACTTATTACATTGATTGCGACTGCTCTCGTCATCTATTGGATTGTCTATATCTTTAAGCTCGACAAGCTCGATAAGAAGAAGTCATAGTGGACAAGAAGCTCGCCAACACAAAGCAAAAACATGTGCTTTGGATTGATCTTGAAATGACCGGACTCGACCCGGTGGAGGATCGTATTCTTGAAGTTGGCGCAATTATTACAGATTGGGATTTTCAAGAAATTGCCACGTATGAAGCGGCGATTCAGGTAGGGCCGCGGCTCGTCGAGCGGCGTATGTTTAAGGGGCCGGCGAAAGACTTTTGGAACTCTGTACCCGAAACGCGCGACGCGCTGATTAAGCAAAATAACGAATCTGCTCGCTCTGGGCGCACGATTGAGAATGAACTGATTGCGCTCCTTGATGAGCACTTTGAAGCGGGTATACCGGTTATTTTGGCTGGAAATTCGATTCATATGGATCGTCGTTTTATTGAGAATGAATGGCCTCGGTTGAATGCCCGGCTGCACTACCGCATGCTTGATGTGTCGGCATGGAAAGTTGTGTTCGAGAACCGCTACGGCAAGAAGTTTGCAAAGCGCGAAGCGCACCGCGCGCTTGATGACATTCGCGGGAGTATTGAAGAGATTCGCTACTACCTGACAAAGTTCAAAAAGAATTAATTACTGAGTGCTACAATGAAGGCATGAAAGTGTCGGGGCGAAAACACCGAGTTTTGTGGCATATTGGACTGGCTACGGCTATTGTTGTTGCGACCGCAGGAGCGGTACTGGCATTTCTTTGGTACCAGGCACCAAAAGCAAATTCGCCTACCAATCAGCAGGTTGTTGAAAGCGAGCCACCGAAGCCAGCTGCCATACAAGCAAATACGCTTTTTCTTGGCGATGTGTACTGGGGTCGGTACATGAACGACTGGTCGATGGCGAGCCCGCTCAAGACTGCATACCCTTTTTCCCGCTTGAACGAATTCCAGCGCGATAGCTATGACGCCTGGATAGGGAACCTCGAGTGTCCAACAGTTGCTGGCTTTACGCAAACCTCTGCGCAGGAAGACACAACGCTGTCGTTCAACTGCTCCCCAGAGTATCTTCCTGAAGCTGCAAAGTGGTTTACTGCTATGTCGCTTGCTAACAACCACACCGATAACCGCGGTGCGGCTGGGTTTAGTGAGACAAAAGAGCAGCTCGATAAAAACTCGATTCAATATTTCGGACACTATGACCCGGCAGTTACTGAAGATGCCTGCGACGTTGTTGCGTTGCCGGTTACGGTAACGTACGACGACGATTCAACGAAATCTGAAAAACTTCCGGTTGCGCTCTGTGGCTATAACGGTGTCTTTAAGATTCCACCAGCCAGTGCTATTGCCGAGATACAAAAATATGCTGCGTATATGCCGGTCATTGTTATGCCGCACATGGGTGCTGAATACAAAACCTCACCGGACACGATTCGTATGAATTCTTACCGTGCAATGATTGACGCCGGTGCTGATATGGTACTCGGTAACCACCCACACTGGATACAATCAACCGAGTCCTATAAAGGCAAATTAATCGTATATTCAATGGGCAACTTTATCTTTGACCAACAGGCCAATAAAGAGGTCACACGTTCCGCTGCAATACGCGTTGTTATGAATACATCAGAAACTTCGAGTGAGACGCTGACCGCTTGGCTGAAACTGGGCCAGCGGTGTGCAAGCTATAAGGACGCCTGCCTTCAGCAAGCAACGGCAGAAGGGTTGAAAGAATTACCAATTGAATATCGATACGGCGTGGTTGGTGCGAATAGCGCCCAAAAGATTACGAAGCCGGCTACGGAAGCCGAAACGGCAGACATCTTGCAACGATTACAGTGGTCTCAAACAATGAGCCAGTTGCAGTCACCTCAGGGAAGCCTGTAGAATAGAGCTATGACACACAAAGAACTTGAAGAATATGTACTGAGTTTTCCAAACACGTGGCTCGATTTTCCATTTGGTGAAGGAACCAGTGTCTACAAAGTTGGGCACAAAGAAACGGGTGAAGGGAAGCTGTTTGCGATTATCGCCGATGGCAGCAATCCGCTCCGCGTGAGCTTGAAGTGCGACCCGCAACTTGCCGAAAACCTCCGTGAGAAATACGAGAGCGTCCTTCCGGGCTATCACCTCAACAAGAAGCACTGGAACACCATTATCTGCACCGGTCAGCTGAGCGATGATGAAATTAAAGACCTCGCTCGTTTAAGCTATCGTCTTGTTACCGAAGGGTAATACACTACTCGTTTGAAGCGCTAAAGTTGTCGATTGCCTCGTAGGTTGGGGCAAGGTTTTTGTAGGCGTTCGAAAGATAGGCTTTTGTCTTAGGGCCGACATCCGACTTGTAGAGTTGTTGCAAGAGGGCGAGGGTCGTTGCGAGCTGGTAACTCATTTCACGGGCGTAGGTACTGTCGTATTTGGCATTAAGGCGCCCATTCTCAAGACGTTCAAGCATTGCAGCGCTGCTTTCTTTGGTAGTGACCGATGAAGAGAGTTTTGCTGGATTAATACTAAAAGCTTTGAGTGGTTCGGCCAGGTCTCGCTGTGTATTGGTGAGGTAGAGCTTGAGGTCACTATTCAGCGAGCGAAGTTGTGAGTTTTTGATCTTTCCGGTTGAACTGTCGACAACCTGCGTTGTTGCAGCCAGGCGCGCCGAGAAGCGCTCCCACGGCTCTTTGCGCGCGTTAGAAAGTGCTGCGCCAATGTTTGCGATAATGATGATAACGATAAGAAACGCCACCAGCCCCACGATGATAGTGCGCAGGTTGAGCTTAAAAAGCTGCTTCTTTGGCGCCTGTGGTGCAATCTGATTTAAGTAATCAAGCGGTGTTTGCCCATTTTGAGGATTCATGACCCCATTTAAGCATAATCAATAACAGAGGTAAAGGGTGGTATACTAAGGCTATGCAAGACGCGAAAGAGGAAATCCGAGCACGACTCAATATTGAGGACGTTGTGAGCGAGTACGTTCAGCTTAAGCGTGCCGGGCG
>CAMLKA010000025.1 GCA_946480535.1 uncultured Candidatus Saccharibacteria bacterium | reverse complement strand
CGACTACGCCATGTACCTGCGACAGGAGCTCGAGGCGTACCTGAGTGCATAGGAGAGGAAACGAGCGGCAAGGCCGGGATCAATGCGATCCCGGCCTTTCCCATTTGTTATACTGAAATTATATGAATATTCTCGTTACAGGCGGAACCGGCTACATTGGTTCTCATACTGTCGTAGAGCTTCTCAATGAAGGTCACGACGTCACCATCGCTGACAATCTTATTAACAGTAGTGACGAGGTGGTAAACCGAATTGAAAAGATTACGAGTACGCGCCCAATCTTCCACAACCTAGATCTCTGCGACCGCCAAAAAACAAATGAACTTTTTGCAAATAATCAATTTGATGCCGTTATTCACTTCGCTGGGCTAAAAGCGGTCGGTGAATCAGTCCAAAAACCTCTCGAATACTACGACAACAATCTCAGCTCGACCCTTTCACTGCTTCATGCCATGAAGAATCACGATGTAAAAAAACTCGTGTTTAGTTCATCGGCCACCGTATATGGTGATCCTGGAACAGTTATATACGACGAGTCTCTCATAACTGGGCAAAATATCTCTAATCCATACGGGCAAACGAAATACATGATCGAACAGATAATTCGCGATGTCAGTATTACAGATCCAGAGTTTGAAGCCACGCTCCTTCGCTACTTCAACCCTATCGGTGCCCATGAAAGCGGCACTATAGGAGAAGATCCTCTTGGCGTGCCTAATAACCTCATGCCTTTTATCGCCCAGGTGGCAACAGGACGTCGAGAGAAGCTCTCTATCTTTGGCAATGACTATCCAACCGCGGATGGTACTTGTAAACGAGACTACATCCATGTCGTCGACTTGGCTCGTGGGCATGTAGCTGCACTGACCCATAGCAAGCCCGGTGCGACTGTATACAATCTTGGATCGGGAAACCCTACTTCTGTACTCGAGCTCGTAACAAAGTTCATGGAAGTAACCGGCAACACTATTCTCTATGAATTTGCCCCACGACGCGCTGGCGATCTTCCAGAGTTTTACGCCGACCCAACCAAGGCACAGCAAGAGCTTTCTTGGCACACAGAGCTAAGCATTGAGGATATGTGTCGAGATACTTGGAATTGGCAGAAGAAAAATCCCAATGGCTACACAAAATAGTAAAGTAATCCTCCTAATTCGAAATGCCGACAAAAGTGATTTTGGCGGCGCTGAAACATATCAAGTGAGCGTTGCTGAAATTCTTATCAAAGAAGGGTTTTCACCTGTTATCGTAAGTCGCTCTCAAAAGATGCTCGACTATGCCCGGGGTAAAGCAATTAAAACACATAAAGGCTGGTGGTGGTCACGACAAAACTGGAGCGGCAAACGAGCTCTTTTGTTCCCTGTATATATTCTCTGGCAGCTCGTTTTAGTAATTTGGTATATTGCACTTATTTATAAGTTAAAGGCTTCAGCCCTCCACATCCAAAGCAAAGATGACTTTATCGGCGCGACAATTGCTGCCCGCATTACCGGAAGAAATGCAGTGTGGACAGACCACATGGATCTTCGCTATGTATTTCAAAATATCTCTCAGCCTTTCAAGAACCCTGTCGGCAAATTCGTATTCTGGGCGGCGCAGTTTGCTCAACACATCATTCTTATTTCCGATAACGAATATAAACTCGTCACAGACGCCTTCAAATCAAAGAATGCCTTAAAACAACAAATCACCATCGTGAAGAACGGTGTCATTGATCGACTTAATTCAATTACGCCCAGCAAAGACACGTCCAACTTCACCTACTGTCTCGCTAGTCGAATCGTTGAAAATAAAGGTATCGGTGAAGCAGTAGACGCATTCATTAAACTTACAAACCAACACAATGATTTTAATGCAACTCTTGCAATATACGGTGATGGGGCGGATATTGATACGTACAAAGAAAAGGCGACAAACCACCCCTCTATCCATTTTTTCGGCCATCAAGTAAATGCTATCGAGAAAATTGCTGCATCTGACGTCTTTATGCTCCCTAGCTATCAAGAAGGTTTCAGTATCGCACTTCTAGAGGCGACTATGCTCGGTAAGGCTATTATCGCTTCGAGTGTAGATAGTAATCCTGAAATAATTCATGACGAGACAACAGGGCTCCTCGTCCCACCTCGATCGATTGACTCTCTGGCAGATGCAATGTTCCAACTCTATAGTGACCATGAATTGCTAGCTTCCCTGGAGAAAAACGCCCGAGAAAACTATCTCCAACACTATAATCTTGAAGATATTGTAAAAGATGCAATTATCCCTTTATATACGGCTCGTTAGGCTTGCTTGATATATAATTAAACAGTGACCAAAGTATCTTTAGACCTATCTATCATTATCTTACCCGGCTCAAACGTTCGCCATTTGCATAAACTTATCCTAAATATTGAAGATTCCCTCAAGCGAACCCAGGACACTACTTACGAGCTACTCCTCAACGACACCGTCGAGATTACACAGTATCTCAAAGCTTACCCCAACCAATCAGTGCGCCGCTATTCGTCACTGAAGCCCTTCGAGGACATTCGCGGAAAAGTTTCTATCGTTTTTGAGGAAAATACCCTTATCTCTCCGAACTGGGTGCGCGATGCAATAAACACTCTACAGCAAGACCCTACAAACATCCTCCATACGCAGACAACGATCTTCACAACCAAGAATCGCGGGCATTATATTTGGACAAAATCAGATTCTCATGCAGAAGATGTTATCGTAAGTCTCGCCATAAAGAATCAGTGGGATTTTCCAATCGCTCTCCAAAGCAACCTCTTGTCGCCTATCTTGAGCACCTCCCTCTGGTCATTTACCGAAAAGACTATCAGTGAGGGCTTCGCCCATATTGTCATCCCCGAGTCTGCTAGCTTTAAGCGCGAAACACCATTATCAACGACTTTACCGGCAATACATTACTCACCTCTTTATGACTTACCCGAAGGCAAAAAGGCAACCTCTGTATCTAATGGACGCTCAGAGGAAATCGTATCCGCACCAGAACACGCTACAAGCCTCACCTCTGATGTAAAAGAGACTCTCCGCAAAGGACATGTTTGGATGAAGCGAAGAAGCAAGATTTACAAAGCGGTTGTTATGCCGATACTTCAAAATAATGACGAGCGTCAAGCGCACAAAAAAATTCCAGAATGGGCGATTCAATGCTGGAAAGACGTTCATGTCTACGACCGTACCGTCTTTCCAACTCGCGAAGCAGTGCGCGCACTCCACACCCACACAGCCCTCAGTGCCGGGCCGGGCTTTCTCCTTAAGCAGATGCTTGGGTCTATCGACAAATTACCTGACTACGTCTTCTTATCCCAGCACATGATGAAGGGTGGCGGAGATAAGGTTGTCCTTAATTACGTCAAGGCGATGCTCGATAGCAAGCCCGACTGGAAGGTGCTGCTTGTTGTAACTGAAGACTTCAATAACACCTGGGTGGATCAAATTCCAAAAGGTGTCGACTACATCGACTTTGGCCATCTTGCAAAGCGCTTCGACATTACTACTCGCTATATTCTTTTACGACGACTTATCGCACAGCTCCAAACAAAGAAGATGCTCTTTGCAATGACACCTTTCGGCTTTGAAATGATTGAGCATTACAGCGACAGCCTTATTGAGCAAAAGTACCAACTTGATTCAGTTGCATTTTGCAGTGATACAGATAAATTCGGTCGCACCTGGGGTATTCACTTCTTTGGAATTCCCGAAACTTTCCCCGCTCTTCATAAGATTGTGACCGACAACCAACATGTTATCGACGAGACTGTTGCAATGGAGCCTCTATCGAAAGATAAATTTGCCGTCCACTACCAGCCGGTCGAATACATCCTTAAAGATCCCGTCAAAACAAAACGCAGTAATGGTCCGGTGCGCATTCTTTGGGCGAGCCGCGTTGCAAATCAAAAACGTCCAGATGTTGTTATTGAAATTGCCAAAAAGCTTAACCCTAAGCACTTCGTCATTGATATGTTCGGTAATCTTGAAGATGATTACACGGAAAGAGACTTCGTTAACATTCCAGCGCTCAATTACAAAGGCGGGTTCAATGGCCTCAATTCACTCCCTACGAGTGAATATGACGCACTCCTTTACACCTCAAGCTTTGACGGAATTCCAAACATTCTCCTTGAAGCGACGGCACTAGGGCTTCCGCTTATCGCGCCTCGTGTTGGTGGTATCGACGAGTTTGTAAAAGATAAGAAGACCGGCCTTCTTATCGATGACATCGAAGATACTGAAGCTTTCATTGCGGCACTCGCATACTTCAAAAAACACCCAGAAAAAGCCTATGATATGGTCATTGCAGCCCAAAAACTCATTCACACCCAGCACTCCTATGATGGTTTTAAGGCTGTTGTTGAACGTGACCTGATACTTTAATCGTTGCTATTCTCTAAGCTAATACCAAGTCTATATAACATTCTGGCAATAAAAGCATAATTATTGTATCTCCATCACTCTTATGGTTAAATAAGAGTAGTAAATGAACCGTGGATACTCACTATGAAAACACAAAAAACTGATAAGAAATTTTCTAAAATCCTCGTTGCTGGTATTGCTGCGGCGGTCGTTGTCTCCGCAGGACTTGTTTACTGGTTTGCATACGGCCAAAATCTCGTATCAGACCAAAATAGCGATAGTTCATCAGAAGGCCCAACCAAAGAAGAGCGCGAAGCAGAGGAGAAGCAAGCTGCGGAAGATAAACAGAAGTTTCTTGATAATGAAGTGAGCGGCAATGGAGCCAATGAAGTAACGACTCCCGCTATTACAAATGAATCGCTCTCTCTTAGCGCAAGCCAGACCGACACTGTGGTCACAGTTCTTACGAAAATCAGCGGGTTTAGTGGCGAAGGTACCTGTACACTTTCCCTAACAAAATCCGGAGAAGCTACTGTCACGCAAACGGCCGAAATTCTCTATCAACCGGAATTCTCCTCGTGCGCCGGCTTCAGTGTCGAAAAGAATCAGCTCACTCCGGGCTCATGGAATATTACGCTCACAACAACCGTAAACGGAAATAACTTTAGCAAGTCCATTATCTACTCAGTACAATGACATTAAAGAACTCCCTCTCAAAACTAGTACCAAGTTCTCTCATTTCGAGAGCCGTCTTTACACTTGTCGCAATAGCCTCCGCGGCTACGCTCCAATTTGCCATACCTACCGATATTACATCTGCGGCCAATAAAGCCGACTGGCGATACGAAAATATTATCGATGATTCCATTTTCACTGACGCAAATAGCATGTCACTACAGCAAATACAGGACTTCCTAGATAGGTCAGTTGGCGAATGTGATATATGGGGAACTGGACGCGCAATAGAATACAACTCATCTCTCACAAGGGCACAGTACGCTGCTAGCAGGGGGTGGGCAGGGCCTCCTTATACATGTATCAATAAGTATTATGAAGTTCCGAAGTATTCCCCAGGAGATTGGGTTCCAGCAACTAATTATTCAAATCCAACTTCGATTCCAGCAGGTGCGCAAAGCGCAGCATGGATAATTAAAGATGCCGCGACGCGCTACAATATTAGCCCAAAAGTACTCCTTGTAAAGATTGCTACTGAATCGGCGGGGCCACTTACCTCAGACAAATGGCCGCTATTTAGCCAGTACCGCTATGCAATGGGGGCACAATGTCCCGACAGCGGACCTAACGGTAGTGCAAACTGTAACTCTAACTACGCCGGCTTCTCGATTCAAATGTACGAAGCCGCAGCCTTAATGCGCTCTTACCTCAACAATATGGATCAGGATTGGTGGGCATACAAACGAGTTGGCACAGGAAAAATTCGTGCCGATGGATCTAACTCAAACTGGATTGGCTGGAATGTAGCCCCACGAAACTGTGGTGGAACGGTCATTAATATCCAAACAAAAGCCACGGCAGCGCTCTACACCTACACACCCTACCAACCTAACCAAGCCGCACTCGACAACATGTATGGCACCGGTGATTACTGTAGCGCTTACGGCAACCGTAACTTCTGGAGAGTGTTTACTGATTGGTTCGGGAGCAGTCGAGGACGCGATTTAATCGTACAAAACGTATTTGTCGATCAATCTCTCCAAATTACCCCCGAGTCATCGGATGCAGGCAATCAAAACTACACCGCAACCTTCCGCCTTCGGAATAATTCAAATGCCACCATTGATCTCGGCTATATGTTCGTCTCGGTTCGAGATGCAGACAATAACAACCTTGACTTCCCTGTGCGGAATATTATCCTACAGCCAAACTCAACCTACACATATACCGCATCGAGGACTTTCCCTCTCGTCGGAAAGCTCAAGGCGTACATTGGCGGTAATATTAACCAAGTAGGCTGGACGAACACTACTCCTTATTCGACTTCAGATGATATTATTCGCGAGCGTACCATCTACTCAGGCACGTCTGTCATGAATGCTATTAACGACAACGTACGACTTGAGCAGTCTCTTCGCGTCACACCCACCACTTCAACCGACCCAAATCAGGTGTATACCGCTACATTTACCGTAAAGAACAACTCTAATACACGAATCAACCTCGGCTTTATGTTTGCAGCCGTGCGAGATAGTAATGGCAACAATTACGACTTCCCGTCACGCTCCATCACCCTTGAGCCAAACGCGAGCTATACGTATAGCGCATCGAGAACATTCCCGCAACTTGGTAAGCTTAGTGTCTATATTGGGGGCAAATTCACCCAGCTTGGATGGGACTATGCTACACCGAAGTCAGCAAATGACTCTATCGTTCGCACGCGGTCTATAATTCCAAAAACAGATGTTACGCTCCTTAATCCTGGTATATCTGTTACCAAAGTAAGTGGCTCTGAATACCGTGCAACAGCAACATTCAAAAACAACTCAAACACAACTCAAAATGTTGGCTGGTTCCTCGTTTCTGCAAGAACGCCAAGTGGCGCCAATGTAGACTTCCCTACGCAGAATATTATTCTTGCACCAGGCCAGACCGCTACCTACAGTCAGACAAGGAGCTTCGACCTAAGCGAACTTGGACGGTTCACCTTCTACACAAACCTCGACGATCCACTGAATGGTTACGGATGGACCACTACTTACCCTGGTTCCGAGCAAGCTTCAACTGTACGCACAACGAGCTTCTTGAATGGACCAAATGTGGTTCAGACCAAGCCAGTGCAGACACAAACCCTTGCCGATGGTAGCATCAGAGCAACTGTTGAATATACAAACTACGGCACACAAAGCGAATACCTTGGCTGGGTCATCCTCAGCACGCGCCTGAGCGGCAGTTCGGCAAACTACGACTTCACACCTCAGGAAATAACACTCCGGGCCGGAGAGGCTCGTACACTCACCTACACGAGCCGTTTTATTAAGGGGGGAGCCTATACCATCAACCCTCTATTCTACCGATGGCCTGAATGGTGGTCTTCAACCTACGCACCTCTGCAAAAAAGCGACATGCAACGCCCAGCAAACTTTACAAGCAGCTTCGCCGCCGAACAGGTTGGAGATATTACAATTAATCGCACTGGTGATACAACAACCGCCTCAATCACGGTTAGAAACAAGACAAATCAACCTATTGAACTAGGTGA
This sequence comes from uncultured Candidatus Saccharibacteria bacterium, assembly GCA_946480535.1. The sequence continues at coordinate 8,134 of CAMLKA010000025.1, read as the reverse complement.
TATCGTCATATCAGTTCGAGACAGTAATAACAATAACAGGGACTTTCCAATGATTTGGGGCACACTAAAGGCGAACGAGACAAAAACATTCACCGTTTCACGCACCCTCACATCGGGAACGTATCGTATAACCTCAACAGTTCACCACTATCTTCACGGATGGGGACCAACCTTCCAAAAGACAACCGACAAAGACTATTCTTTATAGTCCGTGGCGCTTAAGACCTCGAGCCCTAGCATTCTTCTTAAACCCTTGGCCCCAGAAAGAACGAGACCATTCTTTCTTTAGCGAACGGAAATGAGTTCGATAGTAGAGGTTACTTCGAGTTGGCGCACCGATCAGTTCAGGGCGAGACCCGACGCTTGTCGAATACGGCGCTGTACCAATAAGGAAGGCGCTGCTTTCCGTAGGGTCATCGATAAGACTAACAACACCCGAAAGCCCTGAGTGCCGATCTAACGTCCACAGAGACTTAGGAAGGTTGCGGTATGCCTCCTGGTAGGCCTTGATAAAGGCAAGTGCAGAAGATTGAATCTGTCGAATCATCTCACGCTGCTCTTCAGGGAAGTCATGCTTGTTTTCAGGAGCGATAAACTCGCCATTTTCATTCAGTTCGATTTTACGGATAGGGCCTTGGTCTGGATTTGAGAAAAGCAGTTCAATCACCTCAACGCCACCAGCAACAACAGGGGCGAACTCCTTCCAGTCAAAGTCTTTGCGAGCATCGAAGTAACCTTTTATCTTGTCGCCAACATGTTGCGTCTTCTCGACGTTTCTCAAGCCAAGATAATATCCAGGAACTTCTCGTCCGACATACCCCTCAATGACCGTTCGCACGGAACCATTCCAGCCGATATCACACACCGCAACTTTACTAGTTGCTTTGTCGTATCCAACCGACTGAAGGTACCGCAAAACAACCTTTCGTTCATCAGAAATCGTCACAAGAATCTTTTCCTTCAGACTCAGAAGCATCGCCTCAACCCTTGGTGCATTTGAGCTGTCAATGTTATTCTCGCTCAGTTTCACACCGGCCTTTTTCGCCGCCGCTTTTACCGCTGGATCAGATTTACTAAGATTGAACGTATCAAGCGTTGCACTCAAATTTGCGCCGCGGTCAAGTTGTGCAAAGGTTCGAATGTCCTCGCCACTGAGTACGCGTAGGCTCGGAAAAACAAGAGCACGCCTTGACCCGAAGATATACTCATTCGCAACAGCATCTTTTCCGTAAATAAGGTTATATGCTTTGTGCATAATGTTTCCATCGCGTGCAAGGAACAATACTTTATCGCAACCGTCGGCCTGCAAGCTCTCGTGAAGCCACTGGCTAAAGCCAAGAAGAAGTGGCCCAAGCACCGCAAAACCTATTCGTTCGTTTCCATTCGCACCTTCGGCGACATACTTCGCAACAAGACCATCAATAACGCTCTGACCAACTTCATTGATGTTTACTGTTTCTGGGGTCGCTACACGTCGCTCCCAGACACTAAAATACCTATTGAGCGTGTCGCTGTTACGAAGTACCTCAACAGTGCTCTGAATGTGCTGTGCATCAATTCCATTCTGCTGCGCCATAACGATATCATCGTGATAGTTATCGCCAATATGTAACACCGACGCCCCCGGAAACTGTTCGTGCAAGGCAACGAACGCCGTGCCCGACGCCTTAGAAAGGTGGTCATCACATGAGACAAGAAGAAAATCCCATCCGCTAATGTCATTTTTATGTAAGAATTGCTCGATTGCCCTCTTTGGAAGGTACATATCAGAAACGATTGCGACCTTCTTGCCCCGTGAACGTGCATAGTCGTACAAAGATGCTGCACGGCCCCGTACAAGAGAGGAAGTCTCTGCTTTAAGTTCAAACTTCTTAAGCGTCTCAAGAATGCTTTCCGGATAGTCTGGGCGCAGTTCTTTCAAGTGATCGTAAATATCATCAAGTGTTACATCTGCACTTGTTTTATTAAGACGCGCCCTACGCTCGGCATTGATTCGAAGTGGGCGAAAATCATCCTGCAACGTAAAGTCACTCTCCTGATTAAAGAGCTCGTGCGTAATCGTAAAAACATCCGCGGGTGCCGAGACGTTCCGAGACAGTAGTGTGTCAAAAATATCAAAAGAGATGACATCGTGCTGGTCAATATTCTGTTTATAGCTATCCATCTCTATCCTCTGATCTTATCCCTAATTTTCTTTGCAACATTCTTCACCTTACCGCGGACCGAAGCCTTTGCTTTACGGAAGCTGAATCGCGACTCTTCGATAAGCTGTGCTTGAGCGTCAATCTTGTCGCTCAATTCACTGACCCGCTGCTGAATTTCATCCAGCTCCCATCCCCGTGCACGTTCAGAGTTTGCAACATTAAAGAGATAGCCAAACCCTAGCGCACCCTTATCAAGATCTTCGCGAAGGAAGCGGTTCGCAAGCATCGTGTGGTACTGCACGTGCGCTTTACTAGGGTCGAAAATTGAATTGCCCATCACTCCGTTATTCGTAGGACGTATATGATAAAACGCAAGTGAGTATCCCGGGTCAACTTTGTCGATATCAAAGTAACGCATAAACCTAAGAGCAAAGTCCCAGTCACCTGTCACCTTCAGCTCTTCATTGTAGTATCCAACCGTGTCGTATACTTCCCGGCGATACAGAAATGAAATTGGCACAGCAAAGTTTTCAGCAAAAAGATCAAACAACGCTAGGTGGCTCAAGTGCGGCATGTAATCATCGCGTGACAATACCTTCACTGTATCACCGATCACCGACTCGTATACACGCTCTGTTCGTGCGATAGCGCCTTTTATACCTGTCGTATCCATGTGTGTCGTCAGCGCTTCAAGGAAGCGAGGGTGCCACGAGTCATCGTCGTCGTGAATTGCAACGTATTCAGAGTCAACAGACTTAATTGCTTTATTTGAAGCAGCCTCCATACCATGAGAAACGTCATTATGAATTACTTTTACTCGACCGTTGATAATACCCTCGTATTTTGCCACGAGATCATCGACAACCTTTTTATCGCCCGAGTCGTTGATAATAACGTGCACTAGGTCAGTAAGTGTCTGCTGGTGAACTGATTTTATTGCTCGCTCGAGTAGCACGCCCCTGTCTTTTGTTCGGGTAACGACGGCTACTTTAAACCTCTGATTTTTCTGCATACTAGACCCATTATACGATATAGGTGGTTCTGGGCGGCTAATTTTCTATGGTATACTTATTGATATGCCAACAGTTTTAACATATGGAACTTTCGACCTCCTTCACTATGGCCATATCGAGCTTTTGCGCCGTGCCCACGAGTACACGCAGGGTGGCGAATTAATCGTTGGTCTTTCCAGCGATACCTTCAATGCTGTAAAAGAAAAAGTCTCAGCTCAAACATACGAAAAGCGCCACGAACTCCTCTCGGCCATTAAATATGTTTCTAAAATCATCCCAGAAGAACATTGGGATCAAAAAATCACAGACGTTATTTCTAACAAAGTTGATATCTTTATTATGGGCGATGACTGGGAAGGAAAGTTTGATTTCCTCAAAGAATACTGTCAAGTCATCTACCTTCCACGCACCCCTGAAATCTCGACCACTATTATAAAAAGTGCACTCCAGAGCAAGGAAAATGACCTTAGCGCCGTTCGATAAGAGCTCGCTCTATAAAAAAGCGAAACACCTAAAGCAAGATGTCTCAAATGGCATCTATTACTTTCTTGGCAATATCCCTCAACACATCACCCACGTCCTTCCTCTCTACGACCTTATCGGAGGGACGGTCGTTGTTGCTTCGCAGTCCGCGGTGGATTATCTAAAAAAATACCCTGGCATCACCCCTCTACTGATTGACGATCAGCCTGAGATATTCCTTGAGCTTGATACGCGAATAGAAAAGACGGTCGCCTACCTAAACGAGCACGCAAAGGCCGTATTTGTTTATGAGACATTTGTATTCGACGGCATCAAAATTACCACGCCAACCATTATGCTCTCGCATGGCATCCCTATTAAAGACTACTGGGTTGAATGGAAAATTAAGACAGTCGTTGAAAATTACACCTACATTGCGACTCTTGGCCCTTTCATGAAAGAGCAGCTTATCGAGCGCGGCGTGCCAGAAGATATGTGTATCGATATTGGCCTGACCCGCAACGACCTTATTATTCGAAAACAAGCACAATACAAGAAAAAAGAATTTCTTAGCAAACTTCCGTCATACAAGAAACAGCCGATTGTATCCTACATGCCTACCTACTGGGGAGCTTCCTCGGTCTTTGATACGGGCCTAGAAATACTCGAGAATATCTCCGACAAGTACTACGTCATATTTAAGCCACACCCTCAAACATCGGGTGAAATTATTGAAAAATACATCGAACTCATTGCCAAGAAAAACCATATTCATTTCATTCCTGAAGATGATGCCGATTTACTCTCAATCTACAAATATAGCGATGTACTTATTGGAGACATGAGTAGTGTTGTCGCCGATGCAATTCTTGCCGACATTCCCGTCATCTTTGCCTATGGTGGCGAAGAAAACAAACAGGACAAAGACCTATACAAACCTATCCGTGAGGTTCTCACAACATCATTCTCAATCAGCCAAGGGCAAGGGGACTGTACGAACCTTGTCGTCGATGCGGCACTTCATAACACCTACTCTATTCGAATGAGCTATCCGGCCGTAAGAAACCGCCTCTTCCACAACCTCAACGGCGACAGCAGAGAGCATATCGCCCATTTCATTATCTCTAAGATTTTATAATATCTATTGGACAAGCTGTCCGGTGATGTCTTGAGGTACTATATCTCCCGTACTAAACGATTCGTACGGAGCAAGAGCCACTTTAAGTGCCTCGCAGATAGCCTTGTGCCCTAAGGCGTTCGGGTGGTACCCGTCTGCAGATACGGTATTTTCAAGCCCAAGTCGAGATAGCGTATTCACCATAGAGACGTAGGGATATCCCCGCTCTGCGGCGGTTGTCTCTAAAATGTAGTCGTATTCAGCAACAAGATCATCTTCGAAGGTGTTGCCATTCTCTGTTACAATCGTGCTCTCCCTTAGCGCTTCCGTTCCAAGAAATAAAACATTTCCACCCTGTGCCTCAACCTGGTCGCTATAGCTTCCTAGTGCATCTTGAAACCTATCAAGAGAGACGAGCGGGCGCGTCCTTCCGGCCATGATTTTCGACTCGTTGAGTCCGATCGCTAAAATCGCAGTAACTGTTCCAAGTTTTTTATACTTCGATACACCCTCAAGATCCTTCATTACACCAAGGAGTGTATTTCCAGGAATAGACGTATTCTGAACCACGACTGCTTCTTGGGGGTTCACCCGATTAACTTGTAATGCCTCTTGATGAAGCCTACTTGCCCATCCAGCACGCTCCATGTCATACCAGCCCGCTGCGGTGCTAGCGCCATGAATTAATAGTGTTCTCATTTCTCCCCCATAAACCTATTCTTCTACGGTACCACTGTAAAGGGTACTTGGCAAATTCTCACCTCTGTCTCGGGCTTTACTTGTCCGAAGGTGTCGAGACAGTAACCGTGCCCTTTGGATATACCGGGTAAAACGTCTTCTGTCCTGCGTTTCTAAAACTTGTCGCAGCACTCCATACGTCGTACATAGTGACGCCATCTGGGCTTTGGAGCGTTAATGATATAAATACCTTGCTTGAAGAAAAGATGTTATCGAAACTCACCTTTACATGAGTGCGTCCCTTTGACTCCACACTAATGGCCTGAATTGTTGAATCGATTGAAGTAAGACTCGTGCCCGCAAAGAAAGACTCCGCGTTAGCATCCGCTGAAAACTTAAACACAGGCTGCACGCGCAGATCCTTCGAGCTCTTTGACTTGATATCAAACTCAACGTCAACACTCGTTTCGTGCACCTTCACCGAGAGCTTGTCCGTTTTAAGACTACCGTCGCCCCAGCGATTTTTCTTTGAATCATCGGCTTCACTCGCAGAGGTCTGATTAAAGAGCTTTAAATATTCGTCCGCAATCTTTGTTGCCGTACCCTCGTGCGCAACAACACCGTCTTTAATAAGCACAGCACGGTCGCAGTACTCCCGCACGGCACCCATGTCGTGGGTTACAAAAATAACAGTCTTACCCGACACCTTGAGCGATTTAAAGAAGTCGTAACATTTACGCTGGAAATCGGCATCGCCCACCGCAAGCACCTCATCAACAAGCAAGATATCCGCTTCAGCGCGTGTGGCCACCGAGAACGCAAGACGAACTTGCATTCCACTCGAGTAGTTCTTGAGTTTTTGATCCATGAAGTCTTCAAGTTCGGCGAACTTCACAATATCATCGTACCGAGCATCGATTTCTTTGCGAGAAAAGCCGAGAAGCGCGCCGTTCAGATAGACGTTTTCACGGCCGGTGAGCTCGGGATTAAACCCAACACCGAGTTCAATAAAAGGAACGAGCTTTCCATCAATCGTGACGTCACCGCTTGTTGGTTGGTAAATTTCTGCGAGAATCTTCAGAAGCGTACTCTTACCGCTACCGTTTTTACCAAGAATTCCAAAGAATTCACCCTTTTTAATGTCGAAGGAGACCCCTCTTAGGGCACGTTGGGTGCTGATGGTGCGGTTTTTCTTGCGAAATACATTCACGATTCCAGATTTGAATGACGAAGTTTTTTCGTGAGGCAACAAGAAATTCTTTTTAACGTTTTGTACGCTAATTGCAGTATTCTTATTCATGTTACACATCCTCCGCAAAGTAAGGTGACCGGCGTTTAAAGTAAAGCGCGCCAAACACAAGGGTCAATATAACAATACCGATTGGTATAATCGAAATCCAGAAACTTCCCGTCAACGAGTACAGGGTTGGATTAGCATCGCCAATAAGCAGGAAGCGTGCATCCTGAATTGACTGAGCAATTGGGTTTAAAAGAAGGAGTTTTGCCAGTGTGGCGTTTTGCTCAATAACCATTGCAATTGGGTAAATAACAGCCGATCCATAGAAAAGCGCCTGCATGATAATTTCCCAAATATAGTTCATGTCGCGTAGCTTCACATACAAAGCACTGAGAATAAATGAGATGCCCAGCGCAAAAGCAAGCAGCTCAAGAATAGGAAGTGGCAAGAGAAGCGCGCTCCAACTTACCTCAACACCGTTAATAATCATAAAGAACGCAATGACAACAAAATTGAGCAAGAGGTTAATGAGCGCCAAAACACTACTCGCAAGGATGATGACGTATTTAGGAAAGTTAATTTTCCTGATTACATCACCCCTGTCAACAATTGCCGCAAGGCCGGTATTTGTAACTTCTGCAAAAAAGTTCCAAAGCACAATACCAAGAAGCATTGAAATTGGCCAGTGAGGGATGCCTTCACCGATTTTCAAGAAATACACAAACACGAAGTAGAGGATTGCAAAGAGGAAAAGCGGCTTTAGTAGTGACCACAGGTACCCGAGAACCGATCCCTGATAACGAAGCTTGAAGCCCGTGATAACGAGCTCGCGCAACAAAATAATTGAGTACCTATACTTTGATGTGAGTTTTAATGACATACGTAATTCCCTCTATTATATACTATGAGTAATGACGATTAAAATTCGAATTGAAACAAGTAGCCTTGCAACTAACTCGCTTTCCGGTGTCTCAAACTACGTACGCCTGTTAACCGACGCCCTCTATAGCCACGAATCTACCCAAACTCAAGGCTCTTACTTCAATTTCCTAAACAGGCAGCCTCAGCCAAAGACGGAAATGCCGTTAGCTCATTACAATAAAAATACACTTATTCCTTTAAGGGTGTACGCCAAAGCCCAAAGCTTCAACCTCGCCCCGCCCTTCGATATTTTCCTCCCTAAAGTCGATCTCACCATCTTCCCCAACTTCGCCACCTGGCCTACCGCCAAAAGTAAACACGTCGCCACGGTCATTCACGACCTTACCTATCTCTATTTCCCAGAGGTTGTTGAAGAAAAGAATCTCGCCCACCTTCGCCGCGTCGTGCCGCGCAGTATTAAAAAAGCCGACTTTATCATTACCGTCTCCGAATCAGTCAAAGCCGAACTCGTAAAAGAATTTAACCTCGACCCAGCTAAGTGTGTCGTCACGCCAATTCCACCCGACGAAACATTCTTCAGCACCGCAACACCAGAAGCTAT
>CAMLKA010000024.1 GCA_946480535.1 uncultured Candidatus Saccharibacteria bacterium | reverse complement strand
TCGTCAATCTCGCGAACTTTTTCAGACTTTTCGCGAAGATGGGCGTTTGGAAGGGTGATAATGTCATCTTTAGTCATTTGCACCAGTATACCAGAGGCTTTAAGGGGTGGCTAGAGGCCAGCTTATAATAAGCTTGATGGATCAAGATCTGCCTGCCAATGGGTAGGAGGAAGGTGTCCAAGCGCCTGCACGAGTGCGTCGCGTTTGGGGCTTTTCAGTGTTAATTGCCAACGATACGTATCGTGCTGCCGTTCGTAAAAAGCTGGGGTTGGGCCGAGTACATCAATACCTTTTGGCAGCGTTCGACGAAGTTCGGTTGCGAGTACTTTTGCATTACGAATCGCCGCCGCCTCGGTTTTATAGACATCGGTAAGCTGGAGAAGGTAACGGAAGGGAGGGAAGCCGCCTTTTTGTCGCTCCTTGAGTGCATACTCATAGAACCCCTCGTAGTCTTGCTTGAGGCCAAACTGAATGGCCGGGTGAGTTGGTTGATACGACTGTATAACAACGACCGTCTCGCGCTCATCGCGACCAACGCGACCGACAACCTGGGCGAGTAGCTGAAAGGCTCGTTCCGTTGACGAGTAGTCGGGAAGGGCGAGTCCGCTATCCGCCTGAATAACGCCTACGGTATGGAGCTTCGGGAGGTCGAGTCCCTTTGCGACGACCTGCGTGCCAATAGCGATATCGATGGTGCCATCATAGAGTTCTTTGTATTTTTCATTTACCGTTTCTGCTGCGGCGGTATCGCCATCGAAGCGCGCGATGGTTGCTTTTGGAAAGAGTCGGCGGAGCTCGCTCTCAATAAGTTTCGTACCAATACCTTTATGAATAATATCCGCGCTGCGACAGACAGGGCAGGTTGTGGGAACCTTTGATTTGGTATCGCAAATATGACAACTCAATGTAAAGGTGTCGGCATGAAGAACGAGCGGCACAAAGCAGCGAGAACATTCAGCTGCCCAACCACAGTTTTCGCAGAGTGTCGTACTCGCGCTTCCTCGACGATTATGGAAGATCAGAGTTTGCTTGCCCGATGCATTATTGTGTTCAATTTGTTGGAGGAGTGCGTCCGAGAGGAATCGATGCTTCTTAAAGTTTTCTCGCTTTTTCATATCAATGAGAAGCGAGGTTGTTGCTTTGGCATTTTTTCGCGCAGAGCGGGGGAGGGTGACAATGGGCGACCCATTCATTTGCGCAACATACCGATCGACAATGAGCGGTGTTGCGCTTCCAAGAACGACGCGAGCGTTCGAGGCCTTTCCAAGAACACTTGCTGCTCGAAGGGCTGAGTAGCGCGGGGCTTGCTCCTGCTTGTAGCTTGGCTCGTGCGCCTCGTCAACAACAACAAGCCCAAGATTCGGTACAGGCATGAACAGTGCCGAGCGCGGCCCGATGACGACAAGCGGCTCTGAAGACGCGAGGGCCTTTTTCCAGGCGCTATGACGCTCGGCTTCGGTCATGTGGGAGTGAGTAACAAGAATGTTCGAAAACTCATGGGTGAATTCATCGACCACTTGGCTGGTCAAACTAATCTCAGGAACGAGTACAATGACCGACCTATTACCAACCAATGTTTTGCGTGCAAGGTCCTTGTATACCTCTGTTTTTCCGGAGCCAGTCACACCCTGCAGCAGGGTAGTGCCGCTCGGTGTATTCATAATTGTATTCACGGCTGCCACCTGATCTTCGTTGAGCACAATAGTTGTTCGATTTCGTGAAGTTTCGTGCGCTTTGAAGGCTTTCTCGCGCCGCTTTGTCGTCAGTCCTCGAGGTAAAACCGTCTGCAGCACTGTCGCCAACGGGGTTCGATAATATTCCGCAAGCCAAAGGGAGAGTTCGATTAAGGGCGCCGGAAGGGGTGTCGGCTCAATAAGAGAGCCGATTTCTTTTGTATCATAAGAAGGTTTTGGAACTTCTTTTATGACCACGCCGTTTAATGTCTGCTTACCAACGGGAATCGTTACAAGCGTGCCAGGTGAGAGTCGTTCACCAGAAGTATAAGTAAAAGTGGCAGATCCACTCCTCACAATCTTCGTCGGTGCAACCTCATAAAACCACATAAATTAAGTATACCCGCAGACAGACGAGCATGCCATGCTAGAATAAGCATATGTATTTTGAGAGCCGCATCCACGCAGGACAACAACTCGCTGCCCGCCTCTTCGAGCGCTATCGCTACGAGAACTGCGCAATCGTTGCTTTAAGTGACGGTGGAGTTATTGTTGGTGAGCAAATTGCAGCGCAGCTGCACTGTATTCTTACGATGTTGCTTGTTGAAGATATTGAAATTCCCGGCGAGAGTCTTAGCTTTGGCGGCGTCTCACAGAGTGGTGAATTCACCTATAACAGTGAGTTCTCGAGTGGTGAGGTAGATGAGTACACCAGTGAGTTCCATGGCTATCTTGAAGACCAAAAGCGACAGGCCTTTCAGCGCATTAACCGCCTGATTGGTGACGGCGGCCTTATTGATTACGACATGCTGCGTGACCGTACGATTATTCTTGTGAGCGACGGCTTCTCTGACAGCACGGTGCTTGATGTTGCGATGGATTTCTTAAAACCGATTCGCATTAAGCGCCTTGTGATTGCGGCACCCGTCGCATCAGAGCAGGCAGTCGACCGGCTGCACGTCATGGCCGACGAGCTTCATATCCTCGATGTAAAAGTAAATTATTTCGATACAAACCACTATTACACCAACAACGAAATACCGACGCATGAGCAGACAGTTGAGAAAATTAACAAAATCATCCTCAATTGGCGTTGACCGTGCAGGGTGAAAAAGTGTAGAATAAAACTCAACAGGTTCTGAGAGGCCAAAAGTATTTAAAAGGGGAAGCATGTTAGACGTTTTCATTACATCTCGGGTGCGGCGCAAGATCGTTGTGGTCTATGCTAAATACCCGGATTTCCGCACTCACGTTCGTGGCCTAGCGAAATTGATTAAGGAAGATCCAGGCAATATTCAACGCGAACTAAAGCGACTTGAAAAGGTCGGATTCCTTCTGAGCGAACGCCAAGGCAATACGAAAATCTATGCAACGAACAAGCAGTTCCCAATCTTTAAAGAACTCCAGAGCATCGTTATTAAGTCACAGCAACATGCTGCCCGACCAAAGCGAACTTCATCTGACGTTGCCTAATGAATTTATTTGACCGCATTCTGAAAAACCGGGGGATTACGCCGGAGACGAAGGCGGTTTTTCTTTCTCCGAATTACGACGCGAAGCACGATCCATTTTTGCTGCCCGACATGCAGCCAGCAGTTGAGCGTCTTGTGAAGGCGCGTGAAAACCAAGAGCGGATTACGATTTATGGTGACTACGACATTGACGGGCTGACCGCAACGACCGTGCTTCTCGATGCTTTCTCGGCCTTTGGGTTTGAGAACGTCCATGCCTTTATTCCCAACCGCTTTACCGAAGGCTACGGCTTAACGGTTGACGCCATTGAGCGGATTGCCGAGCGGGGCGCCGACCTTATTGTGACTGTCGACTGTGGTAGTTTGAGCCATAAAGAAATCACGCGCGCCAAAGAACTCGGAGTGGATGTCATTGTCACTGATCACCACAACGTTGCACCCGAGCAACCACCAGCCGTAGCAGTGATTAATCCAAAGCGTTTATTGCAAGACTATCCAGACGAGTACGAAAAATATCTTCTGAAGCCTGAATCAAAGATGGCAGGGAAGATCTATCCTTTCCTCGATTTGCCCGGAGTTGGTGTTGCGTTCAAATTAGTACAGGCGCTTCAGACGCAGCTTGAGGGTCTTGAAAAAGGGCAGGAAAAGTGGCTCCTCGACCTGGTTGCGCTCGGTACGGTCTGTGATGTTGTGACCCTGGTTGATGAGAACCGCACTCATGTATTTTGGGGGTTAAAGGTTCTTTCAAAAACACGACGCGCTGGATTGAAGGCATTGATGGCGGTTGCTGGGGTGCGCCCCGAAACAGTAAACGCACGCAGCCTTGGTTTTTCGCTGGGGCCTCGCATGAACGCTGCGGGTCGCCTTGAGACGGCGCAGTACTCACTTGATATGTTGACCGCCACGGACGCTATGGAGGCGCTGTCATTTGCTCGAAAGCTCGATGAAATGAACCAGGCTCGGCGCAAAGAGCAGGACGAGATTCTGAAGGAAGCGTTGGTGCAGGCGGAGGAGTATCAGAGCGATCCAGTGCTTGTCGTCAGTGCACCTGGCTGGAACCACGGTATTGTTGGTATTGTCGCCGCAAAACTTCTCGAGAAATACCAGAAGCCAACCTTTGTACTTGCGGAACATGACGAAGAAGCGAAGGGCTCAGCTCGCAGTTATGGGGACTTTAGCGCAGCCGACGCAATCCGCGCAGCCGACGACATCATTACGAAAGGTGGCGGCCATAAACTTGCAGCGGGCGTAACACTGCCGACGAAAAACATTGCAGCATTTCGAAAGCGGGTGAATGAATTCTACGCCACCCAGAAGCTTGCCAATCAAGCGGCGCTTCTTCTGCCGGTTGCCGACACTGACGCAGTACTTAACGATGTTGACGAGGCGCTTATTGAAGCTATCGCAACGCTCGAACCATTCGGCAATGGAAATCCGCAGCCAATCCTTCGTACCGAGTCGCTGACGGTATATGGCGTACGTCGCATGGGTGATAGTGGCCAGCACGTAAAACTGACGCTAAAAAGCGAAGACGCGCGTTCAATTGATCTCGTGGCTTTTAACGCTCCAGATTATTTCTTTGTAGAGCAGGGGAGCTCAATTGTTGCATGGTACGCACCGGAATTAAATGAATGGCAAGGCCGACGAAGTGTCGAAGGTCGATTACTTCACCTTGAGCTGTCTTGAAAAGATGCAATCGTTTCTTTAAGGCCGCGTTGGAGCGAGACTGCGTTTGACGAAACTTTGCTGATATAGCTCTGTTTAGACGGGAAGAGGACATCGCGTACGACAAAAAAGAGCAACATGAACTTTGGTGTTTGAATTGTTTCCGAACCCTCTTGGAGGGAGTCAACAAAATCTCGAACAGTTCGGCGCTGGTCTTTTGTTTGGTAAGGCCTCAGAAAAACGATGGCGACACGGGTAAGTGCTGCCGCAAAGATTGCGATGACCGTAATAAGAATAAGGGGCGCGAGCAAGAGCCACCACCAGGCACTCAGTGTGACGAGCCATATGGTAACAATGAGCACCATAAGCAGTGCGCCGCCGACAATCAGTACGACGGGCAGAAAAAGCCGCTGTGCAAATTCTGCACTGACGGCTCGTATGGCAAGGAGGATAGGGGACAACTTCATATACTTTTAGTATACGCTAGCCTTTATTGCGAAAAGTACTATACTGAAACTATGACAGCAGCGGGAGCAAAAGCGGTCACCACACAAGAAGCTTCTCCAACGTGGAAGCGAGTTGTTGGCGGCGTGCTCATCGCACTTGGTATGATCACCTTCTTCTTGGCACAAAGTACCCTTTGGGTCAGTAATAATTTCTTTAATGAGAATCAATTTGTCGGTACGGTAGAGGAAGTGCTCACCACCGAAGAAAGCCGCCAGGCTATCTCAGGAACAATTGTTCATACGGCGCTGCAAAACAACCCGGTTGCCGAGCAGCTGATTGGCAAGCAGCTCACGGCGCTCGTAAATGGCCTTCTCGGAAGCGATATTGCGGGGCAGCTTTTTGATCGCGTTGCACACCGCACCTACGCTTACTTAACTTCGTCGGACAGGCAAGACATTGCGATTAATCTCACGTCTATTAAAGACCCCCTTGCTTCGCTTGTGACGATTATTGAAAAGACCGGTCGCGACGTGAAGTTTGACCCATCGAACATTCCTGACACGATTACGCTTGTCGAATCCGATTCGCTCCCCGACATCAGTAGCTACATTCGTATGATGCTCTTTGCAAGTGGATTGCTCTGGTTCGTGACGGTCGCTTCTTTTGCAACCTATATTTATCTGTATCGAAATAAGTTAATTCGAAGTATCTACGTCGTAGGATGGAGTATTATTGCGATTTCAGCAATCGCCTTGTTGTCGGGTCCATTCGTTCCGCCAGCAATTGCGAGCCTTGTGAATACGATTGATATTCGGGGGGTTGTAGAGGACTTAACGGTTGCATTCCTTGAACCGTTCCAGGTACAGCTGCTTAGTAGCATCGTCATTTCTGCACTTGTGATGCTCGTTATCAGTCTTCGAGGGGCAATTCGTAGCGGTATTACGAAACTCGTTTCGCTCTTCAAGTAGTGATAGATATCAACTATTGCGTCAGAGCGCCATATCTGTTAAAATAGCGTAGATATGGTACAAGTAACACGTAAAGACGAACGCGAAGCGAACGAAAACATCATTCGTCGTTTCAACCGAAAGGTGCTACAAAGTGGCGTTTTGGCTGAGGCCAAGGCTTCTATGCGCTTTTCAAAGGACATCAGCAAGGTTGAACGCCGCAAGAAGGCGATCATCCGTAAAGAGCGTAAGGCCGACAAGCTTGCAAAGGCTCGTCTCGGCGTTCGCTAGGAACTTGTTGAGTGGCGCTTAAGTCACAAATCGATAACGATGTAAAAGCCGCTCTTTTGGGCGGCGATCGTTTTCGTGCCGATGTTCTTCGCGGCCTTAAAGCCGTGATTCTTAACGAGGAAGTTGCGCAAAACAAGCGCGACGAAGGTCTCGACGACGCAACAGTTGAGCAACTTATTGCAAAAGAAGTAAAGAAGCGTCTCGACAGCGTCCAGCAGTACACTGCGGCGGCGCGTCCCGAACTGGCCGAAACCGAAGCGGCAGAAGCCAAGATTCTTGAAGAATACCTTCCTGAGCAGCTTTCAGAAGAAGACATCAAGGTTGCAATTGACGACACAATTGGTGAACTTGGCGTTTCTGGACCGCAAGCGATGGGGCAGGTGATTGGTGCAGTGAAAGCCAAGCTTGGAAACACCGCTGACGGCGGTACAATTGCGCGTCTTGTAAAAGAAGCGCTCAACTAGGCAACGACGAATTTTAAAAGAGGCGCATAACTTTGCGCCTCTTTTTTGCTTCATGTATACTTAAGGGAAATGAAGCAGTGGGCAAACAAACAAAATGGCTTCACTATTGTGGAGCTCCTCATCGTTGTAGTCGTTATCGCAATCCTTGCGGCGATTACCGTCGTCGCATATAACGGCATTAAGAGCCGAGCGGAAGCGAGCGCACTTCAATCCGCTGTGTCTCAGGCAGTAAAAAAAGTACAAACGAGTGCCGTGACGAATGGCGGAGTGTATCCAGCAAACTTAGCGGCGGCAGGAATTGTTGACGGCAACGGTCTTACCTATCAATATTCTTCGGACGCTTCGAAGGCCTGTGTGACCGCTACCCAAAACCAAACACGGTCATTCTACCTGTGCGATAATAGCGGGTCTCCGCAAGAGGGGATTGCGCCAGGACACAACACCCTTGTTTGGTACGAATCGGTAGTAGGGTCAGCCACGCCTCTGATCGCGGGTACTGTAGACACCTCAGTATTTAGAAATGGAGATCGATCAATGAGACTTGCAGCGGGGCAAGTGGGTGTATCCTTGCGGGGAAGTCCATTTGCGGTTACCCCAGGGCAAACCTACGAAGTAAGATTGTGGCTCCAGACAGATTCAGGTTGGAATGGAACCGGTTCAAATTCTAAAATTCGTTTTGGTGCTTCTGGTGGCGGGCTTCTGACGGCTTGTTCTTACAACGGAGTGAAACTTACGTGGACCGAGGCGACGTGTAGCTATACGGTTCCAGCGGGTACGACCGGCATGACGATATCGGTTGGAAATGACGGCACAATCGGCAACATTTGGATTGATGACCTCAGTCTGTCTATCACTAGTCAATAGGGGTGGCCTAATATACGAAAAACCTATATCATAGAACATATGATTATATTTTTTGGTCCAGCAGGTGCTGGTAAAAGCATGCAGGGGCAGGTTCTTGCTGCCCGTAAAGGTTGGCGCTGGCTTAGTGCGGGGCAACTTCTTCGCGATACTCGCGACCCACAGCTCGTAGAAGTTATGCAAAAAGGTGATCTCGTTCCTCACGAGGCAATTACTAAAATTATGGGTGATGCAATTAAGAAGGCCGGTGATATCGACCGCGTGATTCTTGACGGTTTCCCTCGTGAACTCGACCAAGCAAAGTGGCTCATCGATAGTCAACCAGAGCATGGCCGTGCCATCGACCTCGTGGTAGTGCTTGAAGTACCTCGTGAAGAGCTATTAAAGCGTCTCGCAGTTCGTGGGCGTGTCGATGACACCCCAGAGGCCATTGATCACCGCCTCGCAATTTACCGCCAAGAAATGTATCCAATCCTGGCACTCTTTTCTGACAACCATATTCCAGTGGTGCATATTGATGGCGTCGGTTCGGTTGGTGAAATTCACGACCGTATTCACGACGAGCTCGAAGGGCGAGGGGTAATCTCTTAATGCAAAAAGTGAAAACTGCTGCTGAAATTCAAGCAATGCGCGAAGGTGGAAAAATCCTCGCGCAAATTTTTGAAGGCCTTAAGCAGCAGGTAAAACCGGGCGTCTCTGAAAAAGAGCTCGACGCCTGGGTTGATGCAGAAATAAAGGCGCGCGGTGCGGTTGCAACGTACAAAACCGACGAAGTGAAGTTTCCGGCAGCTATTTGTATTTCAACAAATGACCAAATTGTCCACGGCATCCCAACTGATTACGTCCTGCATGAGGGCGATGTCGTTGGGTTCGACCTCGTCATTGCCTACAAGGGAATGAAAACCGACAGCGCTTTTACGATGGTTGTTGGCAAGGCCAACGGCGCCCAGCGTCATCTTATTCAGGCTACCGAACAAAGCCTGTATGCTGGCATCGATGCTATTAAGGGACCAGTTCGCATTGGCGATATTAGCGCGGCAATCGAGAAGGTGCTTAAAGACGCCAAGCTCGGCATTATTCGCGAACTCGTGGGCCACGGAGTAGGGCATGAAATGCACGAAGCGCCTGAAATTCCCAACTATGGCCGCAAGGGTGCTGGTGGGCTTTTAACTCCTGGTGATACGATTGCAATTGAACCAATGGCAACACTTGGTGGTGAAAAAATTGCAATGGACGCTGACGGCTGGACAATTAATACATGGGACGGAAGTCTCGCTGCTCATTTTGAGCACACGGTACTTATTACTGAGGATGGGGCGGAGATTCTGACGGCACTCTAGATGGCATCTCCTGAAGACCTTCTTATTGCAAGCTTCGAGGCCGTAAAGGTCCCCGACACGCTTGTGACGGGCGAGCTTGACGCCGACCCAATCGCAAACGAAATCAAAGACACCTTTATGCAGGACGCGATTGCGTCGCTCCACCTCAAAGAGGGGATGTCACGACACCTTCTTAATATTGACCACGGTATGATTATTCCGCCGAGCGGAAGCCACCAGTATTCTGACGATTTTTATACGAGGCTCCAGCTTATTGATGTCCAGACGCTCGTTGGGACTGAAGAGGTGCGCGTTCCTCAAACGCTTATATCGATCGAACGAAACCGCGACGTCCTGAACTATATGGTTATCCAGTTTGCCAAGTTTAAGTTAGGTGAAATGGCAATCAGGCGAATCCTGAAATACTCTGAATTTTCAGAGGAGGCCTGAGAAATGGGGGAGCTTGCAAGAATCTACGATACGATTCTGGAGGCAGCCCCAAAGGTACGTGCGCTGCATGGCGTGCATCTCGATGAGCCCGAGGCGAGGGCGGCGCGTGACGAATTTTACCAAGAAATTAGAACGCTCCTTGAGCAAAGAATGAGTGCGCTTGCAATTACAATGTGCATCAGCGCAAAACGGCTTGAACCTCTCGGCGACTGGGGTGTTGAGCATGTCATTTCTGCACTGACAATCGACGGAGTCAGTCCTATTGCTTATGCGGTTGAGACAACAGAAGAGGAGTCGACAGTGATTCGTTTTGGAACAGTTCCCGTGAACAGAGCGGGTGAGCAACTTTTGGCTGCAATCGAAGAAGCCGATACGGCATTCGGCGATGCAACTTACCACGGTTAGGTATTCACAACCTCTACCACAAGCGGTATACTTAGGCCTATGCAAGAGTCGTCTTCATATGCTGTCGGTCTCGATATAGGAACAACCAAGGTGCGCGCCGTTGTGGCGCATGTTGATAGTTCGACCGGGGTACCTACTATCGTAGGTATTGGGCAAGCAGCAAATACCGGTATGCGCAAAGGGGTGGTAGTTAATCTTCAGGGCCCTGGCCACGCTATTGATGAAGCGCTTGGTGAGGCGGAGCGTATGAGTGGGTACCAAGTACATGGTGCCACGCTCAGCGTGAATGGCTCACATATTCTTACTACCCATGCCGATGGCATGGTGGCGGTAGGGGGTGCTGATCACGAGATTGGTCGCGATGACCTCGACCGAATAAAAGATGTCGCCACGCTCGGTAAGGTGCCAGCAAACCGCGATATCCTCGATGTAGTGGCGCACGCCTACAAGCTTGATGGCCAAGATAACATCAAAGATCCACTCGGTATGACCGGGACCCGTCTCGAGATTGACGCGCACGTTGTGTCTGCTCTGACTCCATATCTCGTGAATGTCGATAAAGCAGCCGAATCAGCTCAGGTTGAACCGCACAACATTGTGCCGACTGCAATGGCCGCCTCACGTGCAGTGTTAAACGAGCAACAACTCGAGAATGGTGTTGCCGTTATTGACCTTGGTGGCTCAACTACTAGTATTGCCGTCTACGAAGAGGGCGATCTTCAGTATGTTGGTGTCGTGCCAATTGGGGGCACAAATATTACGAACGATCTCGCTATTGGCCTAAAAACCGATCCTGAAATTGCCGAAGAGGTAAAGGTAAAGCATGCCTGTGCACTTAGTCATAGTGAAAGCGCTGGTGTTAGCGTAAAGCATGAAGGTGAGATTCATACCTTTAAGACAGAAGACATTAATGAAATTGTTGAAGCTCGCCTTGAGGAAATTTTCGAAGGTGTTCAACTGCACCTTAAGAAAGCCGGACGAGCAGGTAAGCTTCCCGCGGGTGTTGTACTTGTGGGTGGTGGCTCAAAGCTCAAGCACGTGGCTGATTATGCAAAGGAAACACTTGGCCTCGCTGCGCGTCTTGGGCAGCCGTCAGGCTTTGGCGGTGTTGCAGACGACATCGATAAGTCTGAGTTCGCGACAGCGATTGGTCTTATGTTGATCGATTCTGACAACGCTCATCACGACAAGTCGCGTGGCGGTGGCGCAAAGTTCAAGGCTCCTTCTACGAAAGAATTAAAGGGGAAAGCTTCGAAAATTTTCGGTTGGTTTAAGCCGTAGTTTATCTTTTTCGAACAATTAATTTATCAGCCTCTTTCAGGGTAAACTTCTTGTTCGAACACATAGTATTGCCGGCTGGCTCCTCGTGGTATACTAGGAACAAAGGGTAATTTAGGAAAATATATCTAGGAGAGACAGGCATGCCTGAAGTAAAACCGAGCGACATCCAAACCTTCGCAAGCATTAAAGTTGTTGGTGTTGGTGGTGCGGGTGGCTCAGCAGTAAACCGTATGAAAGAAGCTGGCCTCGCGGGCGTTCAGTTCATTGCAATGAACACCGACGCGCAAGCGCTTCACAATAGTAAAGCTGATATCAAGATTCACCTTGGCCACACAACGACCAACGGCCTTGGTGCTGGTGCCGACCCTTCAAAGGGTGAAGCGGCTGCCAACGAATCTCGTGATGACATCCGTGCCTCACTTGAAGGTGCCGACATGGTCTTCGTTACCATCGGTGCCGGTGGCGGTACTGGTTCAGGTGCCGGTTACGTTGTCGCTGAAGTAGCGCGCGAGATGGGCATCCTTGTGGTTGGTGTTGCAACCAAGCCATTTAGTTTCGAAGGCGAAAAGCGTCGCCAAAACGCTGACTGGGCTATTAGTCAGCTTCGTCGCCATGTCGATACTCTTATTACCATTCCTAACGATCGTCTTCTCCAGACTATCGACCGCCGTACCCCACTTCTTGAAACCTTTAAGATTGCCGATGACGTGCTTCGCCAAGGTGTCCAGGGTATCTCTGAGCTCATTACCGAACACGGGCTTATTAACCTCGACTTCGCCGATGTAAAGGCAATCATGAGCAACGCTGGTTCAGCCCTTATGGGTATCGGTCGCGCTTCAGGCGACAACCGTGCTGCACTTGCCGCACAGCAAGCTATCGAATCACCGCTTATCGAAGTATCAATCGATGGTGCACGTGGCGTTCTGTTCAACGTAACCGGTGGCTACGACATGAGTATGTCTGAAATCCAGGAAGCGGCTGAAATCATCACCAGTGCTGTGTCTCCAGACGCAAACATTATCTTTGGTGCAACTTTGAAGCCTGAAATCGAAGACGAACTCGTCATTACCGTTATTGCCACTGGTTTTGATTCTGCCTACTTCCAGGATGAAGAGCCAGCAACTGAACAAGCTGACCCTGCAATTGCTGAAAAAATCAGCGCTGCAATTGACGACACCGAAGTAAAAGACATTGACATGAACCTTGACCACACTGAAGCTGCGGCTATCTTCAACGAAGAGCCAACCGAAAACATGTGGAATCAAGCTACTGAAGAAGAGGACGAGTCTGACACTCCAGCATTTCTGCGCCGTCGCAAGAAAAACAAGAAAAACGACAAGAAAGACGAGGAATAGTCCTATATGGCAAAAATCGTAATCGGTGATAGCCGTGTAATCGAGTCACGTGAAGTAAGCGACGGGGTAACCATTCGTCGACGCCGCGAAGCTCCAGACGGCACGCGGTTTACGACGTATGAGCGTATAGAGAAGCCAAACCTCGCCATTGTAAAGAAGAATGGTGCTCGTGAGCTCTATGACCGCGACAAGCTCGCAACGGCCATTAAGCGTTCTGTTGGAAAGTTCTTTACTTCTGAAGTGGAAGTTGAAGAAATGATCGATGTCATTGAAGACGGCCTGTATAACTTTGGCGAAAGCGAAATTACCAGCCAGCAAATTGGTGATAAGGTGCTTGATGAACTCGAAGAGCGCAACGAAGTGGCCTATGTGCGCTTCGCAAGTGTGTACCAAGAGTTTAAGACGCTCGACGACTTCGTGAAAATCCTCGAAGAGCGTCGCGAGCAAAAACAGGCGAAAAGGGCAGCCTAGTCTATGCGCGTTGTGGTGGTGTACAAGCAGGCGACCGACTATGCTCGTCAGGTCGACGATTTCCTCGGCGACTTTAAGCGCCAAACCGGCCGTGAACTTGAAACGCTCGACCCGGACACCCGTGATGGCATGAGCTTTTGCGGTGCTTACGACATTGTTGAGTACCCAACGCTGATTGCCGTGTCCGACGACGGCCAAGTGCAAAACATTTGGAAGGGCCTTCCGCTGCCAACCATAAGTGAAGTGAGTTATTATGTCTAATGTAAAAAATTTCATTGCCTATTTCCGACACGACGACAAAAAGATTCGTGATAATCGTTGGATTTTTACCAGCATGCTCATCGGAGCACTCCTCAGTCTACTGGCAGCATTCGTGCTATCAGTTGAGTCATTTCACTTAGCCAAAAATCCAGATGCCGAGCTAAGCTGTAGTGTCAACGTCGTCATTAACTGTGCGACCGTCGCGAAGCACCCATCTGCGGAGATGCTGGGCTTCCCAAATAGCTTCTTTGGTCTTATGGCAGAGCCGGTGGTGATTACTGTGGCAATTGCTGGACTTGCGGGTATCGCATTCCCACGACGATTCATGTTCTGGGCGCAAATTGGCTACACGGCCGGCCTTGCGTACGCATTGTACCTGTTTGGGGTGAGTATGCTTGTTATTGGCGCCCTTTGCCCGTGGTGTCTGCTTGTTACCGTTACGACGTTGTTCGTTTGGTTTTCGATTACTCGCTATAACATTCGAGAAAATAACCTTTACCTGCCAAAAAAGTGGCAAAAAGCTGCTCATCGTTTTATTGAAAAAGATTACGACAAGCTTGTGCTCGGTATTGTCGTGGCTGCTATTGTTGCCTGGATCTTCTTTAAGTACGGCGCCGATCTTTTCGCAGCCTAAGCTCGCTCTATGACAGACGCTGCCTTTTACGAAAAAACACGAAAGAGGCTTGAGCAATACGGCATTTTTAGCGCTGCGACGCTTGATTTTGCTGCTCGCAAAGCCGAGGCATTGAAACAGTATCCTACGTATCAAAAATTATTTAAAACCCTCGGCATCGGTGAGCCTACGCTATTTATGAATAGTCAGGGAAGGGGAGTGTCATTGATTGATGTTGACGCTCGTGAAACCGAAAAGGGTGTTTTCGTCGTTCATCTTCCCATGGCCAACCCGCTTGATACAAACCAGCTCTATCAAGTTGCCGCATTAGCATCGGCATTTCCAGCACACAGGATTGTCGCTTTTGGAAACCCGAGTGGTCGACCGTATAGATTCCGAGAGCAAAACTTTTCGTTTATCGATTGGTTTAGGGTTGCGTTTACAAAAAATCGCCGGGCTCTTGTAAGTACCGAGCTTGATTATCTTACGGATCAAAATATTCGTGATGCCTATCATATTGGGTATTCGTTCGGCGCTTTAAAGGCGCTCACCACCGCGTATTATGCTTCGCCAGAATCGACACAAGGAGTAATTTTAATTGATCCCGTTGCGCACGCTCGTTATTTAAAGCAACTTATTGGAGATTTTCAGGCAACTTTCGAACCGCTCGGCGCATATGTCGATCGCACCGAACTCGAAACGTTTTTGGAGGCGCGCAAAGACGCGACACATGTCAATCATATGCAAGGGCTGCGGCGGATGGTAAATATCGCTATTGGCATCATGCTGTCGCGTGTCGAGCTCATTACATATCTACAGGATACACTTGCGAAACACTCTCAACTGAAAGCATACGTGGCATGGGGGAGTAAGAGCGAGCTGGGTAATGACGCACATATGAAAGCGAATCTTCACAGTATCGTGCACGATACCGCGAAAGGCAGGGCGGGTGCATTGCGCCTTGATGGTGCGAGGCACGCGTTTGCGAATGACCTACCACTCTATACCGCTATTGTTCGGCACTTTGTCGGCGAAACGAACGCTTCAGAAAAGTGATTATGGTAAACTAGGTCTAATGCAGTGGGCGCGCAAACAAACAGGCTTTACAATTGTCGAACTACTTATCGTTGTGGTGGTTATTGCTATTCTTGCCGCCATTACTATTGTTGCCTATAACGGCATAACAAACCGCGCCAAAGAATCGAGTGTAGCAAGCGAGGTTTCCCAGGGGCTTAAAAAAGTTGAAGCTTTCAAGGCGGCAAGCTCAACTGGGTCGTATCCAACAACTCCAACCGAGGCTGGTGTTGTTAATATTCAAGGGCTCGATTATTTCTATAGCGGCGTAGCGCCCGAGTCTTACTGTATTCAGTCGGTGGACGGCACTATTACGTATTCAGCAACCAATAAGGCAACGAACCCTATAAAAGGTACGTGCGCCGAGAATGGATTGATTGGCTGGTGGCGCCTGAACGGTAACGGAAACGATAGCTCGGGAAACAACTGGACGGCGACACTCACAGGCACGGCCGGAATTGGCCAGAATGGGCAAGCAGATGGAGCGTATGCGTTTAACGGCGCTACGCCGACCGGCGCGATTACGGGAGCTGACAACATCCTTACACCCGAGCATACATTCTCGTTCTGGTATTACGCGAACTCATGGAATGCCGGCTCGGCAACCTCGTTCATTGCGAAGAGAAACGGGTCATCAACAGGGCAATTTATCGCACGTCTCACCTCGGGCGGAGTTCTCATTATCGACTGTGGAGGGCAGGGGAACCGCTGGACAACGAGCTCGGTTCTTCCGATGTCCGCCTGGACGCACGTCGTTGTTGCATGTTCGCCAACCGAAGTGACGGCCTATGTGCAAGGGGTGAGTATCGGTACGGCGCAGCGAATGGCTGGTCCACTCGCCAACAGCACGCCGCTCTATTTCGCACAGGATGCTTCCCAGTACGCGCTCAACGGTCGCATGGACGACATCCGTCTTTTCAATCGTGTGCTTACGCAGTCCGAGGTCACGAACCTATTTAACGCTGGGGCTCAGTAGCCAACCGAGTGCTTGCTAACCCCCGTTAAGTGGGGTAAAATAGGGCTAGAAACATTTGAGTGGCTATCACCCACAAGTTTCGGGAAGAACGGTTCGCCTCCGCTGCGAGGGCCGACGAACTTATTAGACCCCGACGCGATTCCGGCGTAACAGTGAATCAACAAAGTGCTGAAAGTTTATCCTTTCGGAAATCGGATGGTACCACCCGCGACCGCGGGCTCCGATGACCGGAAGGTTTTTGTTTATAAAAAATTAAGGAGTACCCGTGGTAAAATTCCAATCTGGCTCACGCCGCCGCGCAATCGAATACGAAAAAGATCTTGTGAAGCAGTGGAAAGACAACA
>CAMLKA010000023.1 GCA_946480535.1 uncultured Candidatus Saccharibacteria bacterium | reverse complement strand
TCGGCCACCAATTCGGCATGTGGAGTAGCAACTTCAGATGTTGGGCCGCACTACTGCCCTGTTGACCAAACAATATATATTGATGAAACATTTTTCGTAGAGCTACAGCAGCGGTTTAATGCTAAGGGTGGCGATGTTGCCGAGGCTTATGTGATTGCCCATGAAGTTGGCCACCATGTACAAAATCAGTTAGGCGCGCTTCAACAGGCTCAAGAGCAAAATACACAAGCCAGTGCTATCGCTCTTGAGCTGCAAGCGGATTGTTATGCGGGTGCCTGGGCGAATTCAATTGCGAATTTGGGTGTTTTTGAAGCCAATGAAATTAATGAGGCGATTGACGCGGCAGCAGCTGTCGGCGATGACCGTATCCAACAATCGGTGAACGGACAGGTGTCGCCTGAAACATGGACGCATGGATCTTCAGCCGATCGAGTAAAGTGGTTTACTACTGGGTATGAAAGCGGCGACCCAGCTGTTTGCCGCGTTTAGTGTCCTGGAAGCTATGATTAAAATGACTTCGACGCACAGTCATCTTTATTGTGTTAAAATAATTTTGTCAGAGTGAGGCCGTAACGAAACTAGAGTGATTTGGCAACCGATCGGACATACTGGCAAGCGTTTTGCAGATGGGCGTACTTCGGTGAACTGCAGGTTGAGACAGCCATAAATGTCGAATCGTTTATGAGGAAAATCGTAATCGGCGCTTGCGTAAGTACGTCGACCGATGTAAGTAACAGGTGATGCTGGATAAAGGTAAGTAAAGTAGGGCTTACTTGCGACATTACTTCATAAACGTTCCTAGCCCGTTGGACTCAATCGAAAGGTGAAGTATCGATGGAACTTTGGTTGTTGATTGTCCTGGTCGTGTACGGTCTCATCGCGCTAGCCTTCTTCGTCTGGTTCATGGTGGGATTCTTCCGCCGACACCCCGACGGAGCGGTCAATATCGATGAGCTCGATTTCATCGCCTATATCACGCTCACGCTGATCGCCTCAGTTCTCTGGCTGCTGACGATCACGGCGGTCGGTGTGATCTGGCTGGTGAACACGGTACGTCGACACAGACGTCTCCCCTCGCCCGCTGACTGAGGGTTGGCGACCCCCCCAGTGCCCGCACCCGCGGGTGGAGAGAGCTCCCTGTTGAGCCCTCCACCCGCAGGCTGCGGGCTGTTTTATTTGGCGGGTGCTCTCCGCAGAATTTTATCCATCGTCTTGCCTCGAGCGAGTTCATCGATAAGTTTATCGAGGTACCGAATTTCCTGCATAAGTGGCTCTTTGATTTCTTCGACGCGCATGCCGCAAATTAGCCCCGTAATAAGGCGACGTTTAGGATTGAGCTTCGGTGCTCCTGTAAAGAACGCTTCAAGTGTCGTTTCTTGTACCAAGTGCGCTTCGAGCTCTTGCAGATTGTAGCCAGTAAGCCAGCAAATGATCTCGTCTACTTCAGCTTTTGAGCGGCCCTTTTTGTCGGCTTTCGCCACGTACAGGGGGTAGATTCTACGAAAACTCAGAGAGTAGATTCGATGCTTTTCCATAGTTTTATTTTATCATTTGCACGCTCATTACTGACGGTCTCGCCTCTCGTTGACGCTACCCTGCTTATGCTTTATAGTTAAGCCCAACATGCACAGCTTAAAACTACTTCGAAAACGTGATGGCTTTACGATTGTAGAATTACTGGTTGTTATTGTCGTCTTGGCAATTCTAGCTATTATTGTTGTTGCGCTGTATGACAACGTTGCCACCCAGGCGTACGACAGCTCACTCAAATCAGATCTCAAGAATGCTCAGGATCAAATTTCACTCGAGCATTCAAAGAAAGGTGTATACCCAGAGACCGCTGCATCATTGGGCCTGCAGGCAAGTCAGGGCAACACCCTCACCTACGCTCGCAAACCGTACGGGTACTGCTTAACGGCAAGTAATCCAGAGGCAACCTCGGCATTTCAGGTGCGCTCGGTTGAGGGTGGTGGCGTTATTCAAGAAGGCAGCTGTAGTCCTTCATACGCGTTATTTGTTGGCTCAGAAACTACAACAGGCTTTGCCGACGGTGCCGCTGCCGACGCACGCTTTAATGCCACTGATAGTAATGATATTGCGGTGACGGCCGACGGAACAGTATACGTATCCGATTTCAATAACCGCCGTATTCGCAAGATTACAACTTCTGGAGAAGTATCGACCGTTGCCGGCACGGGAAGCACCTCGTGTTCTACGACGAGCGGTGCTGCATTGACGCTCAATATTGGCGGCCCAACAGGGCTTGCTTACAGTGACGCGACAAAGACATTATACTTCCTCGCCTGTTCTGGCTCTCGACTTGTGAAGCTTACGCAGGATGGTACGATGACGCAAGTCTCTGGTGGTGGTGGAACGGGTGCTTGTAGCGGTTCGAACCCGTCGTACTACTGGGCTCGTGGCCTCATTATAGGGCCAGAAGGCTGGCCATACGTGATTGGTACCGAGAATATGAGGATTTGTAAGGTCAACCCTAGCACGGGTGAAGCGACGCTTATTGCTGGATCGACCCAAGGTTTTACAGATAATGTGCCGGGCCCTTCTGCGCAGTTTAACTGGCCATGGACAGGTGCCTTTGATAAAAACGGAAACCTTAATATAAAGGACGCCCGAAACCACCGTATTCGTCAAATTGCGCCAAACGGAACCGTTACTACCCTTTCGGGTGCTGGCACGAGTGGTATTACAAGTGGTCCTGCCGCAACGGCAACCTTCTACTACTACGGCCCTCATGGTATGGCGATGGATCAATACGGAACTATGTATGTTCAAGAGTCGAACTCGCTCCGTAGCGTGTCGCCGACCGGTAACGTTACCTATCTCATGTCAGTAAGCGGTGGTTCGGCTGGAATGGCGCAAGCAATGGAATTCGGACCTGACGGTACCCTCTACGCCCTTACGCGCTACGGCATTATGAAGATCACGCTATAACGATCGGAGAAATAATTGTATGAAGCAACGCGACATAATGGCTATCGGCAGAAAAGGCTTTACGATTGTAGAGCTGCTGATTGTGATTGTGGTGATTGCGATTCTTGCTGTTATTACGGTGGTTGCCTATAACGGCATTACGAAAAAGGCCGTCGAGTCATCTATGCAGAGTGACCTCGAGAACGCCCGCACCGCCATCGCCCTTATGAAGGCGGGAAAGAAAAATTATCCAACCGATGCGAATGCCGCAAACAGTGGTTCGGGTTTGAAAATGAGCGGTGGAAATAAACTTACCTATGCCGGTAGTGGGAGTAATTACTGGGTAGTTGCGACGAATAAGGCAACGAGCAAGCGATTCTGTTTGAAGACCGGAACAATTTCAGAGTGTACCGACGCGCTTGCAACCACTCTCGCAGGAACGGGTACCTATAGTGATATCCATGATGGTACGGGTGCTGGAGCGAGCTTCTCGTGGCCAACGGGTGCCGCGTTTGGTCCTGACGGTAACCTGTATGTCGCCGACTGTAACCGTGCTATCAGAAAAGTGACCCCAGCGGGTGTTGTATCGACGGTTGCAGGTTCTAACACGCAAGCTGGTCATGCAAATGGGCCTGCGGCTTCAGCCCTGTTTGGATGTATGGAAGGGATTGCGGTTGCTTCAGACGGTACGATATATGTCGCAGATAATTATGGCACGGTATTTAGAGGGGTGCGTAAGATTGCTCCAAACGGTACTGTTTCGGTGTTGGCCGGATCAACAAAGGGGTACGTTGATGCAACGGGCACGGCTGCTCAATTCGGATTTATTTACGGCATTGCAGTGAATAATGCTGGTGAAGTTTTTGTCACCGACTCTACCAATTACGGCACCTTTCCAAGCTATACCTACGCGAGTTATATTCGAAAGATTACACCTGCTGGTGTTGTGACGACAGTTGCTGGAAGTGCTACGAATGGCTATAACGATGGTACTGGCAGTGCGGCGCAGTTTGGTAAATACCTTCAGGGTATCGCTATCGATAAATCGAATGGCGATATGTATGTGGCCGATGGTGGTAACTTCCGTATCCGTAAGGTGACTCCGGCCGGAGTCGTCACGACTGTTGCGGGTTCAGGAACTGATGCACTCGTTGATGGTAACGGGACTGCGGCTTCTTTTGGATACCCGACGGGTATTGCGATTGATAGCAAGAAGAATCTTTACATAACAGACAATAGCCCGTATTCGATTCGAAAAATTACACCATCTGGTGATGTGACGACGGTCGCGGGCCATAATGGGACATATTGTTGGGCATACGACACGGGCTGTGATGGCCTTGGATCTGCGGCCGGTTTCAGCTGGATGGAAGGTGGTATTGCTATCGACGCCGATGGCGCGCTCTATATTGCCGACAGCGACAATTATCTTATTCGAAAAGTGATTCCGTAACGGAACTGTAGCTTGTGTAAAGCGCCATAGGTGCTACTTGCTATTCAGCTTAACGGCATCGATGATAAGCGCAGCAAACGCTTTTTCGTCGATTGTACTCCCCTCTTTTAATTCAATGGCGCGGTCGGTCCTGCTTTTCAGTCTCGCATTAAAGATGGGGTGTGCCGGCTGCAGCTGAGCGCCTTTAAAGAATACGATTTTAATATCGTTTTTGAATATTTCAGCAATACACACAATGCCGTTTTGTGACCATACGGGTAGTCCGGCTGGTCGAGATGGCATTTTCCATTTCACTTCTTCGGTGATTGTCGGAGCTGTGTTTGTGATAGTTGCCCGCACTTTTGTAAGAAGCACTTGTTTCCAGGGGTCTTGGCTTGCAATGATTCTATCAATTTGCTCTGAAGCTGACAATTCGTCCATACGGCTATCATACTACGAGGCCTTGAGAAAAGCGAAAGGCCCGGTTGTGAAACCGGGCCTCGCACCCCTCCTGCGTTACTTCTTCTGACCCATGAGACTCAGGATTCGGAGGAAGATGTTGAGGAAGTCGAGGTAGATGGCCATCGCCGAGTCGATCGCGTTGTCGTGGGTGTACGGCAGGCGCACGGCACGGTTGAGATCGAAGATCACCAGCCCTCCGAAGACGACCAGGGCAATCCAGTCGACGACCGTCATGGCTCCCTCGACCGGAAGGCCGAAGAATCCCATGAGCGGAACGACGAGGGTGGCGCCGATGACGAACAGCAGGCCGCCGAAGAGCCAGAGGCCCCAGGCGGACAAGTCGTCCGGAATCAGCGCGCCGACGAGACCGAGGATGATCACGACGGCGCCGGTGATGAACAGGACCTTCAGGATCGATGACGTCTCGTAGAGCGCGAGCACTGGTCCGACCATGATTCCGAACATGCCGGCGACGAGGGCGTAGCCCAGGAGTGACACGAGCGGGTTGTCCGACGCGGTTGCGATGAGCGTTCCGCCGATGGCGACGACGAAGGTGACCAGGAAGAACCCGATCAGCCCCCAGATGTTCCACTCCCTGAGATCCCAGCCGTAGCTGATCTGGGATGTGATTGCGCTGGCGACGATGCCGAGCGTGGTCCAGAAGCAGACCAGGAGCAGGTAGAGCCGGCGGGACATCGTCGGCTTGACGTAGCTGTCGTCGGCACGATCCCACACGGGGTTCGAGAACAGGGAATCGTTGTTTGATGACACAGATACCTCCGAGTTGTGGGGTGCGAAATCTGGAATGCAGATTAGACATATTATACCAAAAAATTATAAAAAAGTCAATAATGCTTGCGGTTCGCACCTTCGTGGCACAATGGTGGTACAGTAGGTATATGAAAGCTTCGTCATCAAGCCAGAAATCGCTTCAGAGCAGGGCTCTTGTAGGTACAGCGCTCCTCTTTATTGTTTCTTCAGTGTTGTTTGGCTTGCTAGCGGCACTTGTGACTAATGGGGTGACGAATACGTTTGATGAAACGGTCCTTCTATGGATTAACCAGCACGCCTCACCTGCTTTTGATACGCTCTTCACAATTATTACGCAGTTTGGAGACGCGGTGTTTGTGACGCTGGCGAGTCTCGTAATTATTCTCGTGCTTCTTTTTAGAAAGCAGCCCTTAAAGGCGTTATTTGTCGCTATTGGCGTTGGCGGCGCAGTACTGCTGAGTGTTATATTGAAGCCTCTTTTTGATCGATCGCGTCCCGACCTTTGGGAGTGGCTGGTTCACGAAACAAGCCTTTCGTTTCCAAGTGGACACGCGACGGCTAGTATGGCATTGGCGTTATGCTGCGTGGCGGTGCTTTGGCGTACGCGATTCCATGTTGTCAGTCTTGTGCTAGCTCCTCTTTATGTAGCGCTCATTGGGCTTTCGCGTTTATATCTTGGTGTCCACTTCCCTACGGACATATTGGGCGGTTGGCTATTGAGTTTGAGCTGGGTGAGCCTTATTGCCTTCGCGTATCTTTTTGTCGCCAAAACACGCGCCGAAAGGCTCCTTGAATAGCGATGAAGGTCGTCATTATCTATAACCCGAACAGTACGGGCGACAGTGAGGCAAATGCCAAACATCTTGCACGAAGGCTGAAAAAGATTGGCGTGAGTGCGGCAGTACGCGCGACACAATTTGCTCGTCACGGTGAAGAAATCGCCGCCGAGTACGGTAAAAAAGATGAAGAAATTATACTCATCTCTTCTAGTGGTGACGGTGGGTATCACGAAGTGGTAAATGGCATATTGCGGCACCCTACGAAGAAAATTGTTATTGGTGTGCTACCCTCGGGTAATGCAAATGATCATTACGGTGCAATGGGAACGGGTCATTTGCTTGAATCGATTCGTGACAAGAATTTTCAGCGCATCGACACGATAAAAGTAACGGGTGTTGTCGATGGTAAAGCGTGGACACGCTACGCCCATTCCTATGTTGGTATTGGCGTCACCGCCCTTGCCGCAAAGCAGCTCATACTTGATCGGCCAAATGTCCTAACGGAAAAATGGATTGTCATCCGATCACTTCTGTCGTTTCGGTATTCGAAGGTGAAAGAAGATGGTCGTCCGCGGCGGTACAGCAGTTTAATATTTGGCAATATTGATCGAATGTCGAAGATTATGAAATTATCCGAAAACGCATCGGTGACGGATGGTAAGTTTGAAATTGTGCGTATTCATTTTCACTCCAAATTACTTCTCATCGCCTATTTGTTCACGGCTGCCACTGTTGGATTAAAAGACTCACCCTCACTGCGTAGGTATGAGTGCAAAACAATAAGGCCGCTTTTGATCCAACTTGACGGCGAACCTTATAAGCTTGATGCACAGAGTGACCTTGTTATTGAATCGGTTAAGCAGAATCTTCGCTGTGTATTCTAATGCGTGCGCACACTGTCTTGCGCGGGTCCACCGAAGCTAGGCTATACTGGTACTATGTCTGTTTTGAAAAAACTCGTAGGAACAATCCGTTCGATTTGGTCGGATGAATCTAAAACATATGCCGGCACACCCCGCGACTTTAAATTAAAAGATTGGAAAAATGCGTTATTAGAAACGAAGAACGCTTTTACTTCGAAGTCTATCGGCATTCTGTCTGCTGGAACTGCGTACTTTTTAACGTTCGCCGTGTTCCCTGCCCTTGCAGCACTTGTGGCTCTGTTAAGTTTCGTTCTTTCTGAGTCTCAAATAACATCGGCTGCAGAGGCGCTCGAGTCATTCCTTCCTACCGATATTGCAAATCTTATTTCGACGCAGCTAGAAGCTGCCTTTGCGAATCCATCGTCGGGTGTATTAATTATTATTTTCGGTATTCTCATTGCCCTCGTGAGCCTTTCTGGTGCGATGGCGAATATTATTAAAGCAACAAATTCTATTTATGAAGCGGAGGAAACGCGTAAGGCGCTCAACCTGCGTTTGGTAAGCCTTGTTTTCATTGCTGCGGCCGGTATTATTACCGTTATTGTCGTGAGTTTACTTGTTCTTAATGAAACGAATCTTACGAATTTTGGGCTGCCGGGCTGGCTTACATGGAGTATTCTTATTATCCGCTGGGCTGTCATCGCACTCCTTGTCACGGTTGGCCTGGCGGTGTTTTACCGCTATGCCCCTGATAGAAAAAATCCCCACTGGCAATGGGTTACTTGGGGTTCGCTGATTGCGACAATTGTGTGGCTGCTCGCAACGACACTGTTCTTTATCTATGCACGATACTTTGCACATTACACCGAATCGTATAGCGTATTTGCCGGAATTATCGTTTTGATGATTTGGCTCAACCTCACTGCGTTCGCGGTGCTCCTCGGAGCAACGATCAATTACAAGTTGGAAAATCAGACGCGCGCTAAAACTTTTTCTTAACGTACTCTATAATAGCAAGTCGGTCACTTCGGCGTAGATCTCGCTACTTATTTTCACTTTCCTTGATAAGCTGAACAACTTTTCCTTCGTCTGTAAGGTTTTCGACGAACAGAACCGAGTCTTTATTGAGGATTAAGGTATTTTGAGGGGCGTGCAACTCACTTCCTAGCTTTACAAGCTGTTGGTTTGAGGTATCGACATTGGTTGCGCTGGTGCCATTACCCTCTGGTGCTTGAATGTAATATACGTCAGTAAGGTAAGGTCGACTTGTGTAATAATCGTGAAGCTTGCCGAAGTATACTTGACCGTTTGTAAGAAAGACTGCTTGGTATTTACTTGAATCGATTTGCGAACGATTAAAAGCGAAGAGTAGTGCGCTGACAATCAGTGCAATAATAAGGATAATACCGGCACTCACCCACCAAATTTTTTTATCATTCGGTAATGCGACCCCGCGATGACGCGGCTGTTTTGACGTTTCCATACCTCTCCCTTGATCAGTTGATTTTATTGTACTTATGAATACTCATTTTGTCCACTATAATGAAGCCATGTGGCAGCGAATTTTAAAGGAGAATTATCGATATATTGTAGCGCTCGGCATTATGCTGCTAGCAATGGCGGTCTTTCTTTATGGTTTTTTTGGGTGGCGAGAAATAAGCGGTGTGTATGCGCAAAATGCCTCCCGCGCCGATAGTGTTAATACGTCGATTGCAAATCTCCCTTCCGTTTCATCTGTCGTTCCTGCTCAAACCAGTGGATCTTTAGACTATGTTGTAGCGGCTCGTTCGCAGCTTATCGACATGCTCGAATCCAACTATGCACCGAAAAGTGCGACTTGGCTCTACGTATTGAACCCCGCCTATTACGCCCTTGATGCTCGAAAATCTCAACAGGCATCTATTAATCAAGATTTGAGCGAAACGCTTCATGAAACAGTAGAGCAGCTTACGCAGCTCAAAAAAATAATCGAGTATGCACCGCTTGCCGACCTTTCGATACCTTTTGGTGAGGATGAAACGGTAGCAGAGCGGCTCAGTCGTACAAAAATAGGAATTGATGCCGCAATTGACTCCGTGCAATCAAGTACACTTGCTCGCAAAGCTCAGATTAGCAAAGAGCTGACTGAGCTAAATGCGCAGACGCTCAGCCTCAACGATGAAACTAAAGTGCAGTGGGCTTATAAAATGCGAGACGTACAGGCGCAAATCATTGAGGATATTGCGAATCTTGATATTAAGAACACTCAATACTCCGATCAGCTTGAATATATCCGCTCGCTTTACCAGTAATACGGAGTAAGACCCTCTCCGCCTTGTTCGTTAAAGAATTTCCCATATCGGAGCTGCTGTGAAGCTGCAGGAGGTATTGAGAGCTCCATAATATTCGTGTAAGTAGCGAGCTGACTGTTATCCGACTTCACGACTCGGAAGCAGTAACTACTGTATAGGGCGTTGTCATTTGGAGTCAGTGAAATATCAAACTGCTCACCCTGGCCGCTGGCAATGTATCGTCGATTCGTAAAGTTCGAGGCTTCGATGTAGTTTCCTGCGAGACGAGTACCCGTTGTTGGCGATGGGTCGGTGCTGTTGACGATTGCGAACTGACCCGAAGTAAGTGATGGCGTGTCGTAATAATTGAAAGGCGCCCCACTTCCTACGTCGACGTAGACCTCGCCAATGAACGCCGTGTCGCACGTACCTACTTTTGGTGCAACCTGGAGTTTCATAGTGACCCCCGCTGCGGTTATTGCCTTACCCGAGGCGCTTAATACCATGCGGAGACGTAGCGGATCGTCGTGTCTTGATGAGGCGGCGGCAGTATTCGCAGAAGCAAGGGGGGTGCTAAGCGCTGCTTGGGGTATGCCCCAGATGGCTTTAGCGGTCAAGGTTGTTGCTGTTGCACTTGGAGAGGAGGTATTTGCGGTCGGTGAGCTGCTATACGCTGAGGCTGCCTCGTCTTGAGCCATAATGAGAGTGCTTGGAGTGCCTGTGGGAGTTCCGAGATCAGGGGTTGGTGATTGACATTGGGGTGAAGAACAGCCACTAATTTCTCCAAGACTGTTGAATTTCAATACGAGTCCATCATTATTCCCAGCCCCGTAGCCAGTCGTAAAGCCCGCAGCAATATAGCCCCTATCTGTGGTTTGGGCAAGGTCGTTTAACTGTTCTCCGCCCTCGCCTCCAAACGTCTTTGCAAATTCAAAGGTTCCTGTCGGGCCATATTTCAATAGCAATGCATCATTTCTTCCCGAGGCGCTTGTGGAACCGGTGACCGCAAATCCGCCGTCATCAGTTTGAATAACACCTCTCGCCAAGTCTTGGTCAAACCCGCTCCCCCAAGTGCGCTGCCACACGATGCCACCTTTAGAGTCGTATTTTACCAAAAAGACATCAACACCAACGCCAAAACTTTCAGTGTTACCGACGACCATATAGCCCCCATCACTTGTTTGAATAACGTCGTATCCGACATCGCTAAACATGCCACTCCATGTCCGTGACCAGCTTTGAAGACCCGCACTGTCGAATTTCGCCAGGAACATATCATAATACCCAGGACTTCCTGTATACCCTGTCATGATATAGCCTCCATCCGCTGTTTGGACAGCTGCGGTTGCGCCTTCTTCGTCATAATCTCCATAGGACTGTACCCAAGTTAAGTTTCCTGATGGGTTGAGCTTTGCTAGCATCGCCTGTTTTCCGTTATAGAACGGATTAGTGAGTTCGCCGCTTACAACATAACCACCGTCGGAAGTTTGGGCAATCGAGTAAGCTTCGTCAGTATCGGAGAATGATTCCCATTCCGATGACCAACTTAGTGTGCCTGTCGACGTGTATTTTGCTACGTACGCGTCATTGTACGTATACGCGTAACTTTGCGTTTTTCCACTTACCGCAAAACCACCATCTGAAGTTTGAATGATATCTTCGCCCGTATCATCAGACGCCCCTCCCCATGTGCGACTCCAGCTCAGTGCCCCAGAGCTGCTATATTTTGCTATAAACATATCACTCAGACCGCCTCCATAACTGACGGTCGTTCCGGTAACTGCATAGCCGCCGTCGGAAGTCTGAATCACTCCGTTAATCGTATCTGCACTTCCCCCGCCCCATGCTGTTGCGAAGGTCATCGTGCCGACAACCGGGACGACGGTGAGTGTCGCTGATGAGGTTGGGGGTGTCAATGAGGAGGAGCCTGCTGAGGGTGAGGCGACGCTAGCGCTAGGAGTGGTGGTAGTGGCGGTGGCTGTTCCAGTCGAACCTAGGGACATACACATGGTCGCGGCACAGCCGGAAATTTTCCCGTCACTGTCGTATTTCGCTGAGTATATATGAGCACTACTCGTTAGGTTTCCTGAAATACCGCTCACGACGTACCCTCCATCATTTGTCTGCGCGAGTGACTGCCCCGTTTCGCTACCCGATGTGCCTAGGGTTCGACTCCAGGTGAGGTCTCCGGCTGTCGTCCATTTTGAAATAAACATATCTTGAAGGCCTGCACCATACCCAGATGTTGTACCCGCCATCGCGTACCCGCCATCGCTTGTGGCAATGAGATCAGTCTGTTCGTTGCTGCCTGAATTACCCCACGTCTTACTCCAAAGCGTGTTACCGTCAGCGGACCATTTGATAAGGTGTATTATATTTCCAACCCGAGCGGACATGACAATACCCCCTTCTGGCGAGGTGACGATAGCGCTGCCTCTGTCGTTGGCGCCGCCGCCCCATGCTTTATTCCAGATGAGATCACCCATGGCGTTGTATCGGGCCACGAAAGCATCATCTCCACCAGCGCCGTAGCTCGTAGTAATTCCGGTGATGGCGTAGCCACCGTCGGATAATTGGGTTACATCATTGGCAAAATCTCCAGCTGCACCTCCCCATGTTCGGCTCCAGCTTAGTGCGCCGTCTGCATCCCATTTGCTTATAAAAGCATCATTTGAGCCAGCCCCGTAGCTGGCCGTATACCCCACCATAACGTAGCCATTGTCGCTAGTTTGAATTACGGCAGTAGCCCTGTCGCCCGAGGATGACCCCCACAACCTCGTCCATTCTAAGGCACCGGAAGAACTATATTTTGATAGAAACGCGTCGTTATTTCCAAAGCCATAACTACTTGTGTATCCGGTGACAATGTAGCCTCCATCTGAGGTCTGCTGCCCGTCCATCCCCTCTTCGTCACCGTCACTCTTTCCCCACGTCGTACTCCATGCAACGTTTCCATTCGTATCGTACTTCGTAAGAAGAACGTCGTAATATTCTGGTCCTGTCGAACCAATGATAAGGTGTCCGCCATCGGATGACTGAATCGTTTTGTAGCTATTTTTGTATTCGCTACTTTCCGTTACGGTCACAAAGCTATTATTTGTAGCTGCCCCTTGCCCCTTGTACCATCGATACGTGTCTTGGCCTAAAGCGGGAGCTCCTGTTGAAATCTGTGGGATAACAGCATAGTTGGCAAGAATAGTCGATCCGCTCGTAACAATTCGCAGGCAGTAGGTTGTGGATGCGGGGGCGCCATTGTCTTTAAGGGCAAAGTCCCACATCGCATCCTGACCGGAAGATACGGCTGATACAATTGAGACATTGTTCGATTCGCCATATTCTTGGTTAATCTTTGTATGGCCGCTATGGGTCGGGTCGTTTGCGTTGCTTGTTAGTGATGCTTTATGGGCCGCGAGCGGATTATTTCCGTAAGCGATTGGTGTATCTGCAGTGACATCAGCATAGCTTTCATTGGTAAAGCTGGTATCACATAAATTGTCTGCGCCTCTTGCGGCATACTGGAGCTTGAAGTTGAAATAGCCAGTTGGAGCGGTGCTTGTAAGGACGTGGAGGTTCATACGAAGGCGAACGATGGTGTTTTCACCTGGAAACACAGCGCCAGTATCTTGAGCAACGCCACCAAGTGGTGCACCTACATTTACCGGTGATGCACTATCTTGGTTTTCAAACCAGCGGTATGACGATTGTTGAAATGTTGGAGTGAAGCTGTAGCGAACGGTTACTTGTGCATCCGCGACACTCACGGTATGCGCAGCACCTGCTGATGCTGGTTTTGTAGCAGCAAAGGCGACACCAAAGTTCGAGGCATTAATGTCTGCCGCGGTCCAAGTTGCCCCCCAAAGGTCTGATCCGGATCCGTGGGTACTTGAGCTGAGGGAGGTTTCGTATACGGCTGTTGAGGAGCGGTCGGTCGTGCCAATGACACCCGTTTTTACAAGTCGAACCGCAGCATCGGTGCTTCCTCCGTTTCCGTTGCTACTTGCAAAGCGAAACATGGTGACGGTGATGCCATCTATCGTGGCTCCCGTTGGAATACTAAAACCGTAATTAGTACATTTTATATAGTTCGTAATTGTACCGTCGACACTGGCGGTCGCGTAGCTTGTATCGGCGGCACTTGCTTGTCCGGCATTTGACCAGGCGACCGTACCAATGCCTGTTGCATTTACACAGTCGGCGGTACCTTGAGCCGAAAAGGGACCCTGGTTTAGTGTGACCGCACTGGTTTGGTTGCTAAGAAGGCTGATAATAAGCGCGCTTGGCAGCACGGAAACTATCATTACAAACACAATAACCAGCTGTATAAAGCGTTTCGGTTGCCAAAGGCGGCGGATACCTCGTGCCGTCAGCGGTTTGAAAATTCTTTTATTACGTCGCATACCCATACTGAATTTCGCCTAAGCGGACCTTGTTGGTAGACGGCGCCGTACTCGACAACTTAATTTTGATTGTGATAATACTGTTTGGCGTGAAGTCGCAACTGCCCATTAGATCAAAATCGTCGAAAATAATGTTATCCCATCCTGCTCCTACGGATTCGATATTCACATCATTTGCGCAGGCGGTCATATCATTGTCATAAACTGTCATTAGAATCGATGCCCCGGCATTAGAGTCGACATAAGTCCACACGTTCCAGCTGTTATCGGTGAATTCACTTGTTGCATTAAAGTCGCTCGGAAGCTGGTGAGTAATAATGATGTCATAATCCTGTGCGGTCGCTTGAGAAGTTGTCCACTGATAGAAATTGTGCTTGTACCCTGCCCCGGCAGATAAGCCAGATATAAAGTCGGTCGTCATGGTGCCATTGTTATTTCCACCGTCTGCTTGTAATACCGCGCCAGCAAACTCCGGAGTGAGGGTTACTGTCTTTGTAGAGCTTCCGCCACCGCCGCCACCAGAACAGTTTGTCCAACCAAGTGTACCCGTCCCGGTGGTGTCGCTTAAACATTGCCCGCTACTGCCAAGTGCGGTCGGGAGTGTCAGGGTGAAGCTTGTAGCGGTGGTACCAGAGGCAAGGGTGACGGTATTATTGTTCGTACTATTGTAAAAGCGTAATGTTCCATTTCGAAAGCTTGCATCGCCTAAAAGTGCCATACCCGCTGAGGTGTCAACTCCGAATATTCTTCCCGTTGAAGTGTCTTGAATATGAAATGCTGCGGCTGAGTTTGACTCAATGATTGTCGAGGCGCTGAGAATGGTAAAAAGTGTACCTGTGGCTATCGATGTGTCTGTTGCCAGAGAAATTGAGCCAGCGTACGTTCCTCCGATGGTAAGGGTACCTCCAGCGTTTGCCGAACGCATGTCGAGTGATGTTGATTGAAGCGCGGCGGCACTTCCTGTGCCACTAATCCTGAAGTCTGCCGATTGACTGCTGGCAGATTGATTTTGAATATAGCCCGAGCCGCCTGTCGCCGTGGCGAATGCACTACTATCAAGGCCGTCAAGAAGGTCGCTATTTATGGCCGACGGGCTACTGGCGATTGGGTTGCGTGGTGTCATGGCACCTTCCGTGTAGGATTCACAGCTCGAAGTACTACAAGTTGCGGTTGCCGGGGTTGGAAGTTCAACTTCAAGGTAAAGCGTCGAAGCAGAGTTGAAAATGGCTGGTGGTAAGCTCGATACCGATCCAAGTTGCACAGAGAATAAGCCACCTGTCGTAACGGTGACGCCAGTGCCACTATAGACCGAGCGCTGCTCACTCCATACTGACGAGCCGCCACTAAGAACGCTATAAATTCGGAATCGCATGTTGTACGTACCGTTCGGCATCGGTGCACCGGTGCTATCATTGAGGCGACCTTGGAAGTTCATTTGATAGGGCACGGATTGTACGGCATGTGCGGAGTGTGCTGGGAATAAGCTAACAAGGACGCCGATGGCGCCGATAAATACGGCAAGACTGATCACAAATCGTGATCTATTCATCGAATACCCCTTGTGTGTTTTTTTGACTCCCCTCCTCCATGAAGGACGGTTATGTTTATTGTACGCCGGGATGCCAGAAAAAACAAGCATTATGACCCCTGTTTAATGGCGCGTTTTAGGGGGTGTTTTCTGAACCAATAGTAGCAAAAAACAACGAGTCCAATGAACGTAATAAAGAGCAGCGGAGCAAGCCATTGCCAGTACCCTGTAATGGCAAAGACGAGCCGCGTTTGGGTGTTGCCATTTACCGAGGCTTCCAGAATGACAGGGCCAAAGTAATCGCCCTTTTGGATGTAATCAACAACTCGGCTCCGGCCCGAGAAAATGAGCGGTCCGTCAACGGTCTGGCTGTGATATGGGTTAACGCCAAACTGAATCTTCGGAATAAACCCAAGTGCTCGCCCTTCGGCTGGGTCGGTATTGGTGACATCAATTTGAGCAGTAATGCCACTCCCCACTTGGAGCCAGTCGGCCGAAAACTTGCTTACCGTTGCATGGTGAGCCGGAGGAGTTCCGTTCGTCAGGAGGAGCAACGTGCCAACTTGTGCCGATGGCACACTGACGACGCCCTCATTTGCATCGCCGGTGTTTGCCAGGATTGCGGCAAACACATCTCCGCTTGGGAGTACCGAAGCGTCAAGAATGAAATAAATTCGAATTCCTTCATTTGGTCCGAGGACAACATCGGTGAGGTCGAGTTTTACGCCTTCGGAAATCGCCGCGTCATCATAAAATTGTAGACTCCCCTCGTTATCGATTTGACGAAACGCCTGGACCTTAAGATGCACTTCAGTATCACTCGCTTCGGGGTTTAGGATATCGACGTACCCTTTCTGATCTTCATTTGCCTTTAATGCCGTTTGGTATGTGAGGGGCGCTATAGAAATACTACTCGCTGAAGCCGAAACGACCGGCAGGAAGCTCATCAATAGAGCTGCTACTCCTCCGCTTACGATAAGGGCCGCAAACCTCATGGATTAGCCGTCCCTGTAATATACATTGCATTCGAGTATGAGCCACCTGCCTGGTCTGTAACGGTATCAAGGCGCAGTTGAACGCCAAGAATATCCTTTACTCCGCCTGTTTGTAGCC
Organism: uncultured Candidatus Saccharibacteria bacterium; assembly: GCA_946480535.1. Next base: position 364 of record CAMLKA010000023.1, on the reverse strand, counting down.
CCGTGCGCGTATAAAAAGCGGTTGCAGAATTTGGCAGTGCGGCATAGGAGCTGCCAGTATTCCATTTTGCTGGTATCGCCGTGGCATTGGTCGACGTTAGAGTAAAGCCGAGGCCCTTTGTAGTGCCTTCGCTCCATGCACTAGGCGAGGCGATACTTCCGCTAACAGCGGGGATCGTGTTTGCTCCACTTTGAAGGTCGTGGTTTTGATTGATAGCCAGCGAATACGACGAACCCGAGGTGAGCGTAATGACATTAAAACTGCTTGTATTCGACACTCCTGGCACGACGGTTTGGAGCGTCAGGCCTGTTTCGGTGCCAGCATTTTGGGCGTTGTATTCGGCAAGTACCTCGCCTGCGCCGAG